>JAFGSN010000228.1 GCA_016934575.1 Vicinamibacteria bacterium
CGCCGCCCGCGCCGTCCGAGCCGGAAGTCTCCGACGCCATGCTCGACGCGCTGGAGCTGGACGAGCCGCCATTCGAGGTGGACGACATCGAGGTCGACGTGCTGCCGAGCGAGGAAGCGTCGTTTCGCGTCACGTCCCGCCCGCCCGCCGATCCTCATTCGACTCTCGCGTCGAGCATGGAAGAGACGCTGGAAATCCGCGAGCGCCTGCGGGCGCACCAGATGCAGGACGAAAGCAGAACCCCTCCGCCCTTGCGATCGACGTTCTCGTCCGGACCGGCGGAACCCACATTCGGCCCGTCCTCGGGCACGATCCAGCCCGGAGAAACGGAAACGCCGAACGCCGGCGCGATTCTCAGCGCGCCGGTTTCAGTGGAGATCGTCGACCGCGCGGGAGAGCACGAGGTCGTGATCCCGGTCGACATCGTGCTGCCGAAAGGCGCCGTTCAGATCAGCCTCTACCTGCGCCTGAACCTGAATCTACGGACGACGAAGTAGGACTCATTCGGCGCGACGATCCCCGCGCCTTTGAACAAGCAGGCTCGCGCGGGTCAACGCGCCGTCTCCGAAACGCCGACGAACGGCGTCCCGCGCATGTTCGATGGACGAGGAGTCGGCGGGAAAGAGCTGAAGCTGGCCGTGGCTCCCGAAACCTGAGGCCGAGACTCCCAGGAGACGAACACGTCCGCGGCCATGGACGGCCCTGAAAAGCCTCCAGGCGACCGTGAAGATCGCCTCGCCCGTGTCAGCCGGATCGGCGATCGTCTCGGCGCGCGTCCGCGTCTGGAACGTCTCATTGCGATACTTGAGGGTGATCGTGCGTCCCGCGAGTGAATGCTCGCGGAGTCGCCGCCCCACCTCGTCGCACAGCTCGATGAGCTTGACGCGCAGCGTCTCGATATCGTCCGTGTCTCGCTCGAAAGTGTGTTCCTGTCCCAGGCTCTTCGGCGCCGACGACTCGGGCTGCACGGGCCGGTCGTCGATTCCTTGAGCGAGCGATCGAAGATCCTGGCCGTGAGATCCGAGCCTGCGCTCCAGTCGAGCGCGATCCTGTCGCGCGAGATCTCCGATCGTGCGTATGCCGATTTTCAGAAGACTCTCCTCCGTCTTCGGGCCCACGCCCCACAGCCGACGAACAGGCAACGGCGAAAGAAACTCCGCCTCGCTTCCCGGAGCAACGACGACCAGACCGTCGGGCTTTTCAAGATCCGAGGCGATCTTCGCCACGAGCTTCGAGGAAGCCACGCCGATCGATGCGGTCAGCGACGTCTCGTCGCGTAGAGCCTTCTTGATGCTCGCGGCGATCGCCTGGCCCGGCCCCAGGGCGCGGCGCCGGCCGGTGACATCGAGGAACGCCTCGTCGATTGAAACCGGTTCGACAAGATCCGTGTAGCGGCGCAAGACACCCATGATTTCATCGGATACGCGCGCATACTTCTCCATGTCGACGGGCAGGAAGACCCCGCTTGGACACAAGCGATACGCTTTGGAGATCGGCATGGCGCTTCCAACGCCGAAACGCCGCGCTTCATAGGACGCCGTGGAAACGACGCCGCGACCGCTTCCGCCTTTGGGATCCGCGCCGATGACGACAGGCTGGCCGCGCAGCTCCGGACGATCGCGCTGCTCGACGGCGGCGAAAAAGGCGTCCATGTCTACATGGAGGATCGCACGGGCGACCGGGCCGCCCCCGGACGCGCCCTTGCCTCCGTCGTCGCCAATGCCGTTCATTGGGCGAAATCCTGACGTCGAATCACCGTCAACACGTTCGGCGTCCCGCCAAACAACATCCGTGGCGTCGTCGCCCGTGTAGGGCGGCTCCCCGTGAACGCCCTTGGTTCCAAAATCCCAAGACCGCCCTGGTTTGGTGCGGGCACGGGGGCCTGCCCCTACTCACGTTCCAAACGTATACGCGACGCATCGTCACGCATCGTCAGCCGGAAAGTGGGAAGATACTTGCCCTCGCGCTGGAGCCAGTCGAGCAATTTTTCACGCACGAGGCAGCGCAAATCCCAGTGCCTCCCGGAGTCCGCGGCGCTGATGAGAGCGCGCACCTCGACCACGCGCTCCTTGACGTCCGTGACGACGACGCCCTTCGCCTTGCCGTCCCAGAGATCGGTCGCGGCCAGGATGCGATCCAGCTCCGCCCGCATGGCGTCGATGTCGACGGTATGGTCGGCGTAGAAATAGATCGTTCCAAGCAGATCCGTCGAAGCGCGCGTCCAGTTCTGAAAGGGGCGCTCTAGAAAGTAGCTGATGGGGAGAACGAGGCGTCGCAGGTCCCAGATCTTGACGATCACGTGCGTGAAGGTGATCTCCTCGATCGAGCCCCACTCGCCCTCGACGACGACGACATCCCCGATCCGTATAGGCTGTGTCAACATGATCTGTATTCCGGCGAAGAGATTGGCGACGGAACGCTGCGCGGCGAAGCCGAGCACGACGCCCGCCAGTCCGGCCGATGCCAGCAGACTCAGCCCCACCGAGCGCACCACGCGGAACTGGGCCAGGATCACCGCCGCCATGATGAAGATCACGAATCCCCCCGCGATCCGCCGCAACACGCTGATCTGGGTGGCCATGGCTTTGCGTTTTCGTTCGTCTTTATGCTTGCCTGCAATGTCCGTCTCGGCATGCCGCGCGAGCACCGACACGGCGCGGTGGGCAAACAGACCGAAAGCGGCGAGCATTCCGCTTCTCAGGAGAACAGCGACAGCGTTGCTCGCCGGCTCGGACAGGCGCAACGACATGGCCGCGACGTTGATCAGCAAGATCCACAGCAGAAAACGCAGCGGTCGCGGAAGCTGAAGGCTGAGATCATCGTCCCATCCGACCCGCGTCCGCCGGGCCGCGCGTCGCACGAACACCGTGATCATGTACGCGACAACGCCTGCCGCGAAGTAGGCCAGCGCCGCGATCATGAGCAGGGCGAAAAGCTGCCAGATCTCGAACTCCCAGAGGCGAACACGCGTCGTCCACGACGGCAGGCGATCGCCGAGCCAGCCGATGCCGTAAACGCCGTAGAGAGAATCGATGGACCGCACGACACTGCGGGAAAAAACCCACGCGCGCATCTCGCCGTCGGGAAGCAGCCGCCTTTGAACGCGGATATCCTGCTCGCCTCCCGTTAAGGCGATCGTTCCGATTCGGTCGTAATCGGCGTCCAGCCCGTCGTCCTTCCGTCCCTGCGGATCGTCGTTGATATCGTCAGGGTCGATCCAGAGCTTCTGGTCGAGAACGAACTTGAAACGACGCGCGAGCCTGGCGCCTGTCGCGCGCTGATCGGCGACCGGCAAATCTCCAAGATCAAGATAGTGCGCCGCCGTTTCATATCGCCCGGCGCGGCAGGCGTCGATGAAACCCATGACCGTCTCGCGCGGCGAGTCTCGACGCACGTCGTCCGGCGCGACGCCAAGACCGGCGTTGAGGGACCGCTGAATCCGAGGCTTGTAGGCGAACGTCGTCGCGGCCGCTTCTTCCGTTCGTGAAGCCGCGGCGCTCATGTAAGCGAGCCCGAAGGTCATGATGACGGCCGCCGGACGGCTGAAGAACCTCGTCATGTTTTTCATGAACCTCCTCCTTTGTCGAGACGCCGACGGGCCGCGCTTAACGAATCCTCGACCAGAGCCGGATGCGGCCGTCCGCGAGCAATACGGCGACGGACGTCTCTTCTTCCGGGAAAAACACGCTGACGAATCGCTCTTGCTTGGCGCCCCAGAGCGACGCAAGCAGCGCGCCGCGATCCAGATCCCACAGGCAGAGCGCGTTGTCCCGCGATACGCTGGCCAGCGCTGAGCCGGCGCTGAAAAAAGCGAGCCCGCTCGGCGGGCGCCGCGGACTCTCCACTGACGTGACCTGCCGCTTCTCGGCGAGATCGAAGATTCGAACGACGCGATCCTGGCTGGCCACGGCGATCGTGCGGCCGTCGGGCGAAGTCCGGATCTGCGAAACGGCGCTCTCGGGACCGCGAAGCGTCGCCACCAGGCGGCCCGTGGCGACGTCCAGAACGCGTAGAATCCGATTGACGTGCCCGGTGACCAACCATGTCGAGCCTCCGGCGAATGCGAGCGCTGTGATCGCCGACGGCTGACGATAGAGCGCCCTTCGCGCGTCGCCGGACCATGCCGCTCGCACGTCCCAGAACTTGATCGTCGCGTCGTGAGCGCCCGACACCAGCATCGCTCCGTCGGGCGAGAAAACGATGTCGCCGATCGACCCGTCATGACGCAGGCGCACGGGAATCTCCAGCCCGCGGCCGAGATCCCAGAGATGCACGGCGCCGTCGACGTGGCCGGACGCCAACAGCCGTCCGTCCGGAGCGAACGCAATCGCGCGCGCCAGGGCGTCATGACCGGTTCGTTGATGGAGATCGCTGCGCAGGGTCACGACATGATCGCGGGACGTGAGCGACCATATTCGTATCGCGCCGTCGGATCCGGATGTGGCCACGAGATCGCGCCGCGGCGAGAGGCAAGCGGCGCTGGCCGACGGGCCGTCGCCGAAGATCGTCACCTCGCGCATGCACCGTGAACCCTTCCGTCTGCAGTCGTCAAGCAACCGCGCCGGTTGCGGCGCCGTCGCGACCGGTCCGGCGCCGACGGACGAGTCCTCGGCGCGAGCGTCATTCAGCGGCGTGCTGACGATCGTGGGAGCCTCACATAGGCGCGATTCGACGGCGTCGATGAGAGCGACGATCGTGTTGCGCGTCGGATCGAGCGCCTGGGCCTGACGGGCGGCTTCGAGCGCCCCGTCCAGATCGTTCCTGTCAAGCAACGCACGCGCCCTGTCGATCAGGACCGCGCACAGATTGCCGCGCTCATCGTCGCTGATGGTCTCCGTTTCACGGTGTTCGTGCCTTAACGCCTCCAGATCGTCCGCCAGCTTGGATGCTTCCCGATAACGCTCGCCAGGCTCCTTGGCCAGCGTGTGCTGCACGATCCTGCCGATCTCGAGCGGAACGCCAAGCCGCGTGACGTCGAGACGAGGCGTCGCATCCCGAATGATTGAATTGATGAGAGCGGGAACAGTCGGCGCATCGAAGGGCCGGCGACCGGCAAGCAGCTCATAAAGAATGACTCCAACGGCCCAGATGTCGGCGCGATGATCCACGCGGCCGCTCCGGAGCACCTCCGGAGCGATGTAACTGGGGGTTCCGAGCACAAGCCCCGCCTGCGTCATCGAGGAATCCGTGAGATGCGCGATCCCGAAATCCACGATCTTGACCGCTCCGTTTTCAAGGATCCGGATGTTCGCGGGCTTGACGTCCCGGTGGACGACTCCCCTCTTGTGAGCGTAGTCCAGGGCGCGGCAGACTTCGATAAGAATCCGCAGTTTCGTGTCGAAGTCCAGGCGGAGTTTCGGATACTCGATCGCCTGCATCAGGTCGACGCCGTCGAGAAGCTCCATGACGATGAAGTGCGTCCCTTCAATCTCCCCCAGCTCATAAATCGTCACGATGTTCGGATGAGAGAGGCGAGCCGCCGCGCGGGCCTCACGCTCGAAACGCATGAGCGCCTCGGCGCCGGCCGTGTAACGTCCGGCTAGGATCTTCACCGCGACCATCCGGTCAAGCACGGGATCGCGGGCGCGAAACACGCGCCCCATGGCGCCTTGACCGAGCTCGGCGAGGATCTCAAAACGCCCCACTCTGGACATCACGATGCGCGCCGCCTCAATGCGAAAAATTTCAATGAGAAACCGGCCGAAAATCGAGAACGAGGATCAGTTCTTGATCTCAAACGCAACGGCGTTGCTCGATTTGCCGGCCTCATCGACAAGAACGATCGAATAACCGCCGGGAACGACGCTTCCTTCCACATTCACGAGTATCCGGAGCAGTTTGGGGCTGACAAGCTTCTTCTGCACGATCGCAACCCCGGCGACAGCAGCGCCGCCTTTCAGAACCATCGGCCGGTGATCCGCTCGAATGCCCGCGCCGTGCAGGTCAAAGAGCGATCTCTGACCGCGCGTCATCGTACGCGGCGCGAGAGCGTTCAACGTCGCCGGTTCGGCCGGCGGCGGCGGCGTGGGAGCGACCGTGGGCGCTGGAGTGAGCGGCGGCGGCGTGATCGGCTCGATCACGGCGCGAGGCGGCGTAGAGTACGGACGCGGAGTCGGAACGGCGGGAACGAACGGCGTCGGGATGACGGCGATAAAAGGCGTGGGCATTGTCGGCGCGGGAGTCACGACCGTCATCGTCAACGGCGTCGGCTGCATCCAGGGCGTCGCGATGACCGTCGGGGGCGTCGGTGAAGAGATCACGCCGGGGACGGCGAAGGGCGTTGAAACAGCGGGCGCGGTCGTGATCGCCGCCGGGCTCCGTGCATCGCCCGCCGGAACGGCGCTCGGCGGCACGGTCGTCGGCGACGGCCGGAACAGACCCTGCGCATTCTTCTGCCAGTACCAAACTCCGGCGCCCAGAACGGTCAGGGCGCCCAAGACGATCAGGAGAACGGGCGCACCGACGCGTCGCTGTCGCTGCATATGGTCAAAACGCGGAGCGCGCGCCGACGTTCTCGAAGACGGACGTGAAATCGGACGCGAAGGCGGGCGTGACCCGCGCGTCCCGCCGACCGGCGACGGCTTCGGAGCGTCGCCGGCGCTCCGAAGACGCTGCACCACTTGAAGAACGTAGGACAGGTCCTTGGGACGCCAATCGGGATCGCTCTCCAGGCAGGCCATGATGGCGTCGGACAGATCGCCCGAAATATCACGGCGAACGCTCTTGAGCGGCGTCGGCTGGGCACTTCCCGGCGGCGAGCCGCCGAACGGATTCTTGCCGGTCAGGATCTCATACAAGATCACTCCCGCCGAAAAGATACCCGTCGTCGGCGTCGGACGTTCCTCGGGGGCTCGATGACTCGCGGGAATCACGCCGGGACGATCGATCGTAAATTCCGTGTCGGAGACGATTTGAACGTTTTCGGGTCCGACGCCGTTCCGCAGCTCGCCCTGGGAATGCGCCTGGTGAAGCGCGTTACAGACGCCCTCAAGCGCCTTGAGCTGCTCGGCGGGAGTATGTGAGCGGTACAGCCACTCCTTGAGATTCATGGCGTTTCTTGTCTCGCTTAAAGATTAACCTTCGTCGGTCGGCTTGGTCAAGCGTGACAGCGTCGCCGGAGAGGTCCCGCCGCCCGCGTCCCGCTTGCGCCGGACATCTCATGCCTTTGTATGCGACGTTCCATATGATATAAATGTTAATGAAACAGATCGCTCTGTCGTATCTATCATTCCTCTCGCGATCGGAAGGAGCAGCGGTCTGCCCATGCCGCGCATGTTGAAGATCGTCGACGTCTCCAGGCCGCTCTCGCCCGACTTGCCGGTTTATCCCGGCGACACCCCTTTCGAGAGAGCTCTCGAATCGCCGGACAAATCGCCGGGCGTCGTCGTCAGCCGCCTTGTCATGAGCGCGCACGCTGGGACCCATGTCGACGCTCCGCGTCACTTTTTCCCCGAAGGCGCCGCCGTCGACCGCATTCCGCTCGAGATTCTCATAGGCAGGGCCCGCCTGATAGAGCTTCCCGGGGCCGGCCTTGTCGAGCGCGCCGATCTGGCGGCCTTCGATCTGCGGGAAGACATCCGCTTGCTCGTCAAGACGCGCGCCTCGAGCCCGTCGTATTCCCGTTCGAGTTCGCAGGATCTCGTTCACCTGAGTCTCGATTCCGCGAAATATCTCGCGCAGATCGGCATCAAGCTGCTGGGCATCGACCATTCGTCCGTTGATCGAACCGGAGACCATGACTTCCCGGCTCATCGCGAGCTTTTGCGCGCGGGAATCGTCTTGATCGAAGGGCTCGACTTCTCCTCAGTCGAACCGGGAGAATACGAGCTCATCTGCCTGCCCTTGTCGATCCGGGACGGCGAAGCCGCCCCCGCGCGCGTCGTGCTGAGGAGTCGTCGATGATCGGCCCCCTCGATCAAACGCACGGAGACGGGACGTGAGCGCCGTTCTGATACGCGACGTCGTCGCCATCTTGCTCGCGGGCGGCGCCGGAGAGCGGCTGTATCCGCTGACGCGTCATCGAGCCAAACCGGCGGTCTCCTTCGGCGGTCCGCATCGCATCATCGATTTCACTCTGTCGAACTGCATCAACTCGGGCCTGCGCAAGATCTTCATCCTCACGCAGTACAAATCGCTGAGCTTGAACCGTCACATTCGCCTGGGCTGGAGCGTGATCAACTCGGAGCTGGGGGAATTCATCGAGATCCTTCCACCTCAAAAACGAGTCGGCGATCACTGGTATCTCGGAACGGCCGACGCCGTCTTCCAGAATCTCTACTCCCTGGAACGCGAGCGCCCACGCTGGGTGATCATCCTGTCCGGCGACCACATCTACAAGATGGACTACAGCAAGATGCTCTCACACCACGTTTCGAGCGGCGCCGCGGTCACGGTCGCGGCGATCGAGGTGCCGCTCGGCGAGTCGCACCGCTTCGGCGTGCTTGAGGTCGAGGAGGATCAGAGAGTCGTGGGTTTCGAGGAAAAGCCGCAGCGCGCGCGTCCCGTTCCCTGGGCCGCGGACGCCTGCCTGGGCTCGATGGGCGTGTACGTGTTCGACACGGACGCGCTCGCTCGCGAGCTCAACCGCGACGCGGAAGAGAGCACGCATCATGATTTCGGTCGCGACGTCCTTCCGCGCCTAGTGGCGGCGCGCGAGCGGGTCTTCGCCTATCTATTCTGGGACGAGAACAAGAAAGCCTCCCAGTACTGGCGCGACGTCGGGACGATCGACGCGTATTACGAGGCGTCGATGGACCTCGTGCAGGTGAACCCGTTGTTCAATCTGTATGATCCCGACTGGCCGCTCAGAACCTACCAGCCTCAGATGCCCCCGGCGAAGTTCGTCTTCGCGCAAGAAAACAGGCGCGGGCAGGCTCTCGACTCGATCGTGTCCATGGGCTGCATCGTTTCCGGCGGCCTCGTGGAACGCTCGATTCTCTGCCCCGGCGTGCGCGTCAACTCGTACGCCCGGGTGCAGGATTCGATACTCATGCCGAACGTGACGGTGCATCGCCATGCACGAGTCCGTCGAGCCGTGCTGGACCGCGATGTCGTCGTTCCCGCCGGAGCCGTTATCGGCTTCAATCAGGACGAGGACCGCCGACGCCATACCGTGTCCGAGGGCGGCATCGTGGTGGTCACGCCGGGCGAGGAGTGCAACATCGATCAAAAACACGTCTCCGGCGTGCCCCCTCCCGTGGAGAATTGATGGGAATCGACGGTTACGGTCCAATGTCAAGCCCGTCTGAAAAACGAGAACGAATCGGTTCCGTGCCTGTGTGACTCGGAGCGCTTCCATGGAGGGTCCACATGCCTTCACGCTTCCTTGACGCCGAACAGGACCGCCGCCAGTCGGAGCTCCGTTTCGATTTCGGACGCCGCACGCTCGCGGGCCGTGTCGTGATCGTCTCGGGCGGCACGGGCGGTCTCGGCGCCGCCGTCACCGCCCTGCTTCTTGTCGAAGGCGCGCTGCCCGTCGTGGGATATCGCGCCAACCGCGGCAAGGCTCTCGCTTTCCAGCAGAAGATGCAAGACATCTATGGCGGTTTGGTCAATCTCGTGGAAGGCGACGTCATGGATCCGGAAACACGGCGGAAGTACGTTCAGACGGCGCTGGACGTCAATGGAGAGCTGTACGGCCTGGTTGCGCTTACCGGCGATCCAGCGCGCGTCAAGCCGGATGCGCTCGATGGAAAGGCGCTCCATGACTCCTTCAGCGCTAATTTCGAAGGTCCCGTTCTTCTCGCGCGCGCCTGCGCCGAGGCCATGGCCTCCCGGCAAACGCGCGGCGCGATCGTGCTGTTGTCGAGCATGCAGGGAACGCATCCCTTCGAAGGCAGCCTGGCATACGCGGCGCCCAAGGCGGCGCTGATTCACGCAACGCTCATTCTTGCCAAGGAGTACGGCGGCAAGGCGGACGTTCGCATCAATGCCGTGGCGCCGGGAGCGACGACTGCGGGCATGGCGCGCGCCTCGATCGAATCGGGCAAGTACGACCCGTACGTCGAGCGGGGCGTCGTGCCGCGATTCGGACGCCCGGAGGACGTCGCGCGCGCTGTGCGCTTCCTGCTCGAGCCCGACTCCTACGTGACGGGGCAGGTCGTCGCTGTCGACGGCGGCCTGACGCTCCGTCGCGACCACATCACCGCGTAAGGGCAGCCCCCTCCGGCCGCTTGGTTCGTGGCTTGCACAGAGACGGCGAGATTCAGCTAATCGCCGGCGGCTCTCATCACGGCGGACTTGATCGAAGGTTCCTGATGGAACATCCGCTGGGCGCACGCTTCGAGAAGCACGTGCGCGCGCCTGCGCGCGTCGGAGTCGCCGTGCTGAAGCACCGCGAGCAGCGGCGCGATCGTGCGAATAGTCGGGCCGGATCGCTCGAGCAGGATCCGGGTCGCGGCCCACTCGGCGGCGTTTCGGATCTTCCTGGAACGATGCGACAGAAGCTGCGTCAGTATCGGCAAGGCGGAAGGACCGCCCGTGTTGGCCAATGCGCGCGCGGCGGCGAACTGGACGCGATGACTCGCGTCTTCCACGAGACGGAAGAGGGAGCGCGCAACGCGTCGATCGCGGCTCCGTCCGAGCGATTCGGCCGCCGCCGCTCGAACGGCCGCTTCTCGATCATGGAGAGCCTTGATCAAGAAGGATCGAACCCGGCGCGATGTGATGTGGCTTTTTAGGACCTCGGCCGCCGCCGCTCGAACGGCCGCCTTCGGGCTGGTCAGCGCAATGAGCAGGCGTTCTTCAGGCATGGTTCATCGGCGTGAACACTGACGTTGCATCCGTTTCGTCCTCCGTCTCGCCTGACGGAATCAAGCACACGTCTTGCGCGATATCAAGGGTCGCGGGCGCTTGACGCCGGATCCTTCACAAGCCCGCATGAGCGGCCCCGCGAACCGCATGAAGAGGCCCCTCTTGAGAACCTCGGCGAGCGACTTTTGACGTCGCCTGGCGTTTCCGCTCATCGTCCGCCGATTATAAGCTTGATCGCGGCCAGCGCGACCAAGAGAACGAAGGACGTGAGCGCCGTGGACCGGCCCGCCTTCCCCCAGGCGCCGCCCGGCCCGAATTCAGGTCCGAGCCGATGCCACAGATAAAGATCTGGCGGAACCGCTAGAAGGCCCAAAAGAACGATCTGTCATCTTGCCGAACCGAAATCCGGATCAGCGCACACGGAATCCACGTGGCGGCGGCGGCGACGCCTCGGCGAGGGAGAAAATCCGCACGGCGACATCGTCGCTGAAATCGGACAACGTCAGGATCAGGCTGCCGCTCGAGTCGCTGGTTTGCGCGGCGCTGGTCACGGCGCCGGTGTAAGTGTTGAACCACTCCACGCGATAGTCGGTGCTCGGCGCCATCCGAATCGTCACGCTGGCGGATTGAATGGCCGTCACCGTTCCAAAAAGCACATTGCGCCATGTGTGCGCCCGATTCTGCAGCCAGAGATGGGCATGGCCGGCGGCGACGTTTTTCTGGCCGATCGCCCGCAGATCGCCGTTGCTTGTCGATACTGTGGCGGATGCGTCGGCGTAGCCGCCCTGATGAAGCTTCAGTCGATCGACGAACTGGCGGAACACCCGGCTGATGGAACGGCGGTCGATCCGCTCGAAATGCTCCATCCACCAGTAATTGGGCGCCGTGATGGCCGCCGGAGACAAGCCTGCCCAGAGGAGATTGTGATACCAAATGCCGGAATTGGGTTGGTCCAGCTCATCGTAATAGACCTGGCCCTTGTACCCGATCCCGGTCTCGCCCATCATCACGGGTTTGCCGACGGGCTCGGCCGTCACCTGCGCTCCCCAGTAATCGGCGACGTAAGACGCCATGTCCAGGCCGTTCGCGGAATCCTCGGTGTAATCGTGGATGTCGGCGTAGGCCACATGAGGATAATCGGCGCCGCCCCAGAGCTCAGGCTCCCAACAACACCAGAACGAGGTCGTCGTCAGGTGGGGATGCGAGTCCGTCCGCCCCATATAGCGGCCAAAATCGTCGGCCTGTCTGTAGTGCGCGGGATCGGTGGGCGATCCCTCGTTCATCAGCTCCCACGAGTGCACCGCCGTTGAGTATCCCCAGCGAGCCGCCACGTATCGCCACCACTGCTCGAGCAGCCAGCGAGCGCGCGTCCCTTCAGGCTGGGAATAGCCATGACCGGAATCGGCGAAGGTTCCGGTTCGCAGCAGGTGATTCTGAATCCAGTCGCGCTTGTCATGCACCACGAACTTGAAGAAGACGTCGTTTTCCTCGCCTTGCCGCACCTGGTCGTCGAAGTAGGCCGCCGGCCGCTGCTCGACATAAGCATGGAGATCGGACAACGGCTGCCGGATCAGCTCCCCGCCCGCCTCGCTTCCGTCCCATTCCTTGATGGAGAACCGGTCGATGAATGCGCGGCCGCTCGACACGTTGTCGAGAAACAAGCTGATGAACGTGTTCGCGGCGTCGCTCGACGTCGCGGTGAAAGCGGCGACGATCGTGTGCCAGTCGCGATCGCAGGAAACGGGAGTGATCAATGATGGCCGCGCACGTGTCTCTTCGGGCAACGACTCGAGGTCGTCCACCCAGCCGTGAGTCTTGATCATCAGTCCATGAGGAACGCCCGCCTCGATCGGCCCGGCCAGATCGACGACCTTGACGCGCAGCTTCAGAAGGTAGGTCGCGCCCGTCGTCATCCGATGCCGGAAATCGTCGTCGCCGAAACCGATGCGAATGACGCGGCCGCCGGGCGCATAAAGCTCGCGCGATAGCTCATGCGACGGAAAGTGCTCGCGGAAGCTGAAAGGATTGTCATAGCCCTCGTTCCCCGACACGAGCGCCGACGAGTGCCAGCGCGCCCAGTTTGTGCTGTACGCCCCTCGTCCCGCCATCCACGGTCGCTCGATGTTCTGCCCCGATCCCGCATAAACCGAGTAGTCAGGACCAGTGGCGGGCCCGACGGGCCAAAAAAGCGCGCCGTTCGAAAACGAGAAGTAGCGCGTGTCATGGGGGCTCACGCCGACATAGCCCTTTCCACGCGCGGGCTGGGCCACGAAGGATCCGACCGGAACCTCCGCCGATCCGGATCGATCCCGAACGTGAATGCGGACGCTGTGGTTCCCCGCCGCTTGTGGGCTGAATCGGATGAGCCAGCGTTCCCGGCCTGTGTCCTTGTAATACTTCCGCTCGCCGGAGACGACCCGCTCGACGTCGCGTGAATGAAACCCGGGCTGTCTGATCTCTCCGGCGGGAGTGTCGATGACGCCTTCCACGGTGACTCCCGTCTCGGGCGTCACTCCCGGCGGCGGGCTGGCATCGTAACCGTAAAGCGAATGTTCAGCCGTCGTTTCGAGATCGAAACCGATCTCGACCATTTCGAACACGCGCGGCTCTTCGGGCGTCAGAGTCGGATTCGACACTTCAGGTCCGGCGACAAGACGATTGACGGCGACCGACCGCGTTCCCACGCGTCCCTCGGAATCAGTGACCGTGAAGAGGATCTCGTTGCGACCGGGCTTGAGCCTTAAAGACTGCGTCGACCAGGACGCCGACGGCTCGGCGGGAATCGGGATCTCCGCCGCGTCGTCGGTTCCGAGATTGTCCCAAACCAAAGAGATGAGGACTCTTCCTCCAGGCGCCGACGCCTCGCCAGCGAGCTCGATGCAGGATTCCTGTGTGTCCGTCGTTGTCGGCGAAGTCACTGTGACCGTCGGATTGTCGTCGCCGATCACCGATATCGGAAATTCCGCGGCAACGAGCGCGCCATCATTGTCCCAGGCCCGCAACTTGACGAGATACTCCCCCTTCTGGATGTACGTATGACTGGCGCCGTCCTCGATGGCCGTGGATCCGTCGCCGAAGTCCCATTGAACGGCGGTCACCGCGCCGTCGGGGTCGTCGGCGTTGGCCGTGAACTGAACCGCCAGCGGCGCCGCGCCCGCCGCCGGATCGGCCCCGGGATCGACTGTCGGCGGAAGATTGACGGTCTTCTCGAAAAACTCGAAGCTGTCGAAGGACAGTTCCGCCGTGGCCTCGGCGGAAGCGAAAAGACCGAAAGAAAGCCTCACGCGCGGGCCCGGCGCGACGAACGTGATCGCGATACGGCGCCAGACGCCGCGCTCCCTCTCATTCAGATTTCTCACCCAGGCGATGTTCCGCCATGGATTCGCGCTGTTATCGACGACCGTGAGGTGATCGTATCCCCAGCCGCCGTTCAAGTTGAAGTCCGTGCATCGGTACCATCCGCGGAAGACATATTGCATTCCGGCCACCGTGTCGCGATCCTGTGACACGGTCATGCTGCTCGTGACACGCGCTCCGTAAACGCCGTCGTGGGCGCTATCGGCGTCGATCTGATCGTCAGTGGCGCCGATCCACGGCGTGATATGACCGCTTTCGAACCCTCCGTTCGTCAGCTCGGCGGACGCGTTGAGCGTCCAGAGCAACGCCGCGACGGATAAAACGCCGATAGCAAACCTTTCCGTGTCGATTTTCATCGTCATTTCCCGACGCGAAGGCCCTGCGGCGCGGCCGGCGCTGCGGCCCCACGCACGTCCTGCCATGTCCGGGCGCCGTGGGCGCGGATGGCCGTGGCCAGCTTCTGTATGTAATAGAGATCGCCCATGCAAGTCGGCTGATCGATCATCGCCCTCAAGCTCTGAGCGCCGTCGCCCAGCACCGCGGCGCGGAGATGAAAGAGGGTCCAGGCGAAATCAGGCGCGTTATAGGCGTTCTCTCCGCCCTGCTCCTGGATGTGGGAATCCCCGCGGGTCATCCATGGCGTGACCTTTGTGATGAATTCCTCGTAGCAGTGATCCGCCCTGAAGACGAACCATCCCGGATAGCTCGCCTGGGCATGCCCTTCAAACACGGGCCCCACGATCAATTCAAGCGTCGAGCGCGCCTCGGACAACTGCGTCTCGCGAACAAGGCGGCCGATCTCCGGACAAAACAAGGCTCCAATGGGAGATTCCAGCCGGGCATAATGGAAGAGGGGATAGCTCCAGTCGTGAGAGACGCGTGTCATCTCCGATTGAGCGCCTGCGAGCCAGCTCGCGTAGTCGGATGCATCGATCGCCGCCACGGCTTTGGCAACGGCGTCATCCCGGAGCGATGGCTGCCCGAGCTTCTCGGCGATACGCGCCATCCCGACCAGGCCCGCGATATGCCCGTAACGCCGAGCTTCGCCGTACGTGTCATAGAGGCTCTGTAACGCGCCCAGGCGGGACTGCACGTAGTCCCAGTCTCCGGTCGCGTCGGCGTATCGCCATAACATATAGAGACTTTCGAATGGAACGGTCGGTGGCGGCCAGATATTGGCCGTCGTCGCGGGCGGCATGGGATAGTACTCGCGGCGCGGCGTGTGATCGGCCAGCACGATGTTGCCCCAGTGCCCGTTGCCGTGAATGAAGGCTCTGGTCATGGGCGGATAGAGCGTCATGTATTCGGTCAGGTAGGCGCGGATTCCGCTCTGCATGGCTGGAGAGACCAGAGGCAGAGCGTCGCTCAGGATGTAGGCCGTCTCGCCGGGAAAGCCGTATAGCAGGAACTCGCCGGACAGCCCCACCCGATAGTATGCCGGCTGGAGATGCCCGGCGTTGATCATCTCGTCGATGTGCGCTTCCAGCTTCTGAATGAGATCGTTCGCCTCGGCGGAGATTCCGCCGACCTGCTCTTTCTGCCAGACATAATCCAGGGCGGCGCCCTCGGTCAGTCGACAGACTGTCACGAGAATCACCGCGGTCTTCACGATGATGCGTCGAGTCGCGCGGTGCATCACTGATCCTCCACTCTGACCAGCAGTCCGTAACGGGCGATCCAAAAGATCGCATTGTCGGCCACGGCGGCCGCCGCGACCTGTCCCCCGCCCGGCCCGCCTCCGGCGGACACCGACCACTCGGGATAAGCCGAGGCGTTGTCATAAGCGAGCGGAGACGTGGGATGCGTGTAATCATCGCGCGAGGGGATCAGCGGATACTGGCTGGAGAGCACATGCCGCGCGCCTTCCGGCGAATGACGCAGATACGTCAGGGTGCCGCGATGAGCGATCAGCACGCCATATGCGTCAGCCGAGAGTATCGCCGACTCGTCCCCCACGGCCGTCATTCCCTGACCCGCGGCGGTCGCTGTCGCGAAGAGGGCGTAATCGCCGGTGTCGGGATTCATCTTCAACGGTTCGCCGCCGTATGCCCGCACGTGTGAAGGAGTGTCATAACGCGCGAAACGACTGCGACCGATCACCCAGGCGCGGCCGGCTGCGGAATCGAAGATCGGCGGCGTGGGCGTGCTCCCCTCGCCCGCCGTGTACAGAATCGGCGCCACGTACTTTTCGGCGCCGTCCTGGATGTCGAGGGCCCAGAGGGTCTGGTGGTCCGGATTGCCTGCGAAGTGGGCGCGGATATCGGCGTGCTCCGCCGCCGTCTCCTCGGGAGTTCCGTCTCCCTGATTCCACTGGTTGGATCCGCCCAGAAGATCGTCGCCCGCGCCGAGGAGATGATGGAACACGCGAACGGGCTGCGTTCTGTAGAACACGACGCTCTTGGACTCCATCACAACGGGCCAGTAGGCGTACATGCTCTGTCCCTTGAGCCTGACACGCCACGTTTCGGTTCCATCGCTGGCGTTCAGAGCGAATGCGTACAGTCCTTCGTTGCCGCAGTAAACGACGCCGGAAGAATAGGCCGCGCTCGTGAGAATGGGACGCCCGCTGTGATAAACCCATGCGCGCGTTCCGGCCGTCGTTATAGCGAGGAAATCCCCGCCCGAGTTCCCGATGTAGATGCGGCCGTTCGCCAGGCAGATCGCATTCTGAATCGGCGCGCCGGTGTCGTGCCGCCAGGCCAACGTTCCATCGGAACGATTGAGCGCATAGACGAATCCGTCATGGCTCGCCACGTACGCGTGGGTTTCGTCCAGAGCGGCGGTGTGGAGGATCGGCCCCCCCGTCTGATAGGACCACAGCAGATCGCCCGACGCCGCATCCAGCGCGTAAAGCCGCCCATCGTAGAAACCGACGGCCAGCAGTCCGTTGTGGACGACGGGTTGAACACGACCGGCGATGCTGGTGACGAGATCCGGATGCCAGCGCCACTTCACGACGCAATCCCCGGTCGCTGGCGCGCCGACGGAATCCGGGGAGTAGCCGCTCCGAGCGGCGTCGTGCTGCAGTTGCGGCCAGTCGTCCGCCATTCCCGGCCATGCGTACGCCAGCAAGAGCAGGATCAATCCCGCCGATATGCATCCGCCCGCCCGAAGTCGAATCATCATGCGCCATCCCGCGCTCAATATCTGCATGGACGGATTTCCATGAGACAACATAGTATTGAATCCAGAGCAGCGCTGTGCGCCGGCGCACAGAATCGAAGTAAACTGACTCCGGCTCGCGCGTCTTTGGGAGAAATGCAATGCGACATCGTATTCGACGAGGATACCCAAGACGATCCTTCTCAATAATAACGTCGCTTCTGTTGATCGGCGCCGCCGTCTCGCTCGCTTGCCACGCCGACGACACGGCCCGCGAAGCACAGCCGTCTTCCGATGAAACGGCCCTCATGATCGTGTTGGACGTATCTGGAAGCATGGCCGCTCTCGACCTTGCCCCCAACCGGCTGGAATTCTGTCGCAACGTCGTTGCTCGGCTCGTGGAGCGCAACCCGCGCATGAGAATCGGATTGACCACTTTCGCCGGCGCGAGCCGGGAAAGGGCCGCGGTTTCCGTGGATCATCGGAATCTCATGGAAACCTTGAACCATACGGAGCGCGATGAACATGACGACGGCACCGCCATCGGCCTCGGCCTGGCCACGGCCGTCTTTTCCATCAATGACGTCGACGCTCCCCGGCGGGCCATTCTACTGCTCACGGACGGCGTCAACAACGACGGTCCGCTGCATCCCGGCGATGCGGCTCGGCTGGCCGAACACTTTCGTATTCAGATCCATTCCATCGGCATTGGAGACGACGGCCCGGCGCCGATCCCCTACAAAGCGCCGGATGGAAAACAGCGGCGCGCCATCTTGAATACGGGAGTCGATGAGCCGCTCTTGCGAGAGATCGCGGCAAGGACGGCCGGCGGGTATCTCCGCGCCTCCGGCGGATCAGAACCGATCGCGCTTGCCGACACGATCGAATCGTTGGTGCTGAAAAGCGATATGCCTCCGCCGTCCGCGGACCCGATGGATCTCCGATCGCTCCAACTGCTGCACGCCAGGAGTGAGGCGTTGCACGACACGCCGCCGATGGAGCCGCGGTCCGGAAGGAACGCGTCGCCTTCCGAACCGTCCGCTCTGGCCAAGACCTTCACCGCGAAAGTCGACGCTCGCCGCGTTTATCTGAACGACGTGTTGACGCTCACGTTGACGCTGCATGGCGTCACGGACTGCGCGAAGCCCGCGCTCCCGAAAATCGACGGATTCAACGTGCACGATTCGACGGCGTCCGTTCATTCGACGACGAAGCACGGCAAGACGTCGGTGAGCGCCAGCTTTACGTATCGACTCAAGCCACGCCAGGTCGGCGCCTTCGAGATCCCGGCGATACACTATACCCACGACGGCACAACGTATGTTTCAACGCCCTTGCTGGTGGAAGTGGAGCCCGACGTCTTTCCTGCGCCGCCGCCGGGAAAAGCGGAGGATAGCGCCGGCGACAGATTGGCGGGTTTCGAGGAGACATTAGATACGGCTGACGAGGAGCCATTCGCGGCGAAAATCGACGCCGAAAGAATCGATCTCCAGGACATTCTGAATTTCAAGCTCACATTGCGCGGCAGCGTCGATAAAACCGCCCCGGCGCTGCCTGACATTCCTGGATTCAGATTGCTGGATACGACGCACAGCTCTCGAGTGAGCATGGTCCATGGGAAAACTCGGCAGAGCGTCACTTTCACGTACCGACTCAAACCGCTGCATACCGGAACATTCGAGATCCCGCCCGTGACTCACCGGTTTCTGGGGCAAACGCACTCGAGCCGGCCGCTGCGCGTTGTCGTGGATCGTATCGGTTCTTCCCGTTCGAAGCCGGAAAAGAGGCCCCCAGTTCTCGAGCTTGAAACTCAGGTCTCACGGACGCGCGTTGCTCTGGGCCAATCGTTCGACATTCGATTGGTCTTATACAGCACGAATCGAGTGAATTCCCTACGGCCGGTCAAGAGCCGCGTCTTTCCGGGATTCTGGCAGGAATGGCAGCCTTCTCCGACAAAGACCAGAACTGTCAAGACAACGAGAGGCGACGAACCGTGCATGTACCACCAGTTCAACACGGCGCGACTCTGGCCGCTTCATCTCGGCAAAATCGAAGTGCCTTCCGTCATCTTCGACGTGGATTTCGATCTATTTGACGGCGACTTATTTGAATCGCTCGCCGATCCCAAGCGACACAAAACTCGGGTCGCCTCGACTCCCGTGACAATCGAGGTTGTCGAACAGGAACGCGGCGACTGATTCTGCGTGGACTTCGCCTTTCCGCGGGCTGCGGATATTCGGGCCCGGGCGATCCATCCCCCCGGGAGAGGGATCGCTCAGGGCGTTACCCATCCGTTCCCTCGTGAATCACGCGTGTTCGATGCGGTCCGCGGCACGAATACCGCTGCGCACGGCGCTTTCAATCGTTGCCGGGAGCTCCGTGTTCGTCCAATCGCCCGCGAGCAGAAGTCCGCGGATCGGCGTCACGGGACCGGGCCTAAACGCTTCAGCTTCCGGACTGCAGGAGAATGTGGCATGAGGATCGCGCATGACGAGCGAGCGGACGACGCGCGCGCCGACCATTTCCGGAAAGTATCGTCGCAGGGTTTCTTCCGCGAGGCGGACGATCTCCGCGTTCTTTCGCGCCAGATCTCGGTAAGCCGCGCTGACCACGAACGATAGATGCTGCGGCGGACCCGAGCGTCCATGCAGGAGCCCCTTGTCGAAAACCCATTGAAGCTCGCTGTTCCTGAAACCGATCATGGGTCGCGGCACGACGCGCCGGTCCAGCCAGAGATCGAGCGATACGATCGGCGAGCTCGACAAGAGTCGCAGATTCTCGAATGGAGGCCGCCGCGCCGACTCTTGGGGCAGAAACGACGGCAATGCGCGCCATGGCACGGCGGCGATGACGGCATCCGCGGGAATCGCAACCGATCGCGCCATGAGTCTCCCGTTCTCGGCTTCGTTCCGTTCCCGAGTCCGTCCGTGAACGCCGACGACATGATCGTCCTTGACGTCGACGCTCGTGACATGGAACTCCCGAATCAGGACGCCGCCATGCGCTTCGAAATGCATCCCCAGCCGATTGGCGATCGTCCCCCACCCCCGGCGAGCGAACACGAGAGCCGAGGCGCGCGCGCGGCGCAGAAAAGTCTCCGTGAAGACGCGCCCGAACAGCCGCGCGTCGGCTCGTTCCGGATCCTCGTTGAGAATGGCGGTCGCGAGCGGATCCCACAGCAAGCGTCGAGTCGTTGACGACTGACCGCTGCGCGCGAGATAACTCGCCAGCGTCAATCTCTCTCGCGGCGGCCGCGCGCGGATCGCCCATCCGAGCCGAAGAGCCGAAAGACGCGCGCTCCACGGCATGCGCAGTCCGAGAATGCCGAAGACGAGGTGCAGCGGGGCCATCAAGCGCGGACAGTCAAGAGTCGTGAAACCGCGGTGATCGACGAAATCGAGGCTTAACCGATCCTGCGACCACAGAAGATCCTTCGCGCCGGTTCGACGGAGGAGAGCCAGCGCCTCGGAGCAGGCGCCGACGAGGAGATGCGTGCCGTTGTCGACCTCGTCGCCGGTAACGACGTCGCGATACGACGTCGCGCGACCGCCCAGCGCTCCGAGCCTCTCGATCAGCGTGACGGCGTGGCCTTGCTCCTGGAGTCGAATGGCCGCCGCCATTCCGGCGAAACCGGCGCCGATGACGACTACTCTCATCGCTTCAACCTGCTCCGGCCAGAACGCGCAAGACAATCAGGACCTTGCGCGGCGACGAGAGACGCACGCGCGGACCGCCGATCGGACAACCGCGACGCGCGAAGGCCTCGAGAATCTCCCGATAGATCGCGCCCATGACGCGCGCCGAAGCCATCGCCCGGCGATCCGCATCGGGCAACGCTTCGCGGGCGCGAGTGAAATGGCCGCGCGCGCGCGCGACCTCGAAGTCCAGCAACGCCGCGACTTCGGGACGGCGTCCGCCGGCTTGCGATGCAGTCTGCATCAGGTCCTCTTCCGCGACGCCGAAGCGCGCCAGATCCTCCAGCGGCAGATAGAGTCGTTCGCGCGCCGCGTCGAGGGCGATGTCGCGCAGAATGTTGGTCAATTGAAGCGCCAGGCCGAGCTGAACCGCGAACTCCCGCGTGGCCGGCTCCCGATAGCCGAAGATTTCGATGGCGGCCAGGCCGACGTTCGATGCCACGCGCCGGCAGTAGCGCTCGAGCTCGACGAAAGTCGGATAACGCGCGGTCGTCAGATCCATGCGACAACCGGCGACGATCTCCTCAAAGCATGAACGTGGGATCGGAAATCGAGAGAGAGCCGACGCCAGATCGCGCCCCAGCTCCGTCGACGGGCGTTTCGCATAACAGCAATCGACCTCGTCGAGCCAGCGCTTCAGCCCGGCCGCGCCTTCTCCGCCACGCTCGTCGACGCAGTCGTCGACGACGCGGCAGAATGCGTACAGCGCGTAAAGCGCCTGTCTCTTTTCTCGATGCAGCAGCCTGAATGCCTGGAAGAAATTCGTTCCGCTGGCTCGAGTGAGACGCTCCGAATAGGTGCGCGCCATGGCCTCTATGCGCCGCGCCAGAAAAAGGCCCGCAGGGCGATCCCGACCTTTGCCGGCAGGCCATGGCGGGGCCGGCGCCGGAAAACGTCGAAACCGGCCGTTTCGATGCCGTCCAGGATGGACGAACCTCCCAGCCACGTGAGGCGCAGTTCGAACCGCAGATCGCGCCCGACGGCGTCGCACAAGGGCCGGCCGCGCCGGAACAGTTCGCGCGTGCGCGCGACGAGATCCGCCATGAGCGCCTGAAAGGACCCAGTCACGCGACCGATCCTCAAATCGTCCTCTGAGACGCCGCGGTCGCGACACAATTCCAGCGGCATGTAGACTCGATCCTTGGCGAAGTCGACGGCAATGTCTTGCCAGTGATTGGCGAGCTGCAATGCCGTGCAGACATGGTCCGACAGCTCCGCCCGGGGCTCGTCTCCATAACCAAAAAGCATCAGCACGAGCCTTCCGATCGGATTGGCTGAGCGCCGGCAGTAGTCGAGAAGCTCGTCCCACGTCTCATAGCGGCTCTTCACGACGTCCTGTCGAAAAGCCGAGAGCAGATCGAGCAGAAGAGCCTTCGGGATATCGAGACGCCGCACCGTGTCCGACAAAGCGACGAAGATCGGCCCATCGGCGCGGCCCTCATAGGCGGCGTGCAACCGGGCCTCCCAGTCGTCGAGCCGCTTCTCGCGAAAACCCTCGTATATCCTCTCGTCGGCGAAATCGTCCGCCGCGCGCGCAAAAGCATAGAGCGCGTGGACGTGGCGCCGCTTGGCCCTCGGGACGAACAGACCGACCGGGAAGTTTTCATAGTGCCTCCGGGCGCGCTCCCGGCAGTGAGCGTACGCGTCTTCGAGCGTGAAACCCGGATTCACGATCGCCATGATATCAAAGCCGCGGCGATCGAAAGCGGCCGTTCGCGGCCGGAGAGATCCTATTCGACTCCGACGGCCGACCAGGCCGCTGACGTCTGGCGGACCTCCTCGCTATCCGCTCCAAAGAGATCCTCCGCGGCGCGGACCGTCGCTCGCCGGGCGTCCGCGAAAGTCGCCGATGGAAACAGATACATGGTGAATCCGCGGTAGAAAATGCGCTCGGCCTTGTCGCGATTTTCCGCCCCAAGTCCGGTCAGACTCAAGCCCGAAGTCCGATCGCGACCGCCCTCGACAAGCAGATAAAAGGCATGGCTGCCGATGCCGCAATTGATGTGAACGCCGCCGTTGTCGGCATTTCCCCGATAACGGAGGCTGTAATGATCCGGATCGCCGAATATCTGCGGATTGGCGAGAGAGCGGATGGCGTGCCGGGGCGGATCGAAAACCTCGCTCAAGTCCTCTCCGGTCCAGTAATCGGCGCGGTTCCTCCCGTGTCCGGGCGGCTCAAAAAAGAACTCGACGGCCGTGGCCATGACGTCCGAGAAGGTTTCCGAAAGAGCGCCCGACTCGTTCAAGTAAATCCCGGACCAGGTGAAATCCGTGACTCCGTGGCTCAGCTCATGCGCGACGACGTCGAGCGCCGACGCGAGCGGACGATAGTACACGCCTTGAACATAGCCGCCGTCGCCGTAGTTTACAGTCTGACGCCGGGGATCCCAGAAAGCGTTCATGTAGTTCGGATCAAAGTGGACGAAATTACGGAGGGTCATGTCGGAGTCATCCAGGCCGCGCCGTCCGTGGCGTTTGTAATAATAGTCGTACGTCCATCCCGCATACACATGGGCGTCGACGACCGCTCCGTCGGTCCAGTCATTGTCGCTGTCGCTCGCAATGGAACCTTCCCAGATCCCGAAATCGAACGCAGTCTTGTTGAAACGCATGTCATAAGTCAGAATCCGCGACGGACGCAGGCGGTCCTCGGCCGTGAAAATCGACCCGTCACGGGTTACCGAGATTTTCTTGGCATCCGACCACACGCCGCGACCCACTCCGACGACCGCGCTGGTCCGCATGTCCTCATAGTGAAACGGAATCTCGCCGGACATGGCGTCGACAAAGACTCTCTGCAGGGAATATGAGCGCGACGCGCGGCTCCAGAGCATGTATGCGAGAACGAGACGCCCGTCGAGCGGCGCCAATGTCAGATCAGGGGAGGAGACCTCCGATTCATCGAGCCCCTCGCTGCGCGCGACGATACGAACCGCCTGCTCGGGCGTGAGCAACGGACGCGTCTCGACGACGTCGTCCGTTGCGAGACGGCCGCAGACGACGAGCGCGCGTCCGTTCGCGTCCACGCGCTGAACGATCTGAGCACCGAAGACCGGAACGTCCTGCACGTGTTGAGTGAAGCGCAGATTCCGGCAGCCGGGGAAGTCCGGATCCGCCTGCTCGCGAACGAGACGCAACGCGCCGCGCGCCGAGAGCGCGGCGATGCGCTGTTCCCAACTCGACGCTTCGCCGCGGCTCGTCGTGAAGACGGCTTGATCGATCTCCATGCGCCGCGGCGCGGCCTCGAGCGCATGAACCATGAGGAGCGCGCCCAAGCCGCCGCCGGCCGCCAGCCTGTTCGCGAATCGAAACGCCGACGTCCTTGCGTTGATTTTCAATGCGGTCGCTCCTTCAATGCCACTCTAGAGTATGCTTTCCATGTGCGTCAACCCGCGCCGGCGACGGCGTGGACGGGAGGAAAACCAGGACGTGTTCGAAGTGTCCTACGAGACGACATTCTGCGCGATTCATCGACTCGTGCGCGACCGGCGGCCGATCGAGCCCGTGCATGGGCACAACTGGAAGGTGGAGGCGGTCGCGGCCGGCGAAACGCTCGATGCGACCGGGCTGGTGCTCGACTTCGAGGCGCTGCGGCGCGCCGTCGAGGAAGTGGCCGCGACGTTGAGCTATAAAGACATCAACGCCGATCCCGGCTTCGCGGATCAGAGCCCGTCGACGGAAGCTCTGGCGCGTCACTTCTTCCACGCGATCCGCCGGAGGCTCGGCGCGCAAGGCGATCGTATGCGCCGCGTGCGGATCTGGGAGGCGCCGGGATGCAGCGCAAGCTATGTTGAAGATTAACGAGATCTTCTTCTCCATACAGGGCGAAGGAAGCCGGGCCGGGAGGCCGTGCGTCTTCGTGCGACTCACGGGATGCCCGCTGCGTTGCTCTTACTGCGACACTCGGCACGCCTTCGAGAAGGGCGAGGATCTCGACGAACGCGAGATTCTCGAGAAAATCGAGCGCTTCCCTTGCCGGCTGGTCGAGCTGACGGGCGGCGAACCGCTGGCGCAGCCGGACGTCTTCCCTTTCGCGAGCCGGCTCCTCGACGCCGGATGGGAGGTCGTCATCGAGACGTCCGGCCATGTTTCGCTCGAGGGCCTGGACCCGCGCGCCGTCGTCATCATGGACATCAAGACTCCCGGTTCAGGCCAGACGCAACACATGGAATGGCGCAATCTGGATCTCCTGCGCTCGCAGGACGAGATCAAGCTCGTGCTCGTCGACCGGTCGGACTTCGATTGGGCGCGCGATCTCATTCGGCGCGAGCCGGTCGCGTCACGATGCACGGTGCTGTTCGCTCCCGCATACGGCCGGCTGGAACCCGGCCTCCTGGGCCGGTGGATCCTCGATCACGGCCTGCCGGTCCGCCTCCAGGTTCAACTCCACAAATACCTCTGGCCGGAACGAGAAAGGGGCGTATGAGCGCCGCCGTTTCCTTGCCGCTCGAACGAGAGCTGGCCGTCGTATGCGTCAGCGGCGGCATGGACTCGGCGGTCACGGCGGCGATCGCCGCGGATCGGAACCGACTCGCCTTTCTGCATGCGTCTTATGGACAACGCACCGCTTCGAAGGAGCGCGACTGCTTTCATCGCCTGGCCGATCACATGCGCGTCGAGCGTCGCCTGGAAATCACGATCCCGGCGCTCGCCCTAATCGGGGGCAGCAGCCTCACCGACGAGAGCGTTCCCATACGCCATGGCGCTCCGGAGCCAGGCGTCGTGCCCGCCACATATGTGCCATTCCGCAACGCCAACATCCTCGCCGCGGCCGTGTCCTGGGCCGAAGCGATCGCGGCGCACGCGGTCTTCTACGGAGCGGTATGGGCGGATTCTTCCGGCTATCCGGATTGTCGGCCCGAGTTCTATCGAGCGTTCGAAAGCGCGGTTCGCGCTGGCACGCGGCCTGAGGCGCGCATCGGCGTCGTCACGCCGGTCATTCACATGCGCAAAGCGGAGATCGTCCGGCGTGGAATGGAGCTCGGCGTGCCCTTCGAGTGGACGTGGTCGTGCTACGAGAGCTGGCGGGAAGCGTGCGGCGAGTGCGAGTCCTGTCTTCTGAGACGGCGCGGCTTCGCCGAGGCCGGCGTCGTCGATCCGATCCATTACCGCGCCCCGGTCAAACCGTGAGAAACTAGAAGCGCCACTTCGGCGCGCTGTCACTGAGGAGGAATCTGATGAAGCGATTTTGTACTGTCTTAGGGATGGCCCTGCTTTTTGCCCTTGCGAGCGTTCTCGCGCATGCGCAGTTGCGCGGCCAGGTCCGCGGCAATGTCGTCGATACGGAGGGCAAGCCGATCGTCGACGCCAGAATCGAGCTCGAAAGCCTCGAGAGCGGGATCGTCATGAAGACCAAGACGAACAAGAAGGGCAACTTCCTGCAACTCTTGACGGTCTCCGGAGCATTCAAGCTCACGGTAACCAAGGAAGGCTACTTCGATTTCTCGAATTCGGAAGTCTTTTTAAGAGGCGAGGACGTGTATACGCTGCCGACGGTCACGCTGACTCCCGCGCGGTCTTCGACCGGAGCCGTTCTCGACGAAGCGGCCAAGGAGAAGCGGCTGGCCGAGGCCAAAATGGCCAAGGAAGTCGAGAAAGACTTCAACAACGCGATCGAACTGACCAAGCTCGGCCAGTTCGATGAAGCCATCGCGCTCTACCAGGGAATCCTCGAGAAAGCGCCGCTCCTGCCCGAGGTGCATTTCAACCTGGGCGTGGTTCACATGCGCAAGGAGGACTGGGCGAACGCCGAGTCGTGCTTCCAGAAAGTGATCGAGCTCAATCCCGATCTGCGCGAAGTCTATCTGGCGCTCGGCGAGACGTTTCTCGCCTCGGGACAAATGGAAAAGGCCGTGCCCTTCCTGACCGGCGCGACGGAGAAATTCCCGGACAATCCCACCCTGCATTTCAGCCTCGGCCTGGCGTGCTTCAACACGAACAGGACATCCGAAGCGCTGCAAGCCTTCAACAGGACGAAGGAGCTTGATCCGGAACGAGCGGAGAGTTATTTCTTCATCGGCTCGCTGCTCATCAGCGAGAACAAGATCGCCGAGGCCGTCGAGAACCTCGAGAAATACCTGGCGATGAATCCGACGAACGAGCGGAACGTGCAGACGGCGCAGCAGCTCCTGCCCGAGCTCAAGAAATCGCTGAAGTAGTGATCCGAGACCGAGTCGCCGCCGTCCGGGAGCGCATCGCGCGGGCGGCGGCGCGCGCCGGTCGCGACCGCGCGAACGTCACGCTCGTTGCCGTCGGCAAGAACCATCCGGCGTCGGCTCTGCGTGAAGCGTTCGGCGCCGGCGTGCGCGACTTCGGCGAGAACCGCGTTCAGGAAGCCGAATTCAAGGCGCGAGAGCTCGGCGATCTCGGCGACGCGATTCGCTGGCACGTCATCGGTCATCTGCAGTCGAACAAGGCGCGCAAGATTCTCGCCTTCACGCACATGCTTCACTCGCTCGACGATATGGATCTGGCCCATCGCCTGAACCGCATCGCCGGCGATTCGAACGTGGTTTTGAAGGCGCTCGTGCAGGTCGATCTCGCCGGAGAGACGACCAAGTTTGGCTTGCCGCCGTCCGACCTTCAGAACGCGCTCGAAACGCTGCGCGGCCTGGCAAACCTCGAAATCCGAGGCCTGATGATTCTTCCTCCCTACGAGGAGGATCCGGAACGCTTGCGCCCTCTTTTCCGCCGTCTGCGGGAACTGCGGGATCAGGCCTTACGTTCAGGATTGATGCGCGCCGGCGAGCTCTCCATGGGAATGAGCCACGATCTCGAGATCGCGGTCGAGGAGGGCGCCACGTTCGTGCGCGTCGGCACGGCCATCTTCGGCGAACGCGATTAGTATTTCTGGATGAAGATGAAGAGCAGCAGCAAAGGCGCCAGCGTGAGCAGCAGCGCCAGCCAGGCGGCGAGGCGTCCCTCGTCTCCGCGCGGGCGGTTCGTCAGATCTCCGAGCGCGAAATGAAGCGTCGCCACGCAGATCACGGGCGTGGCGGACGCCAGGAGAATCGCCGCCGCCGCCGGGCGGCGCAAGATGGTGACGACAGCCACCGCCACGAAACCCACTCCGAGATTGACGAGCGCGGCGCCCAGGGCCGGCGTGACCTGGATCTGCCGCCTCGTCCGGGCGCGAGCGCCCGCTTCTGGTTGAGTGCTTCTAGCTCGATCGTGTTCCACCGACCGTGATCTCCGAAACGAGCGCCGTCGGAATTCCTACTCCGACCGGAATGCTCCGACTCGCCTTCGAGCATACACCGACGACGCCGTCGAGCGCGAGACCGTGTCCGGCGCGCGTCACGCTCGTCAAGATGGCGGGACCGTTCCCGGCGAGAGTCGCGCCGTCGCTCCGAGCCGGCCGCCTTCGATGAGCCAACCGAGCGAATTGGCGA
>JAFGSN010000054.1 GCA_016934575.1 Vicinamibacteria bacterium
CGAATCGCGTTCGGCACCGTACCCCTTCGAGTAGTGGCCATGTGATGCTGCGGCTGGCGAGTCTGCATGGTCTGCGGGCGGCCCGGTCTCGTCATCGACTTTCCGGGAGGAGGTAGGCGTAATCGATCGTGAGACGGTGGCTCGCATCCGGCGGTTGCACCATGGTTAGGGATGGCCGGTCGGCACGATCGCGGCAGAGCTTGGCTTGCATCACGACACGGCGGAGCGTGCCGCGAAGCCGCTTGACACCCACTGCTCCATGCCGGTAGTGTCCTTTTAGAACAAGGCGTGAGACGGCCACACGATGAGCAATCCCGGCTGCGTTCTCAGGCATTCGCGCTCCTTGCCGCCTCGTACACCCGAAGAAGTGTCTATAGGTCCTCCAATCCGAATCCGCATGAAAAGGATAGAGCCATGAACGGTCCTCGCAGGTCGACTGTCCTCCGCGGCCGCGCCGTGCAAGCCGCGGCCATCGCGCTTTTCGGTTTGACCGCCGACGCGGCGTTCGCATCCGCCGAGGACGAGACCGCGCGGCCGAAACGCACGGGGCGGCAGCTCTTCATCGAGACCTGCGCCGCCTGCCACGCGGCCGACGGCAGAGGGCATTCGCGCAGCCGTCTCGGCTTCGACGTGACCCCGCCGGACTTCACCGACCCGGACTTCGCCTCGCGCGAACCGCACGCCGATTGGGTCGGGATCGCCCGCAACGGCGGGCCGTCCCGGGGTTTCTCCGAGATCATGCCATCCTTCCGCGACGCCCTGAGCATGGAGGAACTCGATGCGGTCGTGGCCTATATCAAGTCGCTCCACGACGACGACCGGTGGCCGCCCGGGGAATTCAACCTTCCCCGGCCCCTGGTCACGGGAAAGGCCTATCTCGAGGACGAGGTGGTCTTCCAGGCCGCCATGACCGATGACGCGGACGGGCGGGACAAGGTCACCGGGAAGATCGTCTACGAGCAACGCTTCGGATCTCTCAACATGTGGGAGGTCGTCCTGCCCTTCGGTTGGAACGAGGGGATCACGAATCCCCTTGCTTCCTCCTCACCGAGATGGAGCGCGAACATCGGTGACGCCGCCCTCGCCGTCAAACGCAACTTCCACCACGACGTTGGCGCCGGTTCGATCCTGAGCGGCACGGCCGAGCTTATCCTGCCGACGGGGGACCAGACCTCCGGGCTCGGGAAAGGCACGTTCGTCTTCGAGCCCTTCCTCACCTATGGCCAGATCCTTCCTGCCGATTTCTTCCTCCAGGCTCAGGCGGGTTTGGAGCTTCCGTTCCAGCGCCCGAAGGCCGAAAACGAAGTTTTTCTCCGGCTCGCCCTGGGCCGGAGCATCAACTTCAAGCCCTGGGGCCGGACCTGGTCGCCCATGGTCGAGCTTCTGACGGCCAAGGAGCTCGTGTCGGGAGAGAGGATCGTGCTTGACATCGTGCCCCAAGTCCAGGTGACGCTCAACAAGCGGCAGCACATCATGTTCAACATCGGCGTGCGCATGCCCCTCAACCAGACCACGGGCCGAAGCGCGACTGGGATGATATACCTGATCTGGGACTGGTTCGATGGCGCTTTCTTAGACGGATGGTGAGACCATGCGACATCTACGCTTCATCTTTCTCACAGTTTCCGTGCCCGCGCTCGGCCTGGCCGCAGCCGCGGTGCGCGTCCCGCCGCTCTTCATCACCTCGGACCGGTGCCAGGCCTGCCACAATGGCCTGGTGACGCCGCGGGGCGACGACGTCTCGATCGGCGCCGACTGGCGCGCTTCAATGATGGCCAACTCGGCCCGGGACCCCTACTGGCAGGCGTCCGTACAGCGCGAAACCCTGTTCCACCCGAAGGCTACCGCGGCGATCGAGCACGAGTGCTCGGCTTGTCACATGCCCATGGCCCGCTATCAGGCAAAGGCCGCGGGCGGCATGGGTCAGGTCTTCGCCAACCTCCCCGTCGTCCCGCAGGCAGGCGCGGAGTCCGCTTTCGCGGTCGACGGCGTGTCGTGCGCCATGTGCCATCAGATCGGAAAGGACCGGCTCGGCGAGCGCGAGAGCTTCGTGGCCGGGTTCGTCGTCGACATGAAGACGCCGTGGGGCTTACGTGAGATCTTCGGCCCCTACGACGTCGACGCGGGCCGGCAATGGGCCATGAACTCGTCGTCGGGATTCCTGCCAAAAAAGGCGGACCACATCCAAGACTCCGAACTCTGCGCGACCTGCCACACGCTCTTCACCCAAACCCTCGACGAGAACGGGGCGATCGCCGGCGAGTTCCCCGAGCAGGTTCCCTATCTCGAATGGAAGCACAGCGCCTTCAACAACCGGATGAGCTGCGGCGCGTGCCACATGCCCAAGCTCGGCGGGAAGATGCCCATCTCGTCGACTCTCGGCCAACCCCGCAAGGAGTTTGCCCGCCATGTCTTCCGGGGCGGCAATTTCTTCATGCCAAAGGTCCTCAACCGCCACCGGGACACGCTCGGCGTCGTCGCGGAGCCGCTGGAGATGGAAACGCTCTCGGCCCGGACAGCGGCCCATCTGGAGAGGTCGTCGGCGCGCCTGACCGTGCGCGACGCGGAATGCGAGGACGGCACGCTCCGGGTCCTCGTCGAGGTGCAAAACCTGGCCGGTCACAAGCTGCCATCCGCCTATCCCTCGCGGCGCGCTTGGATCCATTTCACCGTCACCGACGGGAGCGGCGCCACGGTCTTCGAATCCGGCCGCCTCAACGCGGACGGATCGATCACCGGTAATGACAACGACGCGGACGGGACGCGGTTCGAGCCGCATTACACCGAGATCCGGAGCGAAGACGAGGTCCAGGTCTACGAACCCATCCTCGGCACGACCGGCGGCAAGGTGACGACCGTGCTCCTGGCCGCGTCGCGATACCTCAAGGACAACCGCGTCCTTCCAGCCGGCTTCGACAAGGCCACGGCCGACGAAGATGTTGCCGTCCGGGGCCGCGCGGTTGAGGACGAGGATTTCACGGGAGGTGGAGACCGTGTCCGCTACGCCGTGTCTCTCGAGGAGGCCTCCGGTCCCTTCACCGTCCAAGCCGAGATCTGGTACCAGCCGATCTCCTTCCGCTGGGCCCTCAACGTCGACGATCGCCCTTCCGAGGAATCCGAACGCTTCGCCGCTTACTTCCGGGAAGCGGCTGGGGTCTCGGGAATCGTCCTGGCCAGGGCGGAGGCAACCGCCCAATAGACTACAGGGGCCCGATGGCACGCCGGTCAAAGATGCACACCGCTGAGCGAGTCGGATCACAGACGGGCGAGCCGCGATGAGCACCGGGAAGGAAAACGATTGTCGTCCATTGGTTGACATTCATCGCGCCAGCCCGCGCCTCTCTCTTGGTGAAAGTCCGCTCCTCGCGACCAAGACGCAAAGAGATTCGCGATGATGATTCAACCGATTCCGCAGGTGCCCGCCACCTGTGCGCATACCCGGGCCACTGTGTCGGCGTTCGGGTGGCGGGTCATCCCGTTCACGCGCGCTTGACCGCGCTCATGCCCGTCTGTTGATCATTTCGACCAATGCGGCTAATCTTGAAGTGATGGGACGCGCTTTGCGCCGAGGCATCGTGTTTGTGTTATTCGCCGGGATCTGTGCGCCGGCGTTAGCAAAAGCTCCCGCTCGCAAGTCGTCATCTCGACCACGCGTTTCTCGTTCGGCTCTTATTTATCCGCCTCACGCCTCGTCGCGCGACCTCGCCGTGGCCGAGGCTTGTCGAGAGGCTCTCGGAAAACGGAATGGATCGGTGATGGCCATGGATCCCCGCAATGGACGCGTCATGGCCGTCGTTCGTCCGGACGTAGGTTTGTTCCGTGCGTATACTCCCTGTTCCGTGATCAAGGCCGTTATTGCCGTCGCCGGCCTGTCGGAGGGGGTCATCACGACCGAGACCGAGTATGACTGCCGCGGGGGCTGCTGGATATGGCCAGGCCACGGCCCGATCAAACTGCGAAGAGCGCTAGCCGTCTCGTGCAATCCCTATTTTGAATGGGTTGGAGCGCGGCTCGGGTATGCGAAGATCCGGGAATATGCTCAACTCCTCGGCCTTGGCGCTCCCACTGGCATCAATCTCACGGGCGAAGCCGCCGGCGTTTTGCCGGACGATGTTCCGCCGTCACGCGTGGAACGGCTGTCAAGCCATGGCACGGGCGTCGCGATAACAATCGCCCAGGCGGGAGTCCTCATGTCGACTCTTGTCAACGGCGGCATCGTTTATCGTCCGCAGATCGCCAACACCGAGGATTTCGAACCGCGTGAGATCGCGCGGCTTCCGCCGCAAGTCGTTCTCGACGGGCTCGACGCGGGTTTTCTATCCGCCGTGGACGTGGGCAGCGCCCGGCGCGCTTTTGACCCGGATCTGTTCGTCGCGGGTAAAACCGGATCGTGTTCCGGCCTGGGATGGTTCGCCTCTTATTATCCCGTGCAGCGGCCTGAGATCGTGATCGTCGTGCTGCTTCGACCGGGCAACGGCGCCAGGGCGTCGGCCGTGGCGGGAAACATCTACGAGAGACTCTTCAAGGGAGTCGCCGCAGCGGCGGTATCTTCAGTCGGCGGCGGCGGTCATGTCGCCGCGCCCTGACTGAAAGGAAGAACAGGGTATTCCATCGCTCGCCTGCTTGGCGGCGCTCCGACAGCTTCAAGCGCGTCAAAGACAAACGGCTCGCGTGATTTGGACGGCCAGTCGCCACTACTCCAGCTTGTGGCCGCAGCTCGCGCAGAACTTCGCGCCGGCCGCGATGGTCGCTTTGCACTCGGGGCACGTCTGCTCCGCCAGCGAGGCGCCGCAGGCGCTACAGAACTTGGCCGCCGGATCGACGGCGGCTTTGCACTTCGGGCAAACCGGTCCTGAAGGAATCGCCTTGCCGCAGTTGCTGCAGAATTTCGATTCCGCCGGAAGGACGGCGTTGCAGTTCGGGCAAGCGATAACCGGCGCGGCGGGCGCCGAACCCGAACCAGCCGCGGCGCCTGGAACGCCCGTTATGCCCGGCCGGCTCATCGTTCCGGCGATCATCTGCGGCATCATCATGCCTATGCCCGCGCCGAGGCCCAGGCCGGCGGCGTTTCCCGCCTCGCCCGGATTGGTCGCCGCCGCCTCGATGCCGCGCGCCGCCTTAAAGGCCATGTAACGCTGCATGTCGCCGATGGCGCCCATGCCGGCGCGCTCATCGATCATCTTCTGGACGTCCTCCGGCGGAGTGATGGCGCCGATGAGGAAATCCACGAGCTCCGCGCCGTACTTGCCGAAGTCGTCGGCGACGCGGCCCTTGAGGCCGCCCGCCAGCTCGTCGTAGTAACGCGGCAGGTCGAGCACGGTCTTGAGCGTTTCACCCAGCAGATCGTTCAGTCGCGCAACGCAGATGTCGCGGAGAAAATCCTCGATGGAGTCGGTCGTGAACCGCCTCTGCGTGCCGACGAGCTGCTGCAAGAAGACGCCGGGATCGGCCACGCGCATCGAGAAGCGGCCGAAGGCGCGCAGGCGCACCATGGACAGCTCGGCGTCTCGAAAAACAATGGGCTCCTTCGTGCCCCATTTGAGGTCCGTGAAGGTTTGGCGGCTGATAAAATAGACCTGCGCGGTGAACGGTGACGCCCCGCCGAACGGCAGGCCGATGAGCTTGCCGAGCAACGGCAGATTCATCGTTGCCAGCGTATGGCGTCCGGAGGTGAAGGCGTCAAGCGCCTTGCCGTCGCGGAAAAACACCGCCCACTGGTTGTCCTGAACGATGAGCTGGGCGCCGAGCTTGAAGTCGGCCGACCCGCTCTGCGGCTCGCGATGAACGATCGTCGAGCCCGTGTCGTCGAAGAACTGGATGATTTCGAGCGCCATGAGTCACTCCCTTCCTGTCGTCGCGGCGTCCGCTATCTCACGCCCGCCAGCACGGCTTCGCGCTCGGCGAGCCGCGCATCGAGCGCGTCGATCGTCTCGATCAACGTTCGAAGCACCGCCTTGAGGCCCGAAGGGGCGTCCGCCGCCGCCTGCGCGGCGGCGCGGATCTGGTCCGCGTTCTCTATGAGGCCGAGATCGAACTCGTAGATGCGCGCGAGCACGGTCTCGTCCACCTTGACGGCGTCGAAGAAACCCGCATAGCCACGGTCTGCGTATCGAACGCGCGCGACGATCTTGTCGATCCGTTTGCGCGCCGTCTCGATCTCGTTGATGAGATCGAGCGCGCCCGAGCGGGTGGCGCCGTCCGCCAGGTCATCGAGCGCCTTCTTGTTCAGCTCGAGCCGCGAGGAGAGGCGCTCGCGTTCGATACGATCGGCGTCTCTCCGGAGCTCCTTCTCGCGATAACCCTTGAAGCCCGGGATATGGTTAACGATCCGCTCGAGCAGATTCTGCCCGCCCCGGGCCTGATCCAGCACGGAATCCATGAGGTCCTTCCTTCCTTCCTTCCTTGCCGGCGCGGCTTGCGCACGCGCCGTTTCGGCATCCCTTACATCCGGTTCGATCCGATGTTCAGAAGCGTGCCCACGACGGCTTGCAGTTTCGAGGCGGTAAAGGGCTTGCGGATGTACATCACGCCTCCGGACTCGAATCCTTCGGCGAGCGCTTCGCCGCCGCTTTTGGCGGTGAGGAAAATGACGGGAATGTCCTTGAGCGCCTCCTCCCGCTTGATCTTGCGACAGAACGTGAAGCCGTCCATGTTCGGCATCATCACGTCGAGCAAGATGAGGTCGAAGCCGCCTTCCTTGAGGAAGCCGAGCGCCTCGGGGCCGCTTCGGGCCATCACGACCTCGAAGCCGTCCTGCTCGAGGATCGCCTTCTCGAGACGCAGGATGTTTTCATCGTCATCTACGGCCAGGATCCTTTTCGACATCGAGATCCTCCCGGATTACTTCGGGTCGTCAAGAGATTCTATCAAGCATTCCTGGGGCGTGTCAGCTCGTCGTCACACGGGCGTTCTGCCCGGATGCCAGAACCTCCTGGACGACGTCCGCGGCGCGATCCGACGCGCCGGGGCCGCCGAGCCGCCGGCGGACCTCGGCCAGATCCTCGCGCATTCGCCGAACCTTTTCCGCATCATCGAGCAAGAGCAGCGTTTCCGCACAGACCCGCTCGGGCGTGAAGTCACGCTGAATCAGCTCGGGCACGATCCGCCGTCCGGCTATCAGGTTGGCCATGGCGTAGTGAGGCACGTGCACGAAATGACGTCCCAGAACGTAACTGAGAGGCGAGACGCGATACACGACGACCATCGGCGCGCCGAGCAACGCGGCCTCGACCGTGGCCGTTCCCGAGGCGACGACGGCGACGCTCGCGGCGGCGAGCACGTCATGGCTTCGGCCCTGAACCAGACGCGCGCTTGTGCCGTCGAGTCGGCGGGCGAGGATCGTCGCGTCGAGATGGGGCGCCGCCGCGACGAGGAATTGCAGCTCGGGACGCGTTTTCTCGAGCCGCGCGACGGCCCTGGCGAGCAGCGGGAGATGACGTGACGTTTCTCCCGTCCGGCTGCCCGGAAGCACGGCGATCACCGGCCGGTCCGGATCCAGCCCTTGCTTCTTGAGAAATCCGTCCGTGTCATGAGCGCGCAGGAGATCCACGAGGGGATGCCCGACGAAGGTGACCGGCACGCCCGCCGCCCGGTAAAACGGCTCCTCGAACGGAAAGATCACGGCCATGCGCGCGACGGTCTCGCGGATCGTGCGCACGCGTCCGCGACGCCAGGCCCAGACCTGGGGCGACACATAGTAGACGATCGGCACGTTGCGGGCGCGCAGCGCCCGCGCCAGACGCAGGTTGAAGCCGGAGTAATCCACGAGTACGGCCGCCTGCGGGCGTTCTCGATCGATCTCGTCGAGCAGGCGCCGGTAGATTCCATGCAGGCGTCGCAGGCTCGAAATGATTTCGAACAGGCCGATAACGGCCATATCGCGCACATGGGCCGCCAGTCGAACGCCCTCCCCGGCAAGTCGATCCCCGCCCAGTCCGAAGACGCGTAGATCCGGTTGGCGTGTTCTCAGGCGGCGCACGACCTCCGCGGCGTAGAGATCGCCCGATGTTTCTCCGCAGGAGACGAGCAGCGACAGTGAATCCACAATGCGAGTATAGGCGGAACAGACCGCATTGTGCTTGTGTCCTCCGCCAAGGGCGTTTGTCTCTTCTGGAAGACAGGCGCGTATGACCGTAACCAACTGACGGAATGAGCATTGCTCCCATGGTTCCTTCCAGGCATGAGGTTTGCTACTCTAGTCCGTGAGGGTGTCGTGAACTGGAGGGTACGGCAATGCGTGCACTGAAGTCGATTCTGATCATGGCGGCGGCCCTAGCCTTTGGCGCCTCCGTATTCGCGGAACGGAACAAGAGCCAGAACACAAGCTCGGGCGCGAGGGCTCGTCATCCTTCGGTTTCGGGAGGAGGCAGCTCTTCCTCATCCAGCAGCAAGAGAAGCAGCACCTCGTCTGAACGCGTCTCTTCCGGCAGCTCGAGCCAGTCCACATCCAGCGCCGGACGCTTTTCTCGAGGCGCCTCCCGTTCGAGCGCGGCGAGCCGCCATCCCGAACCCTGGAAGTGGCGGCGGCATGAACCGGTTCGCGTCGTCAACTATTGGCCGTATCGTACGCATTATCGTTCTCACTCCTACTATCCTTACTGGGGTTATTACGACGGTTATTACTATGGATACTACGGATGGCGGGCGCCCTATTGGAGACCGAGAGTCGTCTATCACTATGACCGGGACTTCGGGTCTCTCCGTCTGATGGTGCAACCGGAGCATGCCGAGGTCTTCGTCGACGGCTATTTCGCCGGAATCGTGGATGATTTCAACGGCATGCTCCAGCGCCTGCATCTACAACCCGGACGTCACGAGATCATGCTCAAGGCCGACGGCTATCAGACGCACAGGATCAAGGTGTTCGTGCCCATCGATCACACCGTCAAGATCCGATACGACATGAAGCCGGGTCGATCGGAAGAGCTCACGGAGACGACGGTTGGTTCCGAGGAAGACGTCGAGACGGCGAGCGAAGACGACGCTCTCGACGCCGAGTACGGCCCGGGTCTCCTGAAGCTGTCCGTGACGCCCGACGATGCCTCGATCTATATCGATGGCGAGCATCAGGGCAGCGCTCGCGACGTCAACGAGGTCGAGCTGCCGGCCGGCGTTCATCTCGTCGAGGTCGTGCGACCCGGATTTGCGACGTATGAACGCGAGGTGGACGTTCCCGTGGACGAGACCGCGATGCTCGACGTCAAACTCGAAAGCCTTCAGGGCGCCGATTTGCCCTGATGCTGATTCAATATATCAACCTCCTAATGCATAACGGGGCCCGGGTGATTCGGGCCCCGTTCGTTTTACGGGGAATAACGGCGCTGGGATAGCGAGTTGTGTTGTGGCATCCTTCGACTTTGATCGGGAAACGTGGATCCCGGCGCTTGCGGCAGTTTTCATCCGAATCGAGTAGGCTGGGACGGCATGAGCGTCGTGAGACTCCCGATTTTATTTCCGCTTCGTTCGCTTGGCCGGCGCCTGGCGACGGCCGTGATCTTGACGGGAGCTCTCGGCGCCGCGGTCGCGGTGACCGAGGTCGCCTTCGTGCGCGAGCTGTCGGACCTGCCCGATCTGGGCGCTCTCCTGCGACTCGAGCGCGGCGCCCTGGCCCTGGCGCTCTTCATGCTCATTCGCATTCTCCTTGGTTCCGCCGTGAACGGGCTCGAGGACCGATTCGGCGCGTCCCTTGAGAATCGGCTCCGTTTGCATCTCTTCCGCCGTCTCCTCCGGGGATCTCCCTTCGCTCGTTTGAACGTCGCGCGTGGAGCGGCGCCGGACGAGCTGATCGGGGACACGACCATCGCCGTTCGCTTGCCCTTCGCGTTCGTCAACGCGTTTGTCCGTGAGCCGATCCGTCTGGTCGGCTTTACGAGCGCGCTCGCCGGAGCCGGGATCCCCCTGCTCGTGTTCCTGCTCATCATCGGCGCGATCCTGGGCGCGATGACGCGCTGGATCGGCGGCGCGCTGGGACGCGCGTTCGAGCGGCATCATCAACACAGCATCGAGGCGTTGTTGACGGTTCGCGAGGGCGTCGAGCATCAGCCGACCTGGATGAGCTGCGGCGAGATCGAGACGCTGTGCGAGCGTCTCGGCCGCCAACTTCGCGCCGCCACGCAGGCGTCGTTCGCCAGCGCGCGCTTGAGCGCGTTACTGCGACTCTCGCTGCGTCTCGGTTATTACTGCGCCGTTCTGGGAGGCACGTGGTTCGCCGCGCGGCTCGTCGGCGCGACCGAATCGCTCGGCCAGGTCGCCTCTCTGGGAGTGGCCGCGGCGTGGTTGCAGGCTCCCATCGCTTCGCTCGTGGAATTGAGGCGTTTCCTGATCGAGGCGCGACCGTCGATCCGCCGGCTTGCCGAGATCGAGGATCTGGCCGCGCTCGATCCCGATACATCGCTTGCCGTTCCGATCTTCCGTTTGACGCATGGTATTCGAGCGCGAAACGTCGCTTTCAGTTATCCCGGCGGCCGGAGCGCATTGCGGGACATATCGCTCGAGTTGCCGTCCGGGGCAAGCCTCGGGATCAGCGGTCCTTCGGGATCGGGAAAAACGACGCTCATTCGCCTGTTGGCGCGACTCATGCACCCGGACGCCGGAACGATCTTGTATGACGACGCCGACCTGCGGCGCATCGCCAAGGCGGATCTACGGCGTCTCGTCGGAGTGATGCTTCAGCCGCCGGATCTCGTCCGCGGCTCTTTGCGAGAAAATCTGACGCTGGGCGCGTCCGGAGTCGCCGAAGGCGCGATTCTCACCGTGCTCGACGCCTTGCGTCTCGGGGCCTTTCTTGGCGCCCTTCCCGCGGGACTCGACACGCCGATGGGCGATGCGAGCGAGCAGGTCTCGTCGGGACAACGAACGCGGATTGCCCTGGCGCGCGTGCTGTTGGAGAATCCGCGAATCGTTCTGCTCGACGAGCCGACGGCGCTGCTCGACCTTGATACTGGAACGGCCGTCATTGACGCGCTCGGACGTTTTCTGCGCGGCCGCACCGCGTGCATCGCCAGCAACGACCCGCGCGTGCTCGCATTGTGCGGGCGAGTCGCGCGCCTGTCCGCGGGCATGATCGACGGGGATTGACGGCCGCCCATGGCGCCGTTCGATCCGAGAATGGGCTCGCCCGCCCGCATGGAACACGGATCACCGCATGAAGACGGGACTCGGCCACGATGATCGTTCGATACGTTCCTTCAAGACGAAGACGCGCCGCCGTCAGCGGCCGTCTTGCGGACGGCGGTCTCGGCTTCGGAGCCGGCGCGAGCGCGACAGAAGTTTTCGAGAACGACCCGCACGCGCGGGTGCGATGCCGTGATCGCGTCGAGCGCGGCTCGATCGAGCGCGAGCAGCTCGCAGCGCGAGGCGGCCGTCACGGAAGCCGTGCGGGGCGTGCCGCGCAAAACGGAAATCTCGCCGAAAAACGCTCCTTCGTCCATGGCGCGCACGAAGACGTGATGGCCGGACGGATTGCGCACGAAAGCCTTGACCCGCCCTGTCGTGAGGATGAAGAGAGAATCGCCCGGTTCGCCTTCGGTGATGATGATGTCGCCCGCCTCGAATGTGAGGAGATCGAGACCGCGCATGACCGCCAGCAACTCCTCGTTCGTGAAATCGTCGAAAAGCGGGCTTTCAACGACGTGACGCGGAGCATCCGTCGCGCCGCCGTCAGCGGGGGCGGGCGGCGCCTGCAACGTCTCCTCGATAACGTCCAGGAGTTGTTCGCGGAAAGCGTCCGCAGTCGCGACCGTTCCCTCGCCGAAATCGAACGTGAACTCGCGATCCGCGGCCGGCGGTTCCACGGCCGGGCGATCGGGGATCGGGGCCATTTCGATGCCGATCTCCTCGACGCCCATCTCGGTCGTCGAGGCAGCCGCGGGCGCGGGCGCGGCGACCGTCCTCTTCTGCTTGATGAGGCGCGCCAGCCTTCCTTCAACGTCGGTACGGCCGGGATCGATGCGCTGGATCTTCTTGAGCAGGGCGACGGCCTTGGCGGCGAAACCGTCGAGCGCGAACTCGTCCGCCAGATCGATGAGGAACGGGACGGCGTCGCGCTGCCGGCCCGCCAGAATGAGCACGTCGGCGATCTGCATGCGGAGTCGCGGATCGCGGCTGCCCTGGTGGATCTGACCGCGGAGAATGTCGATGGCCTGGCTGTACTTCTTTCGGGCGATCAACTCGGAAAGGCCCGTCTCCTTCGCGCCGAACCACGCCATCTCGCCTCACTTTCTCGATAACGAGAGTTCCTCTCGCAATCTAGACTACGACCGCCTCCCGCGAGTGTCAACGATCGCGCCAAACGGGCGCATCGCCGGGATGCCGCGAGGCGAAGGCTGGCATCTCGGACACACGTGCGTTCCGCGTTGAGCGACGACAATGCGGCGGACCGCGACTCCGCAACGCGGGCAGGGCTCGCCCGCGCGGCCATAGACCCGGAATCGGCTCTGAAACCGACCCGGCCGTCCTTCCGGCGTACGATAAAAAACGTCGAAGCTCGATCCGTCGCGACGGATCGCATTGCGGAGAGTCCGTCGAATCGCGCCATGCAGTCGATGCGCCTGAACGACGGACGTCCGGTCGGCGCGCATCAAGGGATGAAGCCGCGCGTTGTGCAAGGACTCGTCGACGTAGATGTTGCCGAGGCCGGCGATGAAGGTCTGATCAAGAAGCAACGGCTTGAGGCGGCGTTTTCGCGCTCGAAGGGCGCGAGCGAGCCAGTCGATCGTGAACTCGCGACCGAGCGGCTCGGGACCGAGCCGGGCAAAAAGCGTTTCGAGACGGCTCACGTGCCAGAGACGGCCGAACTTGCGTGGATCTACGAACGACAGGAGTCCGCCGTCGAGTTCGAATAGCGCGCGCACGTGAAGACCGGCGTCCGGCGGATCGCGGCTCACAAGCCAGCAGCCGGACATGCGCAGGTGGCTCACGAGAAATCCCGCAGTCTCACGGCCGCGCTCAATCTCAAACGCAAGGTGCTTGCCGCGACGAAAAACGCGCGCGATCCGCGCGCCGCGCACGGCGCTTCGGAATCGAGCCGGCGACGGCGCCGCAACGGTTCGGGACCAGTAAATACGAACGTCGCGGATCATGCGCCCGCGCACGCGGCGCGCCAGACAGCGCGCGATCGTCTCGACCTCGGGAAGCTCGGGCATGCCGCCTTGATTCAATAATCCGTAATCACGATAACGCAGTCACACGCGAACTCAAAGGCGCCAGGGGGCAACGGGAAAGATGAGAACTGAATCTCGGCGGTTCTCTGCCTGTGATGATCTCCGCGTCTTTGCGTCGACTCCCGTCGCATGCGACATAGCTCGCGCATTCGTTGCCGCACCAGGACTTTTCTCAGCGAGGAGCGCGCCGATTCGCGACGCTCTCCTCCGACGGATCGAGGCAGGCGCTCATTTCCGCGACGCTCCATGCTCCCGCGCGATCACGAAGGATACGCAGGGCGAAAAGCTCCCGCGGCGGCGTGAGCACGACCTCCTGCCCGCGCGGGAGATCGGGACGCTGTTTTGCCGGCCGGATCGGCCGCAGCCACTGCACGCCAAGCGTGTCCCAGCCGTCGCTCGCGGGACCGCGACCCAGTATCCGATATCGCTGCGGCCATCCGTGGGGAAAATCGCCGGCCACGATCGTCACTTTCGCGATACGCAGCGGTTCGCGCCACTCCGCCTCGATCCATGCGCCGTCAAACGCGCGCCATTGCGTGGATCGATCCCCGTCCCAGACGAGATTCGCGTTCTCCGACGCGTCCGCGGAACGCAAGCTGTCCGGACGATGCGCTTCCCGGCAAGGATCCTCCTGTCGAGTCGGGCGGGAGAAAACGAGCACGCTGCGCCGGTCATGACGTTCTTCGAACAAACGTGACGGCCAGCCCCACCGGCTCTCGAAATCCAGACCGGTCTCTGCGGGCGAGGCGACGACAAGATCAAAATGAGGAACGGCCAGCGGACTGACTTCATCCAGTCGCTCGACATGAACGACCTCGAAGCGCGCGACATCGAGCGGAAAGCGAAACGACGTGGACGCCAGCACGGAACGGGGCTCGGGGAAGCTCTCCTCGATCCATGCGGCGGCCCTGTCAGGAGCCGGCGTCATGAGATATTTGCTGAAGAACGCCCATCCGTCTGGAATCGGCCGCCACAAGACGATCACGGCCGCGACGAGCCACGACGCCGTCCTGTACGGACGCGGGACCCATGCGATCATGCGATGCAGGGCGGCGACGGCGAGCAAAACCGCGGGCGCCAGGGCCGGAACGACATGACGCGGGAAGAGAAGGCCGGATGGCGCGATGAAAACGAGAAGAGTCACGGCAAGCGCGGCGGCCGGCAGGGTGACGGAGCGAGGGGCGCCGATGATCGCGCCGACGGCGGCGAGAATGATCGCCGGCAAGCCAAGAGACAGACGCATGAGATCCAGAGCGGCGGCAAGCGAGAAACTCTCCGCCGTCTTCGCGCCATAATAATGATGCAGCGCATGCCGCACGCCGGCGCCCTGATCGCTCGTTCCTAAAATGGCATACGGCGCGGCAACGGCGAACGCCAGCGCCGCGCACAACACGAAAGGCCAGAGACCGCGGCGTGTCTCGCGGCGGGCGAGAAGCGCCAGGGCTCCCGCCGGCCCGAGGATGACGCCGGAGTACTTCATCGCCGTGGCCAGGCCTGTGACGGCGCCCATGCCGGCCGCCGCTCGGCGGCCGGGTCGCGATCTCCGGGCGATGAGCAGCAGCACAAGTCCCATGAATCCGACGACGACGTCGGGGACGACGTAGTGCGTCGAACGCACGTCGATACGCGAGAACGTCAGAAGAATCGCGGCGACAAGCGCCGGCGTCAGCCCGAATTCCCGGCGCGCCAGCAGGAAGAGCAGCGCCACGCATCCCGTGCCAAAGACGGCGACAAGCGCTCGGGCCGCCACGAACGCGCCGACCTCTCCGCCAAGCGCGTGCCCGGCGATCACCGGCGCGAAAGCCAGGTAATTGAACGCGCCGGCGTAGCCGGAATAGACCTGGGGATCGAAACTGCGATCGTTCCACATGCGAAGGATTGGAGACACGAAGTTGTGCGCCTCGTCGAATTCCGCGCCCGCGCGGCGCAGATCATGATCGATGCCGTAGAAACGAAAGAAGCCGGCCAGAAGCAGAACGGCAGCGAAGATGAGTCGCTCCCAATGACGGCGTTTGTTTTCCGCTTTTTCGTTCACGTTGAAGAACCCGGGCCGAATCCACGACAAGAACGGTCGGCAGATGCGCGGCGTCAAGAACTAGCGTATTGTGGAAACGCCTCAAAACAAAACCGGCGCCACGGCCGATCTCGGATCGGATATCCATCCCGGGCGGCGGCGGGCGGAGACCAGCGCCACTCTTTAAGAACACGGCGGCGCTAGCTCGCGGATAGTCCGCCGGGAGTCAAGACGAGACGGTATGTGCGTTTCACGGCGCGTCCAGACTCGTCCACCAGCGGAAAGAACGTCGATTCCTTCGTCGTGGACCGGATCATCCAGGCCGAGCCTTCATCCGTGCCGGACTCCCACAGATTGATCAGACGCTCCTGCGTTCGACGCCACAGGGGATGCACCGCGAGCGGACCCGCGGTTTCGAGCGCCACGGCGCGGTGCGGGTACGTATTATGACGCTCGCGCGTGTTATAGCCGTTGAAGGCGAACTCGAGCGTGAAGAGGTTGGGAATTCCCGCCGCGTTCAAGATCGGCGACAGGCGTAGCACGCGTCCTTTGACGGCGATCTCATCGCCGTAGACCCAGGTCTCGCCCACGAACGCCCCGTCGGCGGGGCGGAGAAAAACAACCTGATGCGTCCTGAGACGCTCGGCGCGCGGCTCATCGCCAGGCGGCGTCCATTGCACGTCTTCCTCGCTCGTGGCGCCGGTCAGTTGCACGAGCAACACTGGCCGGTCTTCGGTGAGGGAGAGAAAACCGGCGCGCATCAGCGTGATCAGGGCCAGCACGACCAGCGAGAGCGCCATCACGGCGCGGAGCAACGCGCCCGTCAGGCCTCCCGGACCGCTCCAGCCAAGGATACGCTCGGACACAAGAGAGCCGAGAACGACGACGAGCGTGAGGCCCGCCACGAGCACGGCGAATGCGCTCAGTTCGAAAGCACTGACGACGAAGACGCCATAGAGCGCGCCCGCGCCGAGGGCCATCGCTCCCCACGCGAGGTGAGACGCGAAGATCGCCGCGCGCGACCAGTGAGCGCGCTTGCGGCGACAACTCGGAGGCCTGACGCGCTCGCCGAGCGCGGCGCGCAAGAACGCCCGGAACGCCACGCCCGCAAAGGCCGCCAGGACGAAGGCCGTCATGACGTTCTGCAGGCGTAGAACGGTGGAGAGAAGGGATGCGACAAACGCGTCCATGATTCGGAGTATTTTAATCGAATAGCACGGAAGTAACACACTGACACCTCCCGGCGAGGGCGCGGCGCGGAGTCTCCATGAGGCGCAACCGCTGATGCACGGCGCTTTCAAACGAGCAGATCACGGGATATTGTCTCTTCCGCCATGCGAGCGCTCCTGCGTCGTCTCCTGGTCAACCGACGCGTGGCGTTTTTGTGGATCGGCCAGGTGGTTTCGCAGGCCGGCGACAGCGTGTACCAGATCGGCCTTCTGTGGCTGATTCTCGATATGACCGGCCGCACCAGCCTGGCCGGGCTGGCCGCGGCGGCGTTGTTTTTACCGACTCTGATCTTCGGACTGGCCGCCGGAGTCGTGGCCGACCGCGTCTCGCGGCGACGGCTGATGATCTTGATGGACGCGCTGCGCGCGGCCTTGGTGCTCGCCGTTCCCCTGGGTCATCGCCTCGATTGGCTCGGTCCTTCTTTCCTGGGAGCCTTGACGTTCGCCGTGGCGTCATGCGCCGCTTTCTTCAACCCTGCGCGCGACGCGCTCGTGCCCTCACTCGCCGAGCCTGACGAGCTTCCGCACGCCAACGCCCTCATGCAGACGTCGTGGCAGCTCGCCATCCTGCTCGGGCCGGCCCTGGCCGGCGTGCTGCTCTCGATCACCGGGCTGATCCACCTGTTCACTTTCGACGCGCTCACGTACCTGGCGTCGCTCGTCGCCATCGTCGCCGTCGGCGGAAGCCGCGGTCGTCGAGTCTCGACGCCCGCTCGCGTTTCAGCGCTGCGCGAGCTGCGCGACGGCCTAGCCTACGTGGCGCGCGATCCGCTCATGCGCATCATCGTGATCGTGACCGCCGTCGACAACCTGATCCTCATGGGACCGGCCATCGTCGGTCCGCCGATCCTGGTGCGCGAGACGCTCGGCATCGACGATCCGCGCGCCTACGCCTGGGCGCAGGCGGCCTTGGCCGGCGGTATGCTGGTCGGAGCACCGTTCATGGCGACTTGGGGCCGGCGGCTGCCTCTGGGCCGCACGCTGCTTTGGGGAGTCGTGCTCGACGGGCTCACCTACACGCCGTTGTTCTTCGTCGACTCGCTCGCCGGCGTCGTCGGCGTGATCTTCGTGCACAGCTTCTTCGTCCCGCTGATCACCGTTTCGCGCACGACGTTGATCCAACGACATGCGCCGGCGCGCCTCCACGGACGCGTGTTCGCGGCGATCGGCGTTTGCGTTGTCGGCGGCACGGCGCTGTCGGCAGCCATGACCGGCATCGCCGCCGAGACTTTCGAGATGCGCGCCATCTTCCTGGTCATCGGCCTGGCGGCGGCCGCGACGGCGCTCCCGGGATTCGCGAGCCGCGCCATCCGTCAGGCGGACGGAGGACGGGAAACGCGCCCTTCGATCAGCGAACGCCCGTTCCAGTCGTCGTGAATCGGCGGCCAGCGACCCGTCTTGTCAACGCTCAGGCAACGTTCAAGACGGATCGCTTCGCGAGGCTGGCAACCAGGCGTCGCTCAGCGACTCGTGGGCGCGGCCTTGATCTCGAGAAGCTGGACTTCGAAAACGAGAGTGGCGCCGCCGGGTACGGACGGCGGGCGGCCCTGGTCGCCATAGGCGATGGACGACGGGCAAACCAGTTTCGCCTTCTCTCCGACCTTCATTTGCTGCAGTCCTTCAGTCCAGCATGGAATGACTCTGCCGAGCGGGAACTCGACGGGCTCGCCGCGTTTGATCGAGCTGTCAAAGACGGTGCCGTTCGTGAGAGTTCCCTCGTAGTGGACCTTGACAACCGCGTCGGCCGCGGGTTTGGCTCCATTGCCGGGGCTGAGCGAACGGAACACCAGCCCGGACGGCATTCGAACGGCGCCCGGCTCCTTGGCGGCCGCTTCTTCGAAGCCTTTTGCGCCTTGCTTCTCCTTCTCGGCGGCGGCCGTCATGCGCTGGTTCGCCAACTCCTCCACCTTTTTCCGATATTCGGCGATCTCCAGACCGGGCTCCGCGCCGTTGGCCGCGGCCTTCAAGCCCTGCTCGACCCGCTCCAGCTCCGACTGCGAGAGATGAAACTGCCTGAGGTTGCCTCCCAGGAGAAATCCCAGGGTGTAAAACGTCTTTTCGTCATCCGTCATCGCGGCCGGCGTCGTGGCCGCGCCGCCGGAACTGTCTTTCGAACAGGCGGTCAGAACACAGGCCACGGCGAGCGCCGGCAAAATGGCAAGTTGGTTGTTCACGATATCCTTTCATAGCCGGTTCAGTACCGGCGAAGCGTCACAGCATACAATTCCCCATCCATGAAAGCCAGGGGAAGTCCTCGATAACAAGCGCATGGCGGAACGCCGCATTGATCAAGGATTCGTCGTTTTCAGTCGTCCGCCGATGAAGGCGCGCTCCGCGCTCTGATCTTGGCGTCGATGAAATCAGGATGCGAGACGTGCAGAAGCCCCGCGATCTTGCGCACGAGATGCTCCTCCAAGGCGTCCTTTTGCGCATCGGCGAAGGTCACGAGCCAGAGCAGCTCCACGATGCGCTTCTTTTGCTCCGAGGAAAAGGCCTTGTCCACGCGATGCGTGAACTCATAGAGCGACGCGGCTTGGCGCGAAGCCGTCTCGGCCATGCGTATCAGCTCGTCGATCTCCGACAGCGGAAGGGCGAAGGTGCTCTGGATGGCGGCGCGCATGACCGAGCGCTCCGCGTCTTCAATCCGCCCATCCGCGCGAACGACCTCGAAGAGCAACGCCGCGGTCGCGAGCATGAGCGCATGCTCGCGCTCTTCGGACGGCGCCGCGGCCGTCCGCTCCTGCTCCCGCCTGTCGAACAATCGCGCCAAAGCCTGCAACATCGGCCGAGGTTACTACACATGACACGTTATCGCGAAGGGCGCGACGAGTTCTCCTCCGCGAGTGCCGGCGAACCGGGGTCGCCACGATCTTCCAGAATCGAACGAACCTTCGTGGCGTGCTCCGAAGGCGATAGAAAGACCGTCAATGCGCGCGCGGCCTCGACGGCGAGCCGAGCGCGAGCGCCGCTTGTTCGATGACCTCCGGATCATGGGCGCGAAGAAAACCCGCGATGAATCCGATTGACGCATCCGGCGATGATTTCACGCGGTCGGCGCGGCGACGCCGCCTCGACCGCCGGGCAAGTCTGCTATCATTGATTAAACGGACGATCAAAAAACGTGAAACATTCATCTTTTCCGGCAACCATGGTCATCCATGTCGCCGACGAATCATCGGACGATGTCCGAGCCGAAATGAAGCGATCATGGAAGCCACGATAGACGCACGCAGTCGTCCGATCGCGGTCCGCATCGCGAGCGACTTGCGAAAACTGTCCGTTCTGCTATGCGCGTTCACCTCCGTGTGCGGACAGGCCGCGGCTCTGAATCCGGATCGATCCCTCACGCAATACATGCATGACGCGTGGACGCCCCGCGACGGCTCTCCTTTCAGCTTCGTCCATGCCATTGCACAGACTCCGGATGGATATCTCTGGATCGGCACGACCTCCGAAGGGCTTTATCGCTTCGACGGCGCCAGGTTCGTCCGCGACATTGATCTTGATCGCGCGTTCGGCCGGACCGAAAACACCGTGTATGACGTGGTCGCCGACAAAAACGATCTGTGGGTCGCAACGCCGCACGGAGTCGCGCGACGGACGCGGGGTCGCTGGAAGGTCGTCCTGGAACAGCTTTATGTTACGGACCTCGCGGCGACTGGAGACGGCGAGTTGCTGGCGGCCAGCCCGCGGCGCGGATTGATCCGCTGGCGCGACGGGCGCGCTCGCACGGTTCGAATTCCGGGACACTGCATGCGCGTCTGCCGGGGCCGCGATGGAGAAGTCTGGACGGGGACGCCGGACAGCGGCTTGTGGCGGATTGACGGGAGCGGGATCACGACGATGACCCGGGAAAGCGGCGAAGCCCAGATCCGCGTCGCGGCGCTCCATCTCGCCCGGAACGGAGACTTGTGGGTAGGCACACGGGGCGGCCTTCACCGCGTTCGGCACGGACGTGTCGCCGACTCGATCACCCGGAGCGACGGATTGCCGAGCGACGACGTCACCGCGATCTTCGAGGACAAGAACGGTGCGGTCTGGATCGGGACGGGCACGGACGGCATCGCCCGATTGTGGCAGGGACGCGTCGAGTCGTTCGGGAAAAGCGACGGTCTTCCGGACGACTCGGTCGCCGCGTTCTACGAAGATCAGGAAGGAAGCCTTTGGATCGCGACCAAGGGGGGCCTCTCGCGCTTCAAGGAAGGGCGGTTCTCGCCGTTCGGAGTTCCTGAAGGCCTGGGGCACGACAAAGTGGTCTCGATCATCGAAGGTCGGGACGGAAGCATCTGGATATGGTCCGACGGCGGCGGCCTGGGTCGCGTCAAGAACGGACGTGTGCGCGTCTACACGACGCGGGACGGTCTCGCCTCCAACTTCGGCGGACCGCTCTTCGAGGATCGAGCCGGAGGCGTCTGGATCGGCCACGACCAGGGCGCAAGCCGCATCCAGGACGGGCGCGTGACGGCGTTCAAGCAGGGGCCTCTCGGCAAGAGTTACGTTCCGTTCTTCGCCGAGGACGCGCACGGGCTCCTGACCTACGTGTTCGGAATGGGACTGGCGCGGCTCCAGGAGGGACGAGTGACGCCGCTCCGGATCGAAAGCTTTCAGCCCGGAGACGACATGTCCCTGGGCGATCTCCCGATGCCCTTCATGGCGCGGCAGACACGGGATGGGACGCTCTGGCTCGGAATGAACAACGGGGCCTGGACTCTTCGTGACGGCGTGCTCAAACGAGTATGGCGCGTTCCCGGACGCCTTCCGATGGTGGTGTGGATTCATGAAGACGACGAAGGCGCCGTATGGCTCGCCACCTGGGAGGGGCTCCATCGTCTCAAGGACGGCAAGGCCGGAGTGATCGCCGCGCGTCATGGACTGCCGCACGACCGTCTTTCTCATATCATCGAGGATCAACAGGGCTATTTCTGGCTCAGCTCGCCGCGGGGAATTGTTCGAGTCAAGCGACGGGATCTGGAGGACGTCGCCGAGGGTCGTTGTCTGAACGTCGAAACCGATTTCTATGATGTGGCCGACGGCATGCGGTCGCCGCAATCGCTCGCCGAGGCGCAGCCCTGCGGCTGCGCCGCGCGCGACGGCCGGCTCTGGTTCGCGACTTCGGCGGGGGCCGTGGTCGTGGATCCAGCCGACACGCGGCGCAACACTCTCGTGCCGGCGGTCGTCATCGAGGATCTCGTGGCGGACGGGAAATCGCGCGGCGCTTCGTCCGGAATCCGCCTGGACGTCGGTACGAAACGACTTGAAGTTCACTATACGGCGCCGAGCCTGCTGGCTCCTGAAAAAGTCCGTTTCAAATACAGACTGGAGGGGTTCGATCGCGACTGGATCGACGCGCGACGAAGAACAGCCTACTACACGCGGCTTCCTCCCGGAGAGTATCGTTTCCATGTCATCGCGGCGAATAACGACGGCGTCTGGAACGAAGTCGGCGCTTCGCTGAAATTCCGGCAGCTTCCCCATTTTCATGAAACGATCTGGTTCTATCTGATCCTTGTAACGGCGCTGGCCTTGACCACGATCGTCGTCTACCGGCTGCGCATGCGTCAACACGTCCGCGCCAAGATCGAGTTGCAGGCGTGCGTTCAAGAGGCGCTCACGCATATCAAGACGCTTCACGGCTTGCTCCCGATCTGCGCGTGGTGCAACAGGATCCGCGACGAGCAAGGCAACTGGAGGCGGCTTGAGGAATACGTCAGCGAGCACACCGAGGCGGAGTTCTCACACGGGATCTGCTCGGAGTGCAAGGAGAAACACTACAAGCGGTATCTCGAGCGGGATTCCAAAAGCTGACGAACCACGCGGACAAAGGCACTGACGCGCTCAACCCTGCATGCTCGCCGAGACGGCCACGGCTTGCGGCGGGCTCCGCAATCCCAGGCGCATGGCGCCGGGCGAAAAGGCGCTTTTGGGCGCCGACCGCCGTCAATTGATATTCTTCGTGTCATTTATGGCTGCCATCCGAGTTAACATTGGCTAATGGAGCCGTTCAATTATCACCACCTTCACCAGTTCTGGACGGTCGTCCGCGAGGGAGGCGTGACGCGAGCAAGCGAAAAGCTGCACGTCTCTCAACCCACGGTAAGCACGCAGATACGCGAGCTCGAAGAAACTCTCGGTGAAAAGCTTCTCACGCGCTCCGGACGAACGGTGGCCCTGACGAAGGTCGGCCGGCGAGTCTATCGTTACGCGGACGAGATCTTCGGACTCGGCCGTGAGCTCGTTGAAAGCGTGAAAACGCAGCCCTCGGGAACCCCTCCGCGACTGGTGGTGGGACTCGCCATGGTCGTGCCGAAGCTCGTCGCCTACCAGATCCTCGAGCCGGCTCTCCGCCTTCCCGATCCCATTCGGCTCGACTGTCTCGCGGACACGCCCGAACGGCTCCTGACCGAGCTGGCGATCTATGCTCTCGACATGGTCCTGGCGGACGCGCCCGCGCCGCCGGCGGTGAAGGTCCAGGCCTACAGCCATTTTCTCGGAGAATGCGGCGTATCCGTGTTCGGGACCGAACGCATGGCCGCGGCCTGTCGCCGCCGATTCCCGTCCTCCCTGGACGGCGCGCCCTTTCTGCTGCCGAGGAAAGGCTCTGCCCTGCGCCTCTCCCTGAATCACTGGTTCGAGCAGAACGGCATCCGGCCGCGGATCGTCGGAACGTTCGATGACAGCGCCCTGCTCAAGGTCTTTGGCCAGGCGGGCGCGGGGCTCTTCGTGATGCCGTCGGCCATCGAGTCGGAGGTGCGAAGACAGTACCGCGTACGCCTGCTTGGACGTCTGAAGTCGATCCGCCAAAGGTTTTACGCGATCACCGTGGAGCGAAAGCTCACGCATCCGGCGGTCGTGGCCGTCGCGGAGCGGGCGCGCAAGCTCTTTGCCTCGGACTGAACGCCCGCCAAAGCGCCGGGATCGCTTCAATCCGGCTGGCCGGCTTGGCGAGGTCGCCGAATCGA
>JAFGSN010000055.1 GCA_016934575.1 Vicinamibacteria bacterium
GACGAATGAGCCGCGCAAGCCGGAATCCAACGTGGTGTGTATGACTGGACCTCGGCTGGACCCCGGCATTCGCCGGGGTGACGAATGCGCCGTCATTCCGGCGCAAGCCGGAATCCAATTGACGGATTATAGCGACGCCTATGGAGTGATCGCGCGGACACGAGGCCGGCGCGAGTGATGCGACGCAATATACTATCAGGCGCCCTCGCCCTTCAGGAGAGGGCGTTTGGGGCGGCATGGCCAAGCTTCTGCTTTCTTGTAAAGACCTCGCTAAGACATACGGCGCCGAGCCGCTCTTCGATGGGCTCTCTCTCGGCGTTTTTGAAGGCGATCACGTCGGGATCGTGGGCCCAAACGGATCGGGCAAGACAACGCTTCTCAGAATACTGGCCGGCGTCGAGAAGCCCTCGTCCGGCGTTTGTGTCGCGCGCAAGCGTTTGCGGCTGGGATACGTGCCGCAGGATCCCGGATTTGCTCCGGGCACGACCGTGGCTTCGGCGCTCCAAGAGGCGGCACGGGACGAGAGAGTCGAGGAGCATGAGCGTCAGACGCGCATTGCCGTGGCCATGGGAAAGGCCGGCATTAAAGAAGGCGACCAGCCGGTGGCTGAGCTTTCCGGCGGCTGGAAGAAGCGCCTGGCCATTGCGTGCGCGCTGGCTTGCGCGCCGGAGCTGCTGCTGCTCGACGAGCCCACGAATCACCTCGACCTGGACGGCATCCTCTGGCTCGAGGACCTGCTCATGCGCGAATCCGAGGCGTTTGTGGCCGTGAGTCACGACCGCTACTTTCTCGAGGCCGCCGCCGGGCGCATGCTGGATCTGGACCGAGCCTTTGCCTCCGGCCTTCTCGACGTGCGCGGGCGCTACAGCCTCTATCTCGAGAAGAAGGACGCGCTGCTCGCCGGCCAGGCGGCCTATCAGGAGTCGCTGCGAAACCGCGTGCGCGGCGAGCTGGAATGGCTTTCGCGCAAGGCCCGAGCGCGGACGCGCAAGGCGCAAGCGCGCATCGATTCGGCGACGCGGCTGAAAGACGAGCTGGCCGGTCTGGACTCGCGCTCGCGCTCGTCCGTGGTCAATATCGAGTTCACGGGCACCACGCGCAAGACCAAACGTCTTCTGGTCGCCGAGCGGCTGACTAAGAGTTACGGCTCGCGGGCGATCGTTCACGGTCTTGACCTCGTTCTTTCGCCCGGCCACCGCCTCGGATTGCTGGGCGCGAACGGAAGCGGCAAAACGACGCTCCTGCGGATTCTGGCCGGATTCGAGAAGCCGAGCTCCGGCGCGGTCGAGCATGCGCCCGATCTCAGGATCGTGATGTTCGACCAGCATCGTTCGCGTCTCGATCCCGACGTCCCGCTCAAGCGCGCGCTCGCGCCTCATGGCGACTCTGTCGTCTATCAAGGGCGCGCAATCCATGTGGCCGGATGGGCCAGACGCTTCTTGTTCCGTTCTGAGCAGATCGAGACGCCGGTCGGGCGGCTTTCGGGCGGCGAGCAAGCGCGCGTCCTGATCGCCAAGCTCATGCTCGAGCCGGCCGACCTGCTGCTGCTGGACGAGCCAACGAACGATCTCGACATCCCGACGCTCGATGTGCTCGAGGAGAGTTTGCTTGAGTTCCCAGGAGCGCTCGTGCTGGTCACGCATGACCGATACCTGCTGGATCGCGTCTCCACGAGAGTGCTGGCGCTCGACGGTTCGGGGAATGCCACAATCTATTCTGATTATGCTCAATGGGAGCGGGATCGGCGCGAGGCGGCGCAGGCCGAAGGGGCCGCGAGGCGGAAGAGCGCGTCGTTGAAGGCCGCTGGAACGCGGTCGAAGAAACTGACCTATCTCGAGCAGCGCGAGTGGGAGCAGATGGAGGCGCGTATCCTCGAAGCCGAGAAACGACTCGCCGCTTGCCGTCAGGCTTCGGCCGATCCCGCCATAGCCTCTGATCACGAAGCGCTCATGGAACGTATGGAGGCGCTGAAAGCAGCGCAGGACGCCGTCGAACGGTTTTACGCTCGCTGGGCTGCGCTTGAGGCCAAGAGGCGCTGATCGAAGTCGGCGGAGGCGACTAACGATGCTCTCGGCAGAGAGAGCAATCAGCCCGTCAACTTCCTGGCGATCTCGGCGACGTGCTTGCCCTGGAAGCGGGCCATGGCCAACTCCAGATCATTGGGCATCCGCGATCCGTCGGGACCGGCGATCATGCCCGCGCCCAGCGGCGAGCCGCCCTTGACCTGGCTCAGATCCATCAGCTCCCGGCAGGAATACGGCAATCCCACGATGACCATTCCCTGATGCAGCAACGTCGTGTGGAACGACTGAATCGTCGTCTCGTTGCCGCCGCCGGTGCCGGTGCTGACGAAAACGCTTCCGACCTTTCCGATGAGCCGACCCTTCAACCAGAGGCCGCCTGTTTGATCCAGGAAGTTGCGCATCTGCGCCGCCATGTTGCCGAACCGGGTCGGCGTGCCGAAAATGACGGCATCGTATTCCGTGAGATCTTCCGGTGTCGCAACGGGCGCTTGCTGATCGAGCTTCACGCCGGCCTGCTTGGCCTTGTCCGGCGGAATCAGCTCGGGAACGCGCTTGAGCGTGACGGCGACGTCCGGGATCGAAGCCGCGCCTTCAACGACGGCCCTGGACAAGGCCTCGACGTGACCGTACATCGAGTAGTAGAGAACGAGCACTTTTGTGGCCATGACGACCTCCTTCGGCTTGACTCTGTTTCAGGTAGTATAAACCACGAAGCCAGCGATTCCGTCGCCTGTCGAGGATGTGCGTATATCTTGTTTGGGGGTGAGTCATGTTTGGATTGGGCGTGCAGGAACTGGTCATCATCCTGGTGATCGTCGTGCTCTTGTTTGGCGCGTCGCGACTTCCCAAGCTCGGAGGCGCAGTGGGGCAGACCCTCCGGAATTTCCGTCAGGGCCTCAAGGGGGAAGACTCGGTGAAAAGCGAAGAGAGCGAAGCGACTCATCCGACCAAGGAATCGACGAAACGCGGCTAGCCTGGTCGCGCCGCCTCAGCGATAACCTCCGCGCCTCCGTGTTGTCGCGTTCTTGTTTTTTCGAGAAATATCAGGCGCACAACCGCCGGAGATCTCCGATATTCCGGGCGACGTCGACGTTCGACACGCAACGAGCGCTGCATTCCGTGCAATCGGCGCATGCCTCCAGCCCATGTCCGCGCTCGATGTTATTTAACGTGACGCGCATCTGGTCCATGTTGCCGTAGGCGGCGCCGTACATGTGTGCGCGCACAAGCGCCGGAACGTCGGCCGCCCGGGGGCATGTCTGGCGACACTGGCCGCACTGGCGGCAGACGGACGAAAGAGCCAGCTTGACTCCGCGGGACTCGAGAAAGCGGCGCTCGTCAGGCGTATAGTCGAGAGCCGACGCGACGACGAAATCCGTCTCGATTTGATCGAGGGTCGTGCAGCCGGGAATCGCGGTCGAGACGAATTCGTGTTGCAGAACCCACTTGAGCAGCGCGCGATGGAGGATCTCGCCTTCGTAGAACGCGTCGATTTTCGCGCCGAGATGGTTCCGGTACCAGGCCTGCTGACATTGGGTCTTCATCGCCACGACGCCGATGCCTTTTCGGGCGGCGGCCGCGAGCGCCTCGATGAGCCGCCGGTCGTCGTGAAGCGAGTAGTTGAAGACGGATAGGATCACGTCGTAAAAACCGGAGCGCGTCGCGCTTTCGATCACCTCGGACATGTTCGCATGCGTGCTGAAGCCGATGAAGCGCGCCTTCTTGGATTGCTTGATCTCGGTCAGCGCCTCACAGACGCCCCGATTCTCGATCTCCGCGACGGACGACATGTTGTGCGCATAGAGAACGTCGACGTGGTCCGTCTGGAGCCGCCTCAGGCTTGCGTCCATGGTGTCGAGATAGAATCGCTTGAGCGTCTTCCAGTCGGCGTCGCGTCTCTGATGCTCGACGAAGACCTTTGTCGCGATCGTGACCTGATCGCGCGCGCCGAGCTCGCGGAAGACGCCGCCGACCATTTCCTCGTTCCGGCCGTTCTGATAATACGCCGCGGTATCGAAGTGCCTCCCGCCAAGCTCGAAGGCGCGTCTCACCAGAGCAGGATTGTCGGCGTTCATGACTCCTAGATTGACGATCGGGAGCGTTATGCCCGTACGGCCGAGCGTTCGCGTCAGGATTTTGGACGGAGAATCGTCCTTCGCGCGCTTTTCGACCTGCTTTTCCTCTCCCTTTTCCGAAAAAGCTTCACGTCCGAGCAGGCCGAACGTGACGGCGCCCGAGACGCCCCGGGCCAGGAATGAGCGTCGATCATAGTTCCCGTCACGATGTGACATGGATCCTCCTTTTGCCCATCGAGAACTGAAGCGACGGACACAAAAACATTAAGTTAATTATCGGTTAATCCCGTGGCCTTGTCGTCCGGCTGGAGGCACTCGAACCGCCCTCCCGCCGCTCCGAGAGCCGTCGATTGAGCGCCAGGCGTGAGAGCGCGCTGGATTCCATTGCTTATCGGACGCCTTTTGTTTGCCGGCATGAACCGACCATTACGGAAACGGCGGAAAACGATTCTAATGCAATAAGTTACGAGTTTCGTCAGTCGGCCGCTCGCGCCTTTCGGTATTCCGTCGGGGTCAGGCCGGTGTGTCTCTTGAATGCCGTATTGAAGACCGACTTTGAGTTGAATCCCGCCTGCTGGAGGATCTCGATCACGCTGGACGGACGAGATCGGCCGTCCAGCAGCAGCCGCTTGGCTTCCTCGATGCGGTGGCGGTTGATAAAATCGTAGAAACAGGTGTTGAGCGATTCGCGCAGAAGATACGAAAGGTCGCGCGGAGGCACGCCGCAGTAGCGTGACAGATCGCCAAGCGTGATGTTCGGGTTGAGATAGGGTTTGTCTTTCTCCATCGAGACGGTGATTCTCCGAAGAAACCGTTCGCGGTCCGAGGGCGCCAGACGGGGGCGGGATTCCCTCGTCGAGTCGACGTCGGTCCCAATCTCGCCGAAGATCTCGGGCTGCCGCAACCCGAAGAGCACGATCATCGTGGCAAAGGACAGGAGCAGGAGATCGAAGACGAACCATGGAATCAGGGGATTCGGGGGATGCAGGCTGTGCCAAGTGAGATTTACATAGGACAGGATCCAGACGCACAAGAAGAAGAACAGAAGGCTCCCGAGCCAGGCGAGCTTCTTGTTCTCCAGACGCGAGTAGACGTTCTTGATCCGCGCGCGATGCCGAAAGTAAAGGCGCACGGCGGCGAGCAAGTAGACGAGAAGATGCAAGAAGATGACGGTGTCGATTACGATCCGTTCTCCAGCGCCCAGGGCCGCGCCGGTTCGGATCAGATCGATCTTGGCCGCGCTGCCGAGACGGTGGAAACGCAGAGCCATGTACGATACGTGGACGAAGAAAGGGATCAGGTGAAGAAGCTGCCGCTCGCGAAGGCGGATTCCGCCGCCGACGAGCGAGCGCGCGTAGAGATAAAGCGACGGCCCCAGGACGAACTCGAAGGAGATGCCCCAGAAATATGCGTGCGGCCAAACCGGGACGAGCTGGTCTGCAAATCGGAATAGCAATCCATGGATGAAGCACAGGCTCTTCGAGAGCAGGAAAAGCGCCAGCAGGCGGTTGCCCGCCCGGTTTCTCGAATCATGCGAGACCAGAAAGGCCGCAAGCAGCCATAATAAAAAGACGACGATGAAGGTGACGACGTCGGAAAAGGTGAGCGTCATTTCATTCTCACTTGTGACGAGCTCATCGATCCTGGGCGATCGCTCGTCGGAAGCCGAGCATTCAAAGTAACCTTGCGCCAGCGTCCGGTCAAGGGCCTGTTTCGTTGTCTTCCGCCCGATCGGCATGCGGCGCTCGACCTGCGCCTATCGCCGGGCCTGTCACGATTTCCCTCGGATCAGCCACTATGTCCATTGAGGCTGCGGCGCGGGACAAATACACCGGACTCGGGCTGATCTTTTGCCTGTCCGTTTTGAGCTGATGAGAAATTTTGTCGGTTAATTCGTCCTTCCGGGATGCCGAGACGTCCTGGATAGAGGACGATTTCGACTCGCATTTATTGCTGTCACGCGTGTTTTCGACGGCATGAACTGTGCTACATCTTCCGTCTACAGATATGATGTTCGTTCTATACGATGTGTCATGAGAAAGAAGGTTCCAATGGAGAAAACACTGCACGCCATCGCATCCCTGGCTCTGGCATCTCTGGTCGTGAGCGGTCCCTGTTGGGCGGACGCCGTCGTCGTCGTGGCCGAAGACGGAGGATTTGACGACACGACCGTGCGGACCGTGCACTCCATCGCCGCAAGCGAGCTTCGCAAACATGGCATCCACGTTCTTGAAGCGCCTCAATTCGACGGCGTGACGCCGATCTCTCCCGAGACGAAACAAGGCATCGCCGATCTCGGGCCTGAGCGGCTGTTCGTCGTCCGGCTCGGCCGTCTCGACGAGAAGGTCCCGGTCGCGCTCGAGGAGCTCGATCCAGCCGACTTGACGCCCGTCTTCGTGGCCAGCCTGACGTCCATCAGCATTGACGAGGCCGACAAGGTCATCGGACGACTCGTTCTGGCGGTTCTCGATAGAAAGCCCATCGAGAGCGGCGCGCGAATCGCGACAGTGACCGGGACCGAATCCGAGCCTTTTCGCAAAAAACCTGGAGAGGGCCTCTGGATCGCCGGATTGCGTCTGGAGCCGCTGGGCTTTTCGTTCGGATGGAGTTATGAAGCGGAGAGCTGGCGTTTGGGTATTCTGCTCCAGGGAGGCGAGGATGACGTCTCGTATTTCGGCATCGACGGCGCCTGGATTCTCCATGACGGCAACATCTCTCCCTATCTTGGGGCTGGTCTCGGAATCGTCGGGAGCGATTCTGCGGAAGATCCCGTGCTGGGCGCCAAGCTCGAGGCCGGCGCGGAATTCTTCAGATTGCACGGCGTTCGTCTGATGGCCGGAGTCGACGCCGTGATCCCCTTCGAGTCCTTGTACGAAACGGACACCTTCAATCCGGGAGTCTATCTCCGCCTGTGCTTCTAGTTCCGTCATATCGGCGTAAGCCTTGTAGCGTTCTCCTGTAAGGGACGTGGGCTGTGCCCTTGAAAAGGAGGTCGAAAATAAGCTTGCGATTATAGAGGGCCAGGCGCCGCGCAGTTCCTCGGAGAGAGTGAAAACGACATGGAAGTTATGGGTCGGGAGCACCTCTCCAGGCATCACGGCGTGATCGTCACGATGATTCGCTTGTACCGCGATAGTGGCGGGCTGCCCTTGTCGGTCACTCTGAGGATGAAGTGAGCCGTCTCAGGCTTCTCGACTTTCGGGGCTACGACCCAGACAGCCGTCGAGTTCTCTGCGCCAGCCGAGATCGCTCCCTTAAAGGAACCTGCCTCGCGATAGTGAAACCAGAAGTAGCCCAAACTGTCGCCGTCCGGATCCGATGTTCCTCGGGCGCTGAGACCAAATCCCTCTCCGGATCGCACGGTGAAGGCGTCCGGATGATCGAGGACAGGGATGGGAGGATGATTGGCTTCCTCGTAGGGCTTGGTCGTCCAGTCCATGCGGGCCGCGAAGTCGTTCTGTAAATCATCTCTCCAGCGCCAGAGCGTAGCCCTGAAGCTCCGAAACGACTTGTCGCCCGCCTTGGTCGCCCGCCCGTATTCGGCGAGGATCGGCGGCGCGTAGTCGTCAACCGCGTTGGTCCAGATAGGACGCGTCTCCGGCTCGATGGGAACGCCGCCGGTGAATCCCTGAGGATCCATATTGGATAGCTCGGGCCGGTAGAGCTCGTAACGTCCGCCCCAGCCGCCCCACTCCGGGTGCTCGGGATCGCTCAAGCCGTTGGGAATCAACGCCAGCCACGACGGCGTGTCGCCCTCCATGCCCCAGGTAACATCCGGGTATGCGGCGCCGAGCGGTCCATGCCCTTGCTGGATGTTCTCCGCGATCCATCTGTTGCTGATGGTGGCGTTGTCGATTCCGGTCACGACGTGGTTGATTCCGGTCCATGTCCCGGCGCCGTAGCCGCCGGGGCTGACGATGTAGAAGAGATTTGGGAACTCCTTCCGTATCCATGGACCGCTATCGTCCTGATCGGAGATCGTATGGACCCTCAGCTTGCGGACCAGACGATCGGTCTCCGCGGCCGGCTTGGTGGCCCGCAACTTGTAGAGCGCCTGCGCGAGCGTATTGGCCCCTCCCCATACGGAGACCCAGAGCGGGCGATCGTCGTCCATCTCCAAGGCACTGATGATCCAGTCGGACCCCTCGGAGTCCTTGCCGGCACCGACTCCGCTCATGCCGTACTCGGCCCGGCTCTGCTTGACGAAGGCTTCGAGGATTTCGGGCCGAGGATAATTACCGTCGTGCTTCAGCAGATTGCCATGAACCTTGGCGTACGCACGGATGACGCCTCGTATCGAGTCCGGGTGGACGGAGGTTCTCATGTGCGTGGAGGTGGTTGCGATGAGGCCTTGGATGTCGATGCTCTCGGAATACAGGAGCAAACGGACCAAGGTCTGGGTGTCATCCGGATCGGCCTCGATGTCCGTAAGCACGATCATTCGATGCGGTCGGCTGGAGCCGGTGACAGCAACGCTATCGGACGCGGTTGCCACCGAGAGCTGAATGGCGAGTCCGAGACCAACTCTCGCGGCGAACTGGAAGAGCAACGCGCATGTTCTCATAGTCAAGATCCTCGTGGTTCAGCGGCGGTCAAATCGCGATTGCCGCACATAATGCCCAGCGTTGGAGCAGATTCTTGACTGCATTACGGCGATCCTTCGCCCCAGCGATTATAAAATTTATGATTTCGCCTGTCGCGCCTGTCGATACATTTCGAGCCAAGACGACGGGCCGATGGAAAGTTGGCGAGGATGGCCAGGCAGTTGGCGAGAGGCGCCTCCGTTCCGATATCACGGAAGTCTTCCGGATACGCGCATAGCGCACCCTTCACATTCGCATCTCCGACCCCCTCCGACCGCGAAAAACCCGTTGCATTTCCCATTTGAACGCTTCACGTCTCCGAGTCCATTGTTTTAATCGATACACTGTCTCTCGATTGTTGAGGTGCGATTTAGTGGCCTGACCCCTTGACACCAAACGATTGAGGATTCTCACGATCTGCGCGTCGTCGAACTCGAGCGTGAGCTTCCGTGCCAACTCCACGGTATCGAGGAGCGTCACGTGGGTCTGCCCGCCCGAAGCGAAGCGGCGCCGCCCACACTTGCTCGATATCTTTCCCGAGCTGGCGCGCAACATAGCGGCATAGGCCAAGACCGCTGATGAATCTGTCGTCTGCCTGGTCGTTGTAAGTGTGCGACGGCGTTCAGCGGACGCGGCGCGAGTGCAGTTCCTCGATGATGGCCTTGATTTCAGGCTGATCCGCGAGGTCCTTCCACTCTTCGTCGTCGGCCAGGCGCCAGAGGTCGGAGAACCCGAGCTCGATCGAGCGCCGCAGCTCGGCCAGCGCATTCTTCTTGTCGCCGCGCGCCGCGGCCGTACGCGCCATCTCGTAGGCAGGCAACGGCGACTTTGGCCGCATAATCTCGTGCAGCTCGGAAGCCACGCGGGCCTTGTCGAACTGCCCGTTCCGGCGGTACTGCTGGCCGGAGTAGTAGGTCTCGGAAATGAAGCCCCGCAGCACGCGACGCGCGACCAGGCGCGCCTCACGATCCATGGCCGTCTCTCCATCGCGCTGGAGACGCATGAGTGCTTGCATCAGATCCTGCCGCGCGTTCTCGACATCGGTGACCATCTCGTTCAGATCGTTGATCGTCCCCAAGGTGCGTGGACCGAGTGTGGCGCTCTCCTCAAACGCCAGCCTGAGTCGCGTGAGGCGCGCGGACTCGCTGCGGCACTTGGCGGCAATCTCTTCGATCTGCTTCTCCTGGCGGCGGGCATCGTGCATCGCGCGCAACCGCCGCGCCTCAGCCTCGAACGCTTCGACGGGAGCGAGGCCGGCGAACTCGCGCGCTAGGTTCTCGTTCTCCTCGGCCGCGTCGAAGAGCCGATTCTGCGCGATCAGGTCGCGCGCGCGCCAGCCCCTGCTGCCGCATGCGCTCGATGAACGCCGGGTCCGGCGGACGTCGAGCGGTGCGCATGGCGCCGAGCTCCAGCCACTCCATGCAGCGTGTGAGCACATCCCCAGGCGGCCAGCCGTGGCCGCCATCGAACGAGACCAGCCGCGCAGGCACACCCCGTTTGGAAAGGTCGACGACGGCGTCTCGGTTCCTATCGAAGTTGTAATCCACGTCACCGGCCACCCCCAGCCACGTGAAGGTCTTGTTGTCGAGCTTCGCCACGGCCGGCAGTTGAATGGGCCCGGCGCAGGCGATGATCCCAGCGCCCAGCGCGATGGCTAACCGCGTAGCCGGCTGGGTTCCGCCCGACATGCCACTGGTGTAGACGCGCCGGTCGTCGATCGAGAAGCGCCGGTGCGTGTCCAGCCACATGGCCTCCATGGCGGTATAGGAAATAATGGACGGGCCGTTGTGCGAGTTATTCGACACGGCCACGATGTACCCAAGCCGCTCCGCAGCCGGGCGGAAGAGGCGCACCCCTTCGGCGCCCCGGGCTCCGGGCTCGAATACGTAGAGAATGGGCCACTTTCGATCGGCACTGTAGGTCGTGGGCAGATACAGGGCGTAGGTCTGACTCGGCGCGTGCTGACAGACGACACGCTCGATGATCTGGCCAAGCGGCAGGGCTAAATCTTCGGCGCTTGTTTGGTAAAAACCTGGGGCTCCGACCATGAGCGGGGCAGCCGCGAGCGCGAGAGCGGCCAGACGCTGCGGCGCTACGCCGCGGCGACAGGACGATCGATAAACCAGACTGGAGAAGGCCTGGCAAATATCAGTCCACATGTCCTTGACCTCAATCCGTTATTACTTCCTCCGACCTTATGGATACGTACTGGAGTGGTTATGGGGGCGGAGCGGTCGCACCGCAGAGTGCGAGGGAGCTTGCGATGGAGAGACGTGATTAGATCGCGCTCTCTATTCTCTTAGTCGGCGTCCGGATCGTAGAACGCGGCTAGGGCGTACGCCAGAGATGCGTCCCAGTTGATGGCGTTCTCGTTCGTCGCGGCGCTCTCAAGGACGTCTTTCCAGTCAAGCTCGGTCGGATGCCCTCCGCCGACCAGATGGCCGGGCCAGGGCGCCTCGATTCCGTCGGCGGCGGAGGGCCGGTGGTGCGGGAACAGCGGGGGATTGTGACCCTCCCCGGTTACAAACGAGCGGCCATAAGGGTTGCGACCGTAGAGATATGCGAGCTGATCGACGACGACGTCGAGATAACGCCGATCTCCGCTGATGTGGTGGGCCAATAGCAGGGTCAAGGACAGGCGCGCGACGCTTCCGTTGCAGCCCCAGTAATAGCTCCGTAGCCCTCGGCCGTATCCATGGCGATCGTGATTGCGTGCAATGCGATCAGCGGCGCCGAGGAGATCCTGCTGGAGTTGTTCCACAAGAGCGGGATTTCGCTCGCGCTTGGAAAACAGATAGACGTAGAGGCCGAGGTTCTTCCCCTCTCCCCAATCCCAGTCGACGTCGAAGAGGTAGTTGTCGAGGTTCGCTAATTGTCCGATGAGTCGCATGCTCCTCTCGTCTCCGGTTGTCTCCCAGTACTCCAGCAGCGCCCACAAGCGATCGCTTCGGGCCGACTTGAGATAGCCGCCGGTCCGGAATGCGCTTTGGTCCGGTTGCACGTCCATCCATTGGTTGCGCAAGGCATCCATGGCCTTTGTGGAAGCTTCCAGGCATCGATCCGCGTATTGGGGATCAAAGGGCCGATAGACGCGGGCCGCCTTGGCCGTCACCGCCGCGAGGCAGGCCGTGGCGTCGGCGCCCCACGAAACAAAGTAGCGCCGTTCTTGATCATCGGTCGGCATGATCATCGGAGAAAAGCGCGTTCGAGTCAGTTTGTGAGAGACCCGTCCGTCCGGAAATTGCATCTTGAGCAGCCAGTCGAGGTTGAATTTCACCTCGGCAAGAAAATCGGGCAGGGGGCCGTCCGCTTCGGGGATCGGAAGCTCGAGCTTGGCCAGCTTATCGCCGTATTGCTCCCATGCGGCGAGCAGGATGCCGGTGGCAAAGGCGCCGTTGACCGTGTACTTGCCATAGTCTCCGGCGTCGTGCCAGCCGCCGGTTCCATCCTTGATCTGTCCGGCACGCGCGGGATCGTAGTAGTCGAGGAAACCGTCTTTGAGATGACAGGCGCCTTTCTCATAGACGACGCCGTTGTGCTCGAGCCGCACCGGCGCGCCGCAGCGCTGCCCCAGGAAGCCGAGCATGTTCAGGCGCAGCGAGGCGTTGTAGACTCCGGCGCCGATGCGGAAAGGCGGCGAGTCCGGCAGGCCTTTGACTCGGAGGAGGTATCGACCGGGCGTCTTGAAAGCCGAGAAATCGGCCGTCCGCACATTCTCGCCGCTGTCGGCATGGCGCCTTATCGCACTCAGCGGGCCGGAGTGGACGACTGCTTCGTTTGGCAAGGAGATGACCGCGAATTCCGAAACGTTCGTCTCGGCCCCGACGACGGTGGCTCTCTTCGTGAGATCGGGAAGATAACCGACCGTGTTCAAACGTATGCCGGTTGGCGTTCGGGTCTCGTCGGCTCCACAGCGCGCCACTATCGCCAGCGCCGCCGACGCCGCCATGAGCGAGACGACGATCAATTTGATACCACGCCGCCGGTGTTCGTTTCTTGCGATCATGTCGGCTCACCTCGATTCAAATGGAGCGCCTATTCAATCTCGAACACGCGATAGGAATGAGGCTTGATCCGAACGTCGAAGACGTTGTCCACGATTTCCCGCGTCCGCCCGATCCGACGTTGTCTCTTGCGCGCGGGGATCGCCTCGCCCGCGACGAGATCACGAAGTCGTTCGGCCGCTCGGTCGACGACCACGGTGACGTCGGCGGCCTCCGGAAGGAAAGACTCGACGATAAAAGTCCCGTTGTCATAGGCAATGAGGCTGACCTGGCTCGGGCCCTCCAGTCGGATTCCGAGATCCTTGCTCAGGGTCGCCCTGATTCCGTCGAGCACGGCCACCGGCAATCCGTAGAGGTCGCCGAAATTCTCCGGAATCGTCAGAACGTACAGTCTTCCCTCGGCGTAATCGACCTGATGCAGGAGGGGATAGCCGATTCCGCCGGCCAGACCCGAGATTTCCTCCCACGAGTCGTTGGTCAGGTACTTGATCTGCGGGATGAGGATCGGCATGCGTGAACGATGGCCGCCGCTCCAACCCACGACGAACTCCCCGACGGCGGCTTTCATGCCCGTGTGCTCGAGCTCGACGATATCCTCGATGCCTTTTCCTTGGAGGGCGCGCAACAAACCGGACGTGATCACGACCGTCTTGCCTTTTTGGAGTTGTGTCTGGATCTTGGCCGTGATCGTGGCGTCGAGTCCGGCCGACTCGCTCAAGAAGACCGTCGGCGCGTCCGACGGGAACTCGGGTTGAATGTCCATGGGGACGCCGATCATTCCGAGGAAGTTATGCAAGAAGTCTTCTCCCGTCGAGTGATAGGGCTTGTAGCTCTTCACTCCGACAGGCCGCCCCAGCTTGCCGAGAAAGGCGTCCACCTTCTCGAACGTGTAACCGGCCGCGCGGGCCATGGTCGTTCGCGGCGTCGTTACCGCGCCCGGTTGCCGGTCCGACTGCATCATCGCGTCGAAATCGAAGCTGGTTCCCGATCCTTGCCACGCGGAGCGCAGCGATTCGTGCACGGGGTCCAGCAACTGGCGCAGATCGAACAGGGTGATCTCGGGCGCCTTGGCGAAAAGCGTGAGCCAGAGCTGTTCCGCATAGCGGTCCAGAGAACGAATCCCCGCCGTGTCGACCCAGCCGCCGCCATTGCCGCCCGGCTTGACGTTCTCGAGATATCGAAAGATCAGGTAGCTTTGATACTGCTGGAGGTGTTGTTGGGTCATAACTGGATCGCGAGTCTCTGTTCCCGTGTAGACGGCGTCGAAGATCGGGGGCTCGGCCTCCAGGTTGTAACCTAATCCCTGATAGTGCTCGTACCAGTTGGGATACTTGATGACGAGCTTGACTCGCGGATTCACGGCCCGCGCCGGCCCGATCACCAGATCACGCGCCGCTTCTTCCATGAGGCCCAGGCGGAACTCGGTCCAGCCGCGATCTTTCTTGGCCGCGATGCAGGACTCGCACTTGCAGTTCGTGAAAAAGAAATCATCGAGGATCACTTCGTCGAAGAGCCGCGCCGTGTGCTCGGCGATGCGACGAACGCGTGCGCGGTGCTCCGGATTCGTGTAGCAGAAGGTCTGGAAGCGGTTCCGCTCGTTGACGGTCAGCGTGATGCCTCCGGCCGTCCGAATTCCTCGGGACTCGAAGAACTTGCGAGCCTTGGCGATCGTCGCCTCATCGACCAGGATCATGTCGCGATGCGTCTCGATATAGACCTTGTCGATCTTGACTTGCCGGGCGATCAGGTCCCAGCGCGATTCGAGCCACGCGGGATCTTTCATCTCCCGCACTTCTTGCGCACGGCAGTAGACCGCGACGGAGAAGTTCCCGTAACGCGCTTCTGACGCGTCGGCGGACACCACGGCCGCAAGACAGAAGACCGTCAATCCGAGGACGCCGGCAGGTTTCACCATGGACGTTTGCCTCCCGCGATTCAGGGTAGACGCCGGAATCAACCGGCGGCGGACAAGGTTTTCAGCTTAACAGCATACGCCGACGCCGAAAAGGCGAAGCTTCAAAGAGATCAAGCGGGAGATGCGTTTTTTGCGCGCGGCATCGAACGCCTTGTCGAGCGCTTGTCGCGGACGCTCCTTTTCCGGATCTCCAATGAAGAGCCGGCGCATGTCTTTCCGGGCCAGGAGATCGCCGCGAGCAGCACACGCGGCTCGATGGATCGAGCCTGACGTTCGGGCATGGATCCAGGCCCTTCTCAGTCCATACGTGCGGTGCTATCGTTTCATATGCAGCGCATGATCGAGACGATTCTCGCCCTGAGCGGCTTGACGCCGGTGAAGGCCAGAAAGGGCCTCGTGCGTTTCGAAGGAGTCATGAATGGCGGATAACAGGCAGCCGTCCGAGAAGTCCCGCCAGGCGTCGATCGAGAACATGGAGTGGCTCGATTCGCTCGAGTCCGTCTATCAGAGCGACGGACCGGATCGCGTCATGGAACTGCTTCAGATTCTTCATGCCCGGGCGCAGGAGCGTGGAGTCGTTTTCATGTGTCCCGCCACGACGCCGTACATCAACACGATTCCCGGAAAAAAACAGCCTCCGTATCCGGGCAGCCGGGAAATCGAGCGGCGCATCAAAAGCATCATACGCTGGAACGCCATGGCCATGGTCGTTCGCGCGAACCGGGAAGCGAGCGGCATTGGAGGGCACATCTCCACCTACGCTTCCCAGGCGACGCTTCTCGAGGTCGCGTTCAATCATTTTCTTCGGGCGCCGTCTTCGGATCATCCCGGCGACATCGTTTTCTTTCAAGGCCATGCGTCGCCGGGCGTTTATGCGCGCGCGTTCCTGGAAGGCCGTCTCTCCGAGAGGGATCTCGAGAACTTTCGCCGTGAGCTGAAGCCGGAAGGCGGGCTTTCCTCCTATCCGCATCCCTGGCTCATGCCGAAATTCTGGAGCTTCCCGAGCGTTTCGATGGGACTGGCGCCGATCATGGCCATTTATCAGGCGCGCTTCCTTCATTATCTCGCGGACCGTGAGCTTCTGAAAGCCGGGGATCAGAAGGTCTGGGCCTTCCTGGGCGACGGCGAGATGGATGAGCCGGAGTCCATGGGCGCCCTGACCCTGGCCTCGCGCGAGGCGCTGGATAATCTGATCTTCGTGATCAACTGCAACTTGCAGCGTCTCGACGGTCCCGTGCGCGGCAACGGACAGATCATCCAGGAGCTGGAGGCGGCGTTCCGCGGCGCGCGGTGGAACGTGATCAAGGTGATCTGGGGCGGCGACCTTGATCCGTTGCTCGAGAAGGACGGTGACGGCGCTCTCGTTCAGGCTCTCAATCGATTGCTCGACGGGCAGGCGCAAAAATTCACGGTGGCTGGCGGCGCGTATATCCGCGAGCATTTCTTCGGACGGGATCCTCGTCTGCTCGAGCTCGTCGCGAACTATTCGGACGAGCAGCTTTCGAAGCTGCGCCGGGGGGGGCATGATCCCGAAAAGGTGTATGCCGCTTATCGCATGGCGACGGCTTACGCGGAGCAGCCGACGGTCATTCTGGCGCAGACCATCAAGGGGTACGGACTGGGAGAGGCGGGCGAGGGAAGAAACATCACACATCAACAAAAGAAGCTCAACGAAGACGAGCTGCGGCATTTCCGCGGCCGTTTCGGCATTCCCGTGTCCGACGAGCAGCTCGCCGGGGCGCCCTTTTACAAGCCGCCGCCGGACAGCGAGGAGATGCGATACCTCAAGGAGCGCCGAGAGGCCCTGGGCGGGTATCTGCCGGCGAGAAGCGTCAAGGTCGAGCCGCTCACCGTGCCGTCCGCCGAGATCTTCAGCGAGTTCCGTCAGGGAACGGACGATCGCGAGATCGCAACGACGATGGCGTTCGTGCACATGCTTTCGAAGCTGATGAAAGACGACGGCATCGGACGGCGGATTGTTCCGATCGTGCCGGACGAAGCTCGCACTTTCGGCATGGAGGCGCTTTTCAGGCAGGCGGGCATCTATTCCCGCGTCGGCCAGCTCTACGAGCCCGTGGACCGCGAGAACCTGCTCTACTACCGGGAGGCCAAGGACGGCGCCATTCTCGAGGAAGGGATCACGGAAGCGGGTTGTCTCTCGTCGTTCATCGCCGCCGGCACGACATACGCGACCCACGGTTTTCACATGATCCCGTTTTTCCTCTTTTACTCCATGTTCGGATTTCAGCGCATCGGCGACTTGATCTGGGCCGCCGGCGACTCCCGCGCGCGCGGATTCCTGATCGGCGCGACCGCTGGACGGACCACGCTTCCCGGCGAGGGATTGCAGCACCAGGACGGGCAAAGCCATGTGCTGGCGTTCCCGCTTCCTAATCTCAAGGCTTACGATCCCGCGTTCGCGTACGAGATCGCGGTCATTCTCCGGGACGGCCTGTCGCGCATGTTCGAGAAGAACGAGGACTGGATTTACTACTTGACGGTCACGAACGAGCCCTACCGCCAGCCGCCGATGCCGGAAGGCGCTCAAGAAGGAATACTGAAGGGGCTCTATCGATACAAGGCTTCCACCGATCGCAAGGACCAGGCAAGGAGGGCTCAGCTTCTCGGGAGCGGCGCGTTGCTCAACGAGGCGCTTGGCGCCGCGAAGATCCTGGAAGAGAAATACGACGTTCCGGCCGACGTCTGGAGCGTGACGAGCTACAAAGAGCTTTATCGCGACGCGATCGACGCCGAGCGCTGGAACCGATTGCATCCGGGAAGCGAGCCGAGGGCGGCTTATGTGCGCCGCTGCCTCGAAAGAGAAAGCGGCGTGTTCGTCGCCGTTTCGGACTACGTCAAGCTGTTGCACGCATCCGTCGCTCCCTGGATGCCCGGACGCTTCGTTTCGCTGGGCACGGACGGCTTCGGCCGGAGCGACACGCGGAAGGCGTTGCGCGATTTCTTCGAAGTGGACTCGAGGCACATCGCCGTCGCGGCGCTGCACGGCCTGGCGCAGGACGGCGTCGTGCGGAGCGATTTCGTCGCACAGGCCGTCCGCGATCTCGAGATCGATCCCCAAAAACCCAATCCCGTCGAAGTCTGAGGAGAGGAATCATGATCGAGGACATCAAGCTGCCGGAGATCTCCGAAAACATCGCGACGGCGGAGGTGATCCGCGTTCTCGTCGGCGAAGGGGAGATCGTCGCGGCCGATCAGAACATCGTCGAAATGGAGACGGAGAAGGCGATCTTCGAGGTCCCGACGACGGTCAAGGGGAAGATCTCCAAGCTGCTCGTCAAGGTGGGAGACACGGTCAAGGTCGGACAGGTGATCGCGAAGATCGAGACGGGAGAGGAAATGCGAAGCGCGGCGCCTGCCGCCGAAACGAAGACGGTGGCCGAGGCGGCGGTTGCGAGACCGGAGAAATCCCGGTTGGGAGAGCCGCGCCAGACGCCCCCTGGCGAGGCTGTGAACGGCATCAAAAGCATTAAGGAAGCTCAAGAGAAGGAGGAATCCAGCGCGCAGGAATCTCCAGAGGAGGATCTCAAGCTTGTCGCGCCCGCGGCCCCGTCCGTGCGGCGTCTGGCTCGGGAGCTGGGAGTCGACATCGAACGAGTCGAGGGCAGCGGACCCGGAGGGCGCATTTCTCACGACGACGTCAAGGCGTTCGTGAGCCGGCGGCTTGCTCCCGAGGACTCTCCGGTCCTCCTCTCCGCGGACGCCGGCGCGTGGGGAGACCTTCATCGTGAGCCGATGAGCAAGACGCGGATCGCCACGGCGCGAAACATGACGGCGTCATGGTCCGCCGTTCCGCAGGTGACGCAGTTTGACGAGGCCGACGTCACCGAGGTCGAACGATTCCGCGGACGGTACGGCGCGAAGGCGGAAGAAGCCGGCGGAAAGCTGACGGTCTCCGTGATCCTGCTGAAGATCTGCGCGCAGGCGCTCAAGACGTTTCCACGCTTCAACGCCTCGCTGGATATGGACAAGCAAGAGATCGTCTACAAGCACGCCGTGCATATCGGAGTCGCCGTCGACACCGAGCAGGGTCTGCTCGTGCCCGTCGTTCGTGACGTGGATCGAAAGGGCCTCGTCGCTTTATCGCGCGAGCTGAGCGATCTGGCCGAACGGGCGCGGCAGCGACGAGTCCGGCCCAACGAGCTTGAGGGCGGCGGCTTCACCATCTCCAATCTGGGGGGAATCGGCGGAACAAGCTTCACGCCGATCGTGTATGCGCCACAGGCGGCGATACTCGGAGTCGCCCGCTCTCAACGACGGCCCGTCTGGAACGGAACGTCTTTCGAGCCGCGGATCGTTTTGCCCCTCTCGCTCACGTACGATCACCGCCTGATCGACGGCGCCGACGGCGCGCGATTCATGCGCTGGATACGGGAGGCTCTAGAAAGTCCGTTGCGTCTCATACTGGAAAGCGAAAGCTGATGGCTTCCGAACATGACTCGGTTCAGGTCGTCGTCGTCGGCGCCGGTCCCGGCGGATACGCTGCCGCATTCCGTGCCGCCGATCTCGGATTGAACGTGACCCTTGTCGATCCGGAGCCGAATCCGGGCGGCGTGTGCCTGTATCGGGGATGCATCCCCTCCAAGGCGCTGCTTCATGCGGCCAGGGTTCTCCGCCTGAGCCATGAGGCCGTCGAGATCGGCCTCAAGTTCGAACGACCCGTGATCGACCTCGATCGGCTGCGGGAATGGAAAGACGGCGTCGTTGCCAAGCTGACGCAAGGCCTGGGCGCTCTGACACGACAGCGTCGAGTGCGTTATCTTAAGGGCCGCGCCTCGTTCCTCGACGGCAAGACTTTAAATGTCGACGCGGGCGCCGGGCGCGTGCTGCGGATAGCGTTCGAGCAGGCTATCCTGGCGACCGGTTCTCGATCGATTCAAATAACAGAAGCGCCGTCAGACTCGGATCGCGTCTGGGACTCGACCGTCGCGCTCGAGTTGCGTGAGATTCCCGACTCGCTCCTCGTGATCGGGGGCGGGTACATCGGCCTCGAGATGGGGACGGTGTACGCGGCGCTGGGCTCGCGCGTGACCGTGGTCGAGATGATGGAGACCATCCTTCCGGGCATGGACAAGGATCTGATCGCCCAGTACAAGAAAGCCGCGGAGAGCGCGTTCGAACGCATTCTGGAGGGCGCCAGGGTCGTCGATGTCCGGGAGAAGGGAAAAGGACTGCGCGTGCGCTTCGAAGACGCGCGGAAACAGAGCGAAGAGGGAACGTATGACCGCATTCTGGTCGCGGTCGGAAGGAAGCCCGCCGTCGGGGATCTCGGCCTGGAGAACACGCGCATCGAGCTCGCTCCAAGCGGATACGTCAAGGTCGATCGGGAGCGCCGCACTCGGGAAGAAACGATCTTCGCGATCGGCGATCTCGCGGGCCCTCCTCTTCTGGCTCACAAGGCTTCGCACGAAGGCAAGGTGGCGGCGGAGGTCATTGCGGGCCGCAAGAGCGCGTTTGAGCCGCGGGCCATCCCGGCCGTGCAATTCACGGATCCGGAGATTGCTTTTTGCGGTCTGACCGAGACGGAGGCCGCCCGGCAAGGACGCAGCGTGAAGATCGCCAGGTTCCCCTGGGCCGCGTCGGGACGAGCCGCGACGCTTGGACGGAGCGCGGGTTTGACGAAGCTCGTCGTCGATCCGGATACCGAGCGAGTTCTTGGAATGGGCATCGTCGGCCCGGAAGCGGGTGAGATGATCTCCGAGGGCGTCCTGGCCGTGGAGATGGCGGCTTTGGTTTCGGATCTCGCCGCGACGATTCATCCTCACCCGACGCTGTCGGAGACGATCATGGAAGCGGCCGAGGCCTTCTACGGAGAGAGCACGCACTATTTCGTGAAGAGGAAGACGTGAATCGGAGATTGGAACGATGTGAGCCGGGCCACAGACGTTCTCGGCCGATCGCGATAACTTGACTCGAATTGGAAGACACATCGTCGCGGAGCGCTGACTGGGCTCGTATATCGACCCAAGCGCCATTCATTGCCCAAGAAAGCGAGGCATTCTCATGCGATGGTCGCTGATGATCGCCCTTCTCGTCGATCTCATTACGTCGCAGGTTCTCTGGGCGCAATTCACCGCGGAAAGCCTGCCTCAAGTCGGCCAGAATCCCGGGGGGATCGCCTATTGGGAGACGCCTTATTTCGGAAATGCCATGTACAACGGCGGAGGTTGGATGGAGTATGCCGAAGGCGAATGGGGAACCGATCTGAGTCTCTGGCAGAATCCGCAGTTCGATGAGAACGGATTTCCAAAGTATCTGAATCCAGGACGCAAGCTACGCGCGATCACCTACGCTCTGCACTCGATCTATGGCGATGCGCGTCCCGCGACGTGGCCGGTGCGCGATCGCCTGGGCCAAGGCCGTATCGCTCTGACCTGGAAGGGCAACGCCGACGTGCGACTCGACGGCGGCGGCGTTTTTCTTCCAGGCCCATCCTCCGGTCCCGAGACTGGACGGCTTCTCGACGGACGCCGGATTTACCTTTATGAAGGCGATGGCAATCACGTTTCATGGCTTGATATTCATGACATTGACTCGGCCGATCCGATCACCGACATCAAAGTCTGGCTCGCGGATCCGGCGGATCCCACGAGCTCGTCGCTGGAAAACCGTCTTTTTCACCCGACGTTTCTGGCCCGCCTGGCCGAGGCGGACTGGGGATTCGTCCGCTTCATGGATTTCCTTGATACCAACGGCAATCCGCAGAAGGACTGGAGCGATCGCCGCTTGCCCGCCCATGCCTTCATGACCGGCACGCTCAATCCGCGCCAGCCCGCCACGGGCATCGACGGTGATCGTCCCACCGGCGTCGCGTTCGAGCATATGGTGGCGCTGTGCAACGCCGCGGACAAGGACTGCTGGCTCTGCGTGCCGCATCTGGCTACGGACGACTTTGTGACGCGGCTGGCGCGTTTGATCCGCTTCGGCAGCGACGGCGTGAATCCGTACGACCACGAGGTGTCGAATCCGGCCTATCCGCCGCTCGAGCAAGAACGGCGCGTTTATGTCGAATACTCGAACGAAATCTGGAGCGGGGGCTGGTCCTTTCCGCAAGGCAACTGGGCCGAGGAACAGGCCGTCGCGCTCGGGATCGGCAAGCCGGAATTCAACGCGCGGCGATTTTGCCAGATCTGGAGAATCTTCCAAGAAGTGTTCGGCGGAACCGATCGTCTTGTCAGAACGGCAGCCGTTTTCACGGCGGCCGATTGGTATACAGGTCCGTTTCTCGACGAGATCGCGCAGTACGGGCCGACCCTGTCACCGCAGGTGGAGCCGGACGTGATTGCGGTGACGACCTATTTCGGGAACGGTATTCAGGATTGGGCCCACGAGAAGGCCATGGCTCAGGCTGGAACCGCCGACCCGTGGTTCTACACGACGGAGTCCTTCGACGCCGGAGGCGAAATGCGGCCGATCTCGCTTCCGGCCTCGGATCCCTATTGGACCGGTCCGCGTCTGGAAGAGCATGTTCAACAGGCGTTTCGCGAGTGGACTCGCCGGCTCCTGACTGGCGATGCGCGCGAAGGGGGAGGGCCCGACGCGGTGGGCGTTGGGGGCGGCTTCGACATGTGGCTGCGGGACATGGCGCTCACGAAGTTCACGACGCCCAAGCCGATCGTCTCCTATGAAGGCGGCCCGTCGCTCTATACCGACTACATGGACGGCGGCGACCAGCGGGATGACGGAATCACGATCTTCACCGAAGCCATAAACCGCCGTCCGGCGATGCGGGACGTCTACCGCATGCATATGAACATGGCCAAATCCAAGGGACTCTGGTCGCACGGGATGTTCGTCGGCTGCGGGACATGGAGCAAATGGGGGCAATGGGGACATCTCGAGCATCTCGATCAATCCAATTCCGAAGCCCCCAAATATCAGTTCATGCTGGATTGGATCGGCGAAGCCAACGCGTTGCGGCACGTCGATCGCAGGCAAGGCCTCGCTCCCGAGTTCGATACGCCGCACATTCTGCCCGTGGCTACCGTCGGCGCGTTGTATTCCACGGACGTCGTCGCAAGCGGAGGAGACGGCGCGCCGACTCTCGCCGTGATCGGGAGCCTGCTGCCTGCCGGACTGCATGCCGCGCCGGTGGCCGCCGATCCGAGCCGGCTGCGGATATCAGGAACGCCGGCCGCATCCGAGCCAGGGTATCTCTACGTGAGAGCGGAAGATCAAGATCACGATCCGGCCTGGCGCACGTTCAGCGTCAGAGCGGTGGGCGGTTCGGGGATGCTCCTTGAATCCGACTTCAGCGGATCCGATCCGGCCCGGCATCTGCCGTGGAACAAGACCTATTTCGTGGCGCAAGGCGTGCAGTCCCCGGGTTGGGAGTTTGGGCCGGGCGCTTTGCCGCGTGACGGGGACAACGCCCTCACTTGGACGGTCAACGCGCCGGCGGAAATGGAGAACGCCACCCTGGAGCTGGCGATCGCGGACGGCGAGTACCTGTCGTTCAAGGTTCAGGCCGAAGCCGGACGACAGCTCGATCTGCGCGACGCGCGCGTGCGTTTCACCATTCGGCGCATCGACTATCACTGCCCGCGACGCTATGCGGTCTTCACCAGCGTCGGCGGTTTCTCGATCGGCGCCGCGCTGTTCAATAGTGAAACGAGCGAGGAGAGCGGCGACCTGGACTTCGAGATCGCGCTCCCATCGAGCCCGGCTTATGGCTCCCTGAGCGGTCAGTTCGAGATCCGAATTTATGGTTATGCCGGGCAATATGGCGGTCACAAAACGAGCTTGATCGCCTTTTCGCTGGGAGGAACCTTCGCGGGCGCCGGCTCTTCACATCCCGCGGCGCCGCGCAAGCTGCGCGTCGCCCATTAAGCCCACATATTGGCGTTGAGGGCGCTTGGTCCATTCTAGTCCACGAATTCCGGCTTGCGCCGGAATGACGGCTTTCGTCACCCCGGCGAAA
>JAFGSN010000056.1 GCA_016934575.1 Vicinamibacteria bacterium
AGTCCAACTGAGACGCCAGGAGAGACGTCACGAAAACACATATCATCGCTCTGGTTTCAGCAAGAACGAACTGGTCATCCTCGCCAACCGCCCCTTGGCCCGTCGTATTGGCGCGAAACGGATGGTCAGGCGCGACACGCGAAATCAAAATTCCTATAATTCAAGAGTATGCCCGCATCCTGGAGGTGGACGTTGGGTCCTCATTCCATGACACTCATGACATCGCGTACGCTCACCGTCATCAGGCGCTACGGCCTTCTGGTCGTTTCCGGGGCGGTTGTCGGCCTGCTGTTGCATTTCGGGATAGTGGGAATCGATGCCTTCTTCATCGAGGAGCCTGTTATCCTGGACTTCAATAATCGATTCTTGCGTTCGGCATTCTCATTCCCCTTTCTGCCGATTCTGTTGATGGAATTGATGCTGACCACACTGACCCTCTTTCTGTGGTACCGCTTGCGCCAAACCCTGCACGCAGCCCATAAACTGGATATGCTACGCGAGCAGCACGAGACGAGGATCCGTACCCTCCAGCGGGCCATGGCCCTGCTGGCGCAACATCTCGCCCAACAGAACAATCAGATCCTCGACCAGATCGCAGTGCGGCGGGAGAAGGGGCAGCAGACATCGCAAGCTATCGAGGCCGCGAGTCGGCGTATCTCAGAGATTCTGCACACGCTGTCGGAAGTCAGCTTCGTGAACCCCTACATAGAAAATTCAGACGGCGAAGGCGTCGACCTGATCGTGGAGCTGGAGCGACGGTTGCAGGAGCGTAACTAGAGATGCAGTAAACGCGAATCACAGACGACGAGTTGGGCGCTGTGACCATCCCTTTGGTAGCTTCATGTCGATGGGCTTCAGCTCATTCTGGTTTTCTTCCCTGCTACCATCCAATCTACCGGGCTTCCGGCTCCTGCCCCGGCGGGCTTTTCTCCCGCTGAACGTGCTAGCCTTCTCTGGTCGTACCATGTGAAGCGCAGAGTTGGCGACGCCATATGGACCGCCAGGACGATCTCATGGCAGACGCGAAGGCCCAGTACCGGCGCGGCATCGCCGCTTTGGCGGCAGGCGATCTCGCTGCCCTCGATGTGCTGTCTCGAGAACTCGATGGTTTTCCAGACGGAGATGACCCGTGCCTTGGGCTTCGCTGGATCACTTATCCGCGGTTTCATTCAACATGCACTTTTCCCGCGGCCAAACCGCTATCGCGCCACCTCGAGGGGCCGCAGGAACAACGTTTAGCGTTACGGACTATTTGGATATGGTGATCCTTCCGCAGGTGATCGTAACGCTCATCGCTTTCTGTGTTACCTTCGGCCTAGCATCCTTTTCGTTGTTTCGTCGTCACCGACCTGAAAGCATGGCACCCTTCGGTCGGATTGTGCCGCATCCGAGGCATCCAGGCAGCATGATATCTTTTGCGACCCTCCCATCTTTTCTGATGCTAATCACAATACTTCACACTGGTCTCGGAATAATTGTGCCCGTAGAACTGCCTATCAACGGTCCGGGAAGCTACCATCGGATGTTTGATCATCCCCGAGACGTCAACATTGACTTCGAGAAGGTGGATGGCACTTATCGTTTAGTCAACCCTCGAAATACAGCAGCTCTCACGGCTAATGCTGTTCGTCGCGTTGAATCCGGTTCGAGGAGGCAAAGAATCCGTGCAATACACGACTTGGCTTGGTGGACAAGCGTATGCCCTAACTATTCGTCGTTCACTATGCCAAGACTCACAATAGCTTTGCGTGATCCTGATCCTTCTGTTAGGGGTGCGGCCGCGATAGCGTTAGGATCAACTGGCGGCCACGGTCAATCAGCTATACCGGATCTATTGGCTGCTCGTGGTACGAGTGTCAAGTACTTCAACTATCTGGTGCTGGAAGCTAGATTCTACATCGAGCATTCTCCAAAGTGGCCGCCTGAGGAAATATGTGAGGATGTATCGATTGAAGAACTCGAGCAACGGGCCGCCGAAGCGACTGGACCTGATGAAGTCCGCGATGGCAAGAGGCGCGGCCTTCGGTAATAAGCTCGGGAACCGGTGCGGTGTTCCGTAGGCCTTGACTTGGCTGTGTCCGCTGTTTCCGGCTTCGTGCCCGTTTAGTCGTCACCGTGAACCCGTTTCCGTCTCCCGCCCGTTCGAACCGTGTGTACGGACTTCCCGCACACGGCCTCCTTCGCGCATACGGTTACGCTGCTCCCGAAGACAATGAACGCGGACACCCGGAACGACGATCAACTCTCCTTGCTCTGGCCATGCGACTACAATGCATTCGCTGCCATTTCGAGAATGTGGACGCGGACGAGCACGATCACGACCTCGATCTGCGATCACCCCGAAACCTCGAGCGGGCGAAACCGACGCCCGACGCGTTAAACGCGACCTCTCGCTACCCGATCCTGAAATCCGTCAATGGCTTTCCTTGAGGACGCGCTCAACCTTCGCCAACCCTGGCGCCTTCCGGCCGCTCATCGGGCGCTACTGCGCCAGACGCTTCCAGACCTCGGCCGCCTCGGCACCTTTCACGGTCTTGCCATCGGGGTCGCCGGGATGGTTAATGCACACGCTCATCGAGATCCCTTCCCCGCTCTTGAAAACGCTCTGGATGTTGCGGACCGGGATCCCCAGCGTGCCCCCCATGTGCGAAACCCAGACGAACGCCCGCGCGCGCGGCCCCTCGCGCACCGACTGCCAGAGCGGCTCCGCTGCGGGGCCGTCAACCGCCTTGTTCTCGTTGCCGGCGAAGTTCAGCCGGAAGCGCGCAGGCCGCTCCGGGCTCCCCGGCAGATAGAAGACACTAACGACGCTCTCGAGGTTGACCGCCAGGGTGCCACCCATGTGGTCCACCATGATGAGGTCCGGCTTGTCCAGCTTTCCAGGCTGCTCTCCCGCCAACGTTTGCGTTGCCGCAGCCGTCCCCGCCGCCACGGCGATTAGAGTGCAAAGCACTTTCTTCACGACGTCACCCCCCTCAGTTGATTTCCGACGCGCCCCACCGCACTGACTCCCCGTCAGAATACACCCGCGCCGATCTCCACCACGAATCGGGTGTGCTTGAGGCGTGACCACCCATTCGTGCAAACGCCGATACGGACGCCGCCGAACCGGTAACCGTAACCGAGCAGGGCCCAGCGAGCCTTGCCACTCACGGCCACGCGGAATTTCATGCCCGCTTCTGCGGTAAACCCTCGGCGCCGTTCGCCGCCGCCGTGATCAGGCCGTGTTCGTATCCCGCCGCCACGTACCAGTCCTTCCATCGGGAAGCCGAGGGCGTGGCCAGGAACTGCACGCCCCAGCCTCGCATGAGGTTCGCCCTCGGCACCAGCCAGACTTCGCGCAGGGAAGAACAGAATGCAAGTTAAAAGGAATCGGCAAGTTCGCATATGGCAAGTCCGTACTCGCAGCATACCTGTCAATTGCGGCGATCATCGTCATCGTCGGTTTCATCGGCGCCTTTTTCAAAAGGCGCCGTCTGCTGGTCGATCACTCGTGGACGGATTCGAAGCGCCGAAGACCCCGGCAGCCGGACCTCAAGGCGCGGCGTCTCGGACACAACGAAATCCGAGAAGGCCGTCATGGTAAACCGGCATGTCTCTGACGCGATACGAGACGCGGAGGTTCGAAGCGTGGTCCACGAAGGAGCCGCCGCGAATCACGCGCTCGAGCCCAAAGGGAGGCCCTCCGGGATCCCGATTGATGGACAGAGCGTAATACTTCGCGTCGTAAGAGTCGGAACACCACTCGCTCACGTTCCCGGCCATGTCATGGAGACCGAAGCCGTTCGGCGGGAACGTTTCCGCCGGCGAGGCATGAGCGTGGCCGTCGTCGTATCCGGAGATGATTCTCATGTTCGGATAGCGGCTTCCTAGCGACTCGTCCGCCACGTTGGCTTGCTTCACGCCGCCCACGAGCGGTTCCGTCGTATCGCCCCAAACGTATTTTGTCGAATCCCGACCGCCGCGCGCCGCGTATTCCCATTCCGCCTCGGTGGGCAAGCGGCCGCCCGCCCACGCGCAATACGTCCAGGCGTCGTACCAACTCACATGGACCACGGGATGCTCCGGATCTTGTGCATGACCGGACGTTTTCCAGTCGACGCCCTCCTTCTTCTCGAGGCTTCTGCCGTCGAAGAATCGGCTCCAGCCGTCGGACTCCGCCATCGTCCGATATTCCGTCTCTGCGACAAACCTCCGGAAGGCCTCCATCGTCACCTCCGTCCGGCCGATCCAGTAATCCTTGGTCATCTTGACGCGGCGTGACGGCTTTTCATCCTCCTGACATTCGCCGTCACCGGCGACGCAACCCATCTCGAAAACGCCCGGAGGCACGTACACATAATCGAGCGCATCCAAGCGATTCGACCGAACCTCGCCCGCCAGCGGCTGATCCTTCGCCAAGAGGCCCGCCGGCAAGAGCGCCACGATTAGCGCAAGCCGCCATGAGTCCGCCCGACCACGGTTAACGTGCATTGCTGACGCCTCCTTCGCTCGACCATCTTCGATGATTTTCTCCATGACATCCGCGTTCATCGCGCGGAGGCGCCGGCCGGCGCAAACTCGCGCGCCCGCCTGCGCACGACGCCTTCATCGATCGAGACGACAGGCGGATTCATGGAGCGACGTCCCGGACGCAACGGAAGCCGATGAAGCTGTTGTGAATGGCCGGCGGATCCCAGTACCGGCGCGAAATGCGCAGAAATGAAGTGTCGTCGACCCAAGAACCGCCTCGGACAACCCGCTCCTCGCCGATCGCGGGTCCCCTGGGATCCACGGCCGTCGTCTCCGATATCGAAGCGAAGTATCTCTCGTCGTGCCAGTCGGAGCACCACTCGGCCACGTTGCCTTCCATGTCGTGCAATCCGAACCTGTTCGGCGCGAAAGCGCCCGCGGATCTTCGAGAGGACGCACAACAACTTGTTCCACAACGAAGGGGGCGGCCGTTTCACGGACGTGAGCGCCGCCGCCGGTTTTGCCGAGCGGATGGGCAAGGGGCTGGGAGTCGTGGCCACGGATATCAACAATGACGGGCGCATGGACCTTTTCGTGACGAATGACACGGTCCCGAATTCTCTTTTCGTCAATCGGAGCGGCGGACGGTGGGAGGAAATCGACCTGTTCGCCGGCGTGGCGTTCTCCGCCGAAGGACTGGCCAGGTCGAGCATGGGCGTTGACGCCGCCGATTACGACTCCGACGGCTGGCAGGACGTGGCGATCGGCAACATCGACCACGAGCTCGCATCCCTCTATATCAACAACAAGAACGAGTCGTTCATCGACGAGGCCGAGCCCAACGGCATCGCCGCGGCGACGCAATTGATCAGTTGCTGGGGGATCAAATTCCTGGACTACGACAACGACGGCTGGCCCGACCTGTTCCTCGCCAACGGCCATCCCGACGACATGCTCGATGGAACCGGATACGGAGTCCATTACAGGCAACCGCCGCTGCTCTTCCACAACGAAGGAGGGAGTTACCGTAACGTCAGCGCCGAAGCCGGCCCGGTGTTCCGGAAGAAGCTCTCGGCTCGTGGGCTCGCGGTCGGAGACATCGACAACGACGGCGGCGTGGACGTGCTGCTTTCGAACAACGGCATGGCGCCGTCCCTCCTGCGCAACGAGTCGGCGCCTGAAAATCACTGGATAGGCGTGAAGCTCGAGGGCGCCCGCTGCAATCGCGACGCCGTGGGCGCACTGGTCGCCTGGTCGGCCGGCGGCGTCCTGCGCCGGCGGCTCAAGACGGGAGGCGGCGGTTATCTCTCGTCTCATGACCCGCGCCTCGTGCTCGGGCTGGGCAAAGCCGCCAAGGCGGACTGGGTGGAGGTGAAGTGGCCGGCGCCCAGCAATCGCATCGAACGCTTCTCGGACCTCCCGATCGATCGTTACGTCGCCATTGTCGAAGGCAAGGGAACTCCCGTCGACTGATCAGTCATGGGAACGAAAAGTCGCGATTCAGGGCCGGCTCGATCCGCCGAACAGCTCAGATGAACACAAGGTGATGACGCTTCTCGTCGAAGCGCCAAAGACCGGCGCGACACGCCGCCGCATGCGCTTCGGCGATCTCGGACGAGCGCGGCGTGCGATCGATGTCCATGAATCGCCGCCGCCCGTCCGAGTCCGGCGCGCCGACCCGGTGGGCGGGGTGATACTGCGCCATGACGTTGACGTACGTATCGGGCGACAGCTCGCGTGCCAGCCATTCGAGAATGGCGGAGGACTCCTCGACCTGCCCCGGCATGACGAGATGACGCGCCAGCACGCCGCGACGCGCGAGCCCGTCGCGCCCCAGCTTCAAGACGCCGACCTGGCGATGCATCTCCGCGACGGCGGCGCGCGCCGTTTCGGGATAGTCGGGCGCGTTCGAAAGACGACGGGCCGTCTCCGATCGCCAGAACTTGAAGTCGGGCATGTAGACGTCGACGACGCCGTCCAGCAGGCGTAGCGTCTCGACGGTGTCATATCCGCTGGAGTTGTGGACCAGCGGCAAAGATAGTCCCTGCCCGGCGGCGATGGCGACCGCCTCCAGAATCTGCGGGACGACATGGCTCGGCGTCACGAAATTGACGTTGTGGCAGCCGCGCCGCTCGATCTCGAGCATCACCGCCGCCAGCGCCTCGGGCGACAGCCCCTCGCCCGCGCGCGCGTGCGAAAGATCCGCGTTCTGGCAGAAAGCGCAGTGCAGATTGCACTGGGCGAAGAAAATCGTTCCCGATCCGCGTGAGCCGCGCAGGCAGTCTTCTTCGCCGTGATGAGCAAAGGCGCTGCCAACGACGGCCATGCGGCCCGTTTGACACACGCCCAGCTCGCCATCCAGGCGTCGCGCGCCGCAGCGCCGCGGGCACAGGCGGCAGGCTCGAAGAAGCTCGACAGCCCGACGTGCGCGATCGGCGAGCTCGCCGCCGCGCGCCAGTGAGGAATAGGCGGGCTCGAAATCATCGATCACGAAGCGGCTGGCGGTGTCCACGCGAGTAGCGTAACTCGGTTGCCCGGATCCGGCACGCCGCGCGAAAGACGTCAGGGGGCGATGGGGATCGGCCGGGGCGAGATCTCCGGCCACTCCTCGTTCGACTCGGACTTGACTGACGCCGTCGATGGGAGCGCCGGCAGAAGGCCCGCTTCTCGCTTCAATTCATCGACATCGAGCCTCTCGATACCTCGACGCCCGCTAGGCTCGGGCGCCCCGGCTCGTCCGACACGACAACACCGTCAATTGACGGAACTATTTCGACATGCCGCAGTCTCATTGATATAGACGTTGTTGAGCTTGTCAGAGTGCGTCTGGAGGGCGACGCAATGCCACGGAAGAGAGAGCGCTGTCGTTTTCTATTGACCGAAGACTCGTTCCTCTGCCGCCGCCTCATGCTAGTGGCGCTCGCAACCGTGCCACTATTGTCCTGTCTGCATTATTCGACCACCACGAAACGAATAACAAGACAAATGGCAAGACAGATGTTAAGAGTCGCGCTACAAAAATGCTACTGCGCTCGATGGGCCACGATCGACGAGCCGCTCGGACCCGATCGGCGGATAAACCTCGCGCATGACTGGATATACCTCGATATGGATTTTTCCGAGCGCGGGCGCAATAACGAAACACTCGCGCGCCTCCAGCAGGCCGAGGAGGCTTCCGCCTCCCTGGGCGCGCCCAGGGAGCGAGTCGTTATCCTGGGCAACCTCGGCGCTCTGGAATTGTCGTGCGCCCGCTATCCCGAAGCAGAGGAACACCTCAAGGAAGCGCTGGTCCTCGCGCGCGCGCACGAATCCCTCGAAACAATTCCCTCGATCCTGGCCAACCTTGGCCGGACATACCAAGCCCAGAACCGCCATGAGGACGCGATCCATCACTTTCGTCTTGCTCGCGAGGAATGGATGATGAGAGAGGACCATTCGAGCTCGGCGGCGATGCTCCGTGAAATCGCACGCGTCTATGCCGCGTGGGGCCGCAATGAGGACGCATTGGCGGGCTATAAAGAGGCGCTGGCCATGTTCGAGCGTCTCGGCGACAGCGCGAAAGCCGTCCAGACCGTCATCGATCTCGGCGGCATTTCGATTTCCAGCGGCCGGTACGACGAGGCGCGCGTCCGTTTCGAGGATGCGCTTGCCAGGGCGCGGCGCGACGGCTTGAAAACGCATGAGGCATTGGCGCTCCATGGAATTGGCGGGTCGTATTTCTCCACGGGCTTTTACGATTGGGCCGAGTCCGCGTTTCTGCAGGCATTGGAGATTGCCCGCTCCGAGGAAGCTCGGGCAAGCATGGCCTTGATTACAAAAGATCTGGGCATGGTCTATGCGGCCTGGGGCAGATATGATCGGGCGTTGCCGATGTACGAGCAGGCCCTTGATCTTGCCAAGACGCTCCCGGCTCCGGCTCAGACCGCGGACATTCTCAGGCTCATCGGGGGCGTGCACCATGCCGCCGGTCGTCTGGAGCTGGCCATCGCGTATGCACAGCGCGCTTTGAATCTCTCCGACAAGACCGGCCTGGAATCCGTCAAAACAAGCCTCCTCAACGCTCTTGGCGCGATCTATTTTCAATTAGGTAAAATAAACGAAGCGGAGAAAAGACTTCGCGAGGCCATAGCGATCAGCGAGCGCTTTGGGATGCGCGATAAGACCGCGCGGGGCCTCATTCAACTCGCCGGAGTCATCCAGAATCACAAGATGGCCCGAGAGCTATGCCTGCGGGGGCTGGCGCTCGCTCGCGCCGCGGGAACCAAGGAAGACGAAGCGACCGCGTTGCACAACCTCGGCGCCCTGGCCTTGCAAATCGACGACTACAAGGAGGCCGAGCGGTTCTTCCTTGAAGCGATCAACCTCCAAGAACAGCTCCGCCTGACGGCCAAGGGGGAAGACCGCAGGAGCTTCCTCGACTCATGGATCACGACATATCAATGTTTGATCCAAGTGCGTTTTCTCGACGACAAACCTGACGCGGTCTTTGAGGCCGGCGAGAAGATCAAGGCGCGCCTTCTCGCCGAGCAGATCGGCGCCAGAGAGGCGATGGACAAGAGCGCGTTTCACGGAATCGATGCATGGCGCAGAGACCTCGGAGAGAAAACGGCCGTTCTGAGCTTTTTCAACGTCGACTGGCACAATCCTATCGCCGTCTTGGCCACTCGTCGGAAGCTCCGCGCCTATGCGCTCGATACGAAGGGTTTCTTGGCGCGCATGCCGCAGGGACTCTCCAAGGTCGGCGGCGGCGCGACTCGGCGAAGCATCGGCGGCTTCACGGCGGCGCGTGAGGTCGTTACAGACAATCGACATGAGTTCGGCAAAGTCCTTCTCGCATACGGCGAGCTGCTCGCCGAGCCCGCGCTATCCGCGACTCGACGCGAAGAGCGTGAATGGCTGGCGCGAGAGCTGTGCGCGCTGCTTCTTCAGCCTGTCGAGAAAGAGTTGGCCGGCAAAGAAGAGCTGCTGATCATTCCCGACGGCAGCCTGGGCACGATTCCCTTTGAAGCTCTGCGCCTGCCGGACGGCCGGCACCTCGTCGAGCGCTATCACGTCGTTTATGCGCCGTCCCTGCGCGTGAAGCAGCTCCTTGGCCAGAGGCGGCACGAACCTCGGCCGCGGCCGATGTTCGTCATGGGCGGCTCAAGACTCAAGGGCAACGCCGAATCGCGCAAGGTCGAGGTGTCGACGCGGCAACTGGAAGCGCTACGTTCCGAGGCGCGGCGACACATCGAGGCGGACGCGAGCGTGCGCGAGGTGAATGCGGCTCTTGGCCTGGACTCATGGCCGGACCTTCCCGGCCTGCGCGCCGAGGTCGAGGCGATCGGACAAATCGTGCCGGAAAGCACGGTGCTCGTGGGCGAGGACGTCTCGGAGAAAAAGCTCAAAGACCTTTCCCGACAGGGCGCTCTGCGGCGCTACAAGGTCCTGCACTTCGCGACGCACACGCTCCTGGTCCCCGATGCTCCCGAGCTTTCCGCTCTCGTTCTCTCGGAAGCACGGGTCGACGCGGGCGAAGAGGACGGCTACCTGAACGCGAAAGAAGTCGCGGAGCTGGACATCGCGGCCGACTTCGTCAACCTCTCCGCGTGCGAGACGGGTCTGGGCAGGATCTACGGCGGCGAAGGCGTAGTGGGTCTAACCCAGGCGTTCCTCAGGGCCGGGGCCAACGGCCTGTCCGTGTCTTTGTGGCAGGTGGCGGACGCATCGACAAAGGATTTCATGGTCGGGTTGTATCGTCTGGTCCAGGAGCGCGGCCTGAGCCACGTGCGGGCCATGACCGAGATGAAACGCGAATTCATCCGAAGCGAAGAATACGCGGATCCCTTCTTTTGGGCGCCCTTCGTCTATTATGGAAACTGATTCGAATGATTGCCGAACTTCGCCTTATCAATGCCATGTAACGCTCTACGGGTTGAAATGCCGCGATTCAGCGCCGACGCGATCCACCGAACAGCCGCCTACTCCGGTTCGACGACCCTCAGCACCTGATCGGCCTTGACGTTTCGGATCTCCTGAACCGCTCCGCTCGGCCAGCGAATCTCGACCGAACGCAAACCGTTCTCGCCGCCCAGACCGAAATGCGGGCGCTTGTCCGGAGACGACATGAATCCCGCGCTGGTTGTGACGTGATTGTGCAGGACGCGCCCCGACTCGGTCGTGACCTTGATCTTGACTCCAATGCCGTCGCGGTTCCCCCGCCGTCCCGTCGTGTCGACGATCAGCCAGTGGTTTCCGTTCCCGCCGGAGCTCAGGAGAATGCGCGGCGGCTCGTTCAGGGACGTGACCACAATGTCGAGAAACCCGTCGTCGTTCAGATCGCCGAAGGCGGAGCCCCGCTGGAATCCCATGCGTAAAAAGTCCGCGCCGAGGCTCTCGGAGACGTCCTCGAACCTGCCGCCGTCGATGTTGCGAAACATCGTGTCATGCTGCTTCGTGTTTTCTCCGAGGTAATCGACGTCCCCGTTCGAGGAATAGATGTCCTTCCAACCGTCGTTGTCGTAATCGATGAAGCCGTTGCTCCATCCTGAAAACCGCCGGCTCATGACGGCGATGCCCGCAGTCGGCGTGACGTAATGAAACTGGCGCCCCTCGTCGTTGCGAAAAAGAGCCCAGATCTGAGTCTTGAGATTGTTGTAGAAAACGTCGACCCAGCCGTCGTTGTCGTAGTCCTTGGCGTCGGCGCCCATGCCCGACACGATGCGCCCCTCGTCGTTGTAAGCCACGCCCATCATCCAGGCGTCCTCGGCGAACGTCCCGTTCCCCTTGTTGATGTAGAGGAAATTGGGCTCCGTGTCGTTCGAGACGAACACGTCCATCAGGCCGTCATTGTTGAAATCGGCGATACCGATGCCCATTCCCTTGCCGCTCTTGGCTTCGGCAAAGCCGGCGCTGGCTGTCACGTCTCGGAAACGTCCGTTGCCTTCGTTGTGGTAAAGCGTGTGCGGAACGCTCTTGTACACGCGTGGAGAGCAATAGAACTCTCCGCCCTGCGGGAGCGGGCAGCGCACGTCGGCCGCCGGACTCCAATAGGTGTACTGGGAAACGATCAGATCCAATCGGCCGTCGTGATCGTAGTCGAGCCATGCTGCGCAGACGGAAAGCAAGTCCTTCGGTTTCGTGTCAAGGCCGGAATCCTTGGTGACGTCGGTGAACGTTCCGTCGCCGTTGTTCCGGAAAAGGGCGTTCGGTCCGGTCTGGCAGAAGAAGATGTCCATATGCCCGTCGTTGTCGTAGTCTCCGGCCGCGACGCCGTAAGTGAAGTCGATGCGCCGGCCTTCGATGCCCGCGCTGGCCGTGACGTCCTCGAAGGCTCCGTCCCCCTGGCCCCGCAGCAGGCAGTTGTAGAAAGAGCGGTTGGTCTTGACCAGCTCCGGCAGCTTGGCGCCGTTTGAAAAGAAGACGTCGAGCCGGCCGTCGTTGTCGAAATCGAAGATGATGATCCCGCCGCACATCGGTTGAGGGAAGTACTTCCGTCCCGTGAAGTCGTTGTTTGATATGTAGTCGAAACGAGCTCGCGGCGCCACGTCGGTATAACGGATCTGGTCCGGCGCGCCGGGATCGGCGCGTACCGCGAAGGACAGCGCGAGAAGGCCGCCCAGGGACAACGTGACGGCCATCAATCGCGTGAAAAGCGTTCTTGGCATTCGCGAGCAGTCATCCTTACAAGCAGCTACGCCGATTCTCGACAGCGGCCTCCGTCGGCACGCCCCGCCTCGCGGTCCGCGTTATAAAAGCGCGCGACGCCGAAGCGTGACCCGCGCAACCCGACGTTCAAGTAAGAACGCGTCCTTGCACGCGCTCCGACAACCGACAAGACGACGATAGCGTCGCCCGTTTCAAGCTGTCAAGAGCGCGGGCGCGAATCAGGTTGACGGACCCCATGGCTGCGAGTACTCTGCCGCCGGCCCACTCATGACGCGCGTCGAATCCAAGAACGACTCCCACGAAATGACGGCCAACGCGGAGCACCTCGCCGACAGATCGTACGTCGTCGCTCTCGGCGCGCTTTTCTTCTTGTCGGGAGCGCTCGCTCTTCTGTATGAGATCGTGTGGCTCCGCCGGCTGCACCTGACCGTGGGAGTCAGCATCTTCGCGATCGGAGCCGTCGTGTCGGCGTTCATGCTGGGTCTTTCGTTCGGGAGTCGCTGGGCGTCACGGAGCGGAATGCTGCGCGATTCTCCGCTCAAGACATACGCGTGGCTGGAAATTGGCGTCGCGCTGTACGCTCTGGCTTTCCCGCTCGTGATCGAGCAGATCGAGGCGCTCTACCCCGTCCTCTACCGACTGCTGGCAGTCCGCCACCTGGCTCTGACGGCGTCGCGGTTCTGCCTGGCTTTCATCGTCCTCCTTCCGCCGACTTTCCTGATGGGCGCCTCCTTGCCCGCAATCGCGCAAGCCGCTTTCGCGCCAGCCGGCCGGCTGGCGCATCGAGTCGCATGGTTGTATGCGCTGAACGCGGTGGGAGGGGCGGCCGGCACGTTGGCGGCCGGATTCGTCATGATCGAGCGCCTCGGCGTCATCGCAAGCCTTCACGTGGGAGTCTGGGGAAGCTTTCTCGTCGCCGCGGGCGCATATGCCCTGGCACGCCATCCGGCCTACCGGGAACGACTGGAGGCGCAGAAGGCGGCGTTGAGCGCAAGGAAACAGAAAAGGCGCCAGAGCACCCGCGATCGGCCGCGACAACGTCTCGTCGCTCTCGCGACCGCCGCCGCCTTTACGGCCGGGCTGGTCTCGCTGGCCGCCGAGATCGTGTGGACGCGCGCGCTCGTCTTCTTCATCCACAACTCGACCTATGCGTTCAGCGCCATCCTCGCGGTGTACCTTCTAGGCGTCGCCGCGGGCGCCTCCGGCGTGTCGCGTTTCGTTCGCGGATCGGCGAATGCGCTCCGCGTTCTGGCCGCGGTGACGGCCGCCGCATCGCTCAGCCTGCTCGTTGCGATCGCGGTCTATCGTCATCTGCCCGAGATCGCGCCCCTTCTGGCCGGCAAGCATCGCCTTGATCCCGTCCTGTCCGGCGGCTCGGAAGCCGCGGTGCTCGTATGGAGCTGGTCGGCGGCGCTCCTGATGATCTTCGGACAGGTCGCCGCGACTCTCTTCCTGCCGGCGCTTCTCCTGGGAGCGGTCTTTCCGCTCACGATCAAGATCGTCGAGTCTCCCGGCGGCGGCGCGGCGGCGGTCGTGGGCCGCCTTTACGCGATCAACGCGTTCGGGAGCGTCGCCGGCATCATGCTTGGAACATTCTTGCTGGTCGCCTTCTACGGTACTCGCGGCGCGCTGTTGCTCCTCGCATGGCTCCCGGCGCCGATCGTCCTCTGGGCGTTGTGGACAGGAACGACCGCGAATCGAGCCCGAACGGCGTTTGCGAGCCTGTTTATGGCGGCGCTTGCGATCGGCGGTCTCGCGGCCGCGCCGCGCGGTTTCTATCGCGACCTGTTCCAGAGACGATTCGGTCGCGTCGTCTGGTTCTCAGAAGGAATCTCCGAGACCGTGGCGGTCTGCGATCATCCCGACGGCAGCCGATGGATCCAGTTCTCGGACGGGCGCGGCGCATCGGGAACCCGGTCTTTCCAAGGCGGCTGGCTCTATGCGCATCTTCCGCTCCTCCTCCATCCCGCGCCCGAATCCGCCGCGGTCGTGTGTTTCGGCACCGGCAACACGCTCGGAGCCGCAAGCCTTCATCGCTTGAAGTCGCTGGACGGGATCGAGCTGTCGCCCGAGGTCGTCAAGGCCGCCCATCTTTTCGCCAGGACCAATCACGACGTCGCCAACAACAAGAACGTGCGATTGATCATCGAAGACGGCAGGAACTATCTGCTCGCGACGGACAAGCGCTATGACGTGATCACCGAGGAGCCGCCCCTCGTTCACACGGCGGGCGTGGTCCACCTCTACTCCAAGGATTTTTATGAATTGTGCTCGCGTCGATTGACCGAAAACGGCATCCTGGCCGTTTGGCTGGCCACCTGGGAACTGGAGACCCAAGAGCTTCAAATGCTCGTTAGAGCGTTCGTCGACGTCTTTCCCTACGCGTCCGTCTGGGACTGCGCGCATCCCTATGAGTGGCTGTTGATCGGCTCGAAGAGGCCCCCGGCGATCGATCTCGGCGCGTTGTCGTCAAGGATGGCCGAACCGGCGATCGCGGCCGACCTCGCGCGGATCGAAGCGGAGCACGGCGGCATCCGAACTCCGGCCGATCTGCTCTCTCTCCATCTCAGAGGACGCGCCGCCCTCATCGACTTCGCCGGCGCCGTGTCGCCCGTCACGGACGACAAGACCGTCGTGGATTTCACGACGCCGCGCCATGCGCGAGCGAATTTCGGGCTCGGCGAATGGGTCACGGGCGGCCTCACGGCGCTGGGAATCGGCCGGCACGGACTCAGCTCGGAGCTGCGCTTGCGCGAATTCGACGGCATCTATGCCTTTCGGGAATCCGCGCAGCCGCTCGTTTCAAACCATGGCGTCCATGATCCCGAACGCTTCTCCGAGGAACTACGCGCGCGCGCGCGGCGGCGTGAGATGCGCGCCGCTCGATTGACGCTTCATACGCTGAAGCTCGTCGCTTCCGATCTTCGCGCCCTGGGCAGGAAGGACGCGGCCCTCGCGACCCTGCAACGCGGGCGCGACCTCGTGCCGGATGAAGCGAGCGGCCCGATTCACGTCATGCGAGCTCAGCTCTTGCATGAGTTGGGGCGTTTTCAGGAGGCACGCGAGGCGCGATCGGAAGCTTCGAGAGTCGAAGCGACGCTCGATCGGCGACGGCTTCACGAGGAGGACAGATAACCGCGGGGACGGAATGGGCAAGAAGCGGACCAGACGCGCGCAATCCGAGACCGAGCAACACCCGAGACCGTTGGGCGCGCGGCGGTCCGTCGCACGCGACCTTCCGAAAAGCGATGCGTCGCCGAGACGCGCGGAACAGGCCCTGAGCCCGGCGCGTCGCTGGTTGTTCCGTGGCGTCATTGTCGTTACGCCATGGCTGTTGCTGCTTCTTCTGGAGATCTCGCTTCGCGCGTTCGGCTATGGAGTGCCGATGAACTTCACGCTCCGCCGCGATGTCGCCGGAGAGTCGAGGTTCCTCAGTAATCCGTATTTCACGTGGCTCTTCTTCGAACCGAACGCGGCCAGGCTCTGCCCTCCGTTTTCCCTTTCGGCCGGCAAGGCGCCAAACACATGCCGGGTGTTTGTTCTGGGCTCGTCGGCGGCGCAGGGAGATCCCGAACCGGGGTTCGGCATGGCGCGCATGCTCGACGTTCTTCTAAGTCATCAATATCCGGGCGTGGACTTCGAGGTGATCAACGCGGCGCCGACGGCGATCAACTCGCACGTCGTCTATCGCATGGCCCGCGCCTGCTCCAGCCTCGCGCCCGACATTTTCGTCGTCTATGCCGGCAATAACGAAGTTGTCGGCCCCTATGGAGCGGGCACGGTCCTGACCACGGCGGCGCCAAACCTGACGGCGCTGCGCGCGGGCGTCGCCTTGCGCGCTACGCGCCTGGGGCAACTGACCAAGGCCGCCATTCACGAGACAGCGGGCATGCTCGGACGCGATGGATCGCGCGAGACGTGGCGCGGGATGGAGATGTTCGTTGATCATCAAGTGCGCCATGACGACCCCTCGCTTCAACGAACATATCGGCGCTTCGAGCGGAATCTGGCGGACATTGCACGAATCTCACGACGGACCGGATTCCCCCTTGTCCTGAGCACCGTCGCCGTCAATCTGCGAAGCTGCGCGCCCTTCGGATCTCTCAATGCAACAGCGCGCTCGGAGGAAAAGCGCCGTCGTTGGAATGAAATCTATCGCGAAGGCATCCGGCGCCAACAGATAGGATCATGGGCCGAGGCGACCAGACTCTTCCAACAAGCGGCCGAAATCGACGCGGATCACGCCGAGCTGCATTATCGCCTGGGTCGTTGCGCGTGGAAGCTCGAACGCCATGAAGAAGCCGGACGATCCTACCGCCGCGCCCGGGATCTGGACACGCTCCGGTTCCGCGCCGACTCGCGCATCAATGCAATCATCCGTGACGTTGCGCGCCGGGAGACGGCAGGGGGCGTCCGCCTCGTCGACGCGGAGCGATGGATGGAAGGACATGCGCCGCATGGAACGCCGGGCGAGGAAACGTTTCTCGATCATGTGCACCTGAACGTCTCCGGCAACTATCTCGTGAGCCTGGCGATCCTGGACGAGCTGCGCCGCGCGCTTCCGACCTGGGTGCGGCGCAAGGATTCCGGAAAGCCGTCGTTGAGCGAGGACGAGTGCGCCCGAAGGCTGGTCTTCACCGATCTTGACCGCTACATGCTGGCCGAGACCATGCTCAGGCGCCTCCGCGAGCCGCCGTTCACGGGTCAGATGGATCACTCCACGCATGTCCGTCGATTCTCGCGTGAGATCGAAACGCTCAAGACGCGGAGCGAATCCGAAAACGTGTCCCTCGCGCTCGAGAAGTATGAAAGAACTCTCTCCGATCGGCGCGCTCACTGGAGCATACGCGAGCGTTACGCCGCGATCCAGCAACGCATCGGCAACCTGGAAATCGCGGCACGCGAGTGGCGCGCCCTGATCGACCGATTTCCTCAGTACCCGAGCTTTCATCTCCAGTTGGCCCGCGCTCTTCGCGGCGCCGGCCGATACGCGGACGCCGAGGCGTCGTTCAGGGTCGTATTGGATTACCAGCCTGAATCGACGCTCGCGCTCGTCGAGATGGCGAAAACCGCCCTCTTGCGCGGCAAGACGCGCGAAGCCGTCGAACACTCGCGCCGAGCCGTCGACCTCGATCCCGGCGATAGCGGCGCCCGATACGTCCTCGCCACGAGCCTTTGCCGCCAGAACGAGTGCGCATTGAAGGACCGGGCGGAGGCCATCGACCACCTAACGCGGGCGCTCGCTATCGCGCCGGACAGCGACTCAATCCGCAGGGATCTGACGCGCGCGCTGGCGCGGCAAGCCCAGGAATTCCTGGCGCAGGGGAATTCACGCCGCGCGATATCCTTCCTCGATCGCGCGCTCGAAATCACGCCCGACATGGCGGAAGCGCACGAAAATCTCGGCCTGATCTATTATCAACTGGACGAGCGCGAGAAAGCCGTTCGGCACTTGTCGGCCGCCCTCCAATCGGATCCCGGTCGCGAACGCGCGCGACGCGCGCTGGAGAGCTTGCGGCTGAGGAGATCTGCCGTTCCTCGATGATCTCTGCGTTCTCGTTCAATCCGCGGGCGTCGCGACGGCTTGGCTCGGATCGGCGTCGAGACGAAGTTTGTGGCGCTCCAGCAATCGATTCAAAGCCGCCAGAACCGTCTCGTCGCCGGCGGCGAGCGTGACGACGGTCTGCGCCGTCTCCTGGGCCTGGTCTTTCCGCCCCGTCTCGATCTGCGCCTCGCACAGCATGAGCAGCGCCTCGGGGATGACGACGCGGGATTCCTGCAGATAGCGTTCGGCTTCGGCCCAGTTCTTCCGTTGAAAGCACAACCGGCCCATCGCCATCAGCACCAGGGAGTCCTTGGGATTCCGCGCCAGCTCTTCGTTGATCACGCGCTCGGCTTCGTCGATGCGACCCATCTCCATATAGGTCAATCCGAGATAGGCGCCGAGCTTGGGAAGGATCGGAGAGGTTTTCATCACTTCGTTGAACAAGCGTTCGGCGTCCTGGAAGCGTCCTAGGAGATAATAAAGCGCCCCGACGAGGTACTCGGGCCGATTGCCGTCCGGAGCGTTTCCGGAGTCCAGCAGTTTCAAGGCTTCTTCTTCCTTCCCGTCCTTGACGAGCGCTTCGAGACGACGCCACAGGTTCTGCTCCAGCTCCGTACGCTTATCGAGAGGATTGAGGGGATTTTCCTTGAGCACCTTGAAAACCCGCAACTCTCGTTGAGCCTCCTCGATCAGCCCCATGGAGCGATAAACGCGCGCCAAGTGAAAGTGCGCTTCCGGCATCTTGGGATTCTTCTCGACGGCCTGCTTCAGGGCCGCGCTCGCGGCCTCGTGCTCGCCAAGACCGACGAGCGCCGCTCCGAGTCCGAGATAATACTCCGCATCATGTTGCCCGCGATCCAGCAGCTCCTGGTAGTAACGCCTGGCCGCGGCGTGGTCGCGCGCCTGCGCACAGACCTCGGCCAGGTTGGATATGACGGCCAGGTTTTCCGGATTTTTCTTCTCGGCCCGATCGAGAGACGCGCGCGCGTTCGGGATGTCGAGAACCGACAGGTACACGATGCCCAGCGCCAGATCAAGATCGGGCTCTTCCGGATTGATCGTCTGCACCTTGAGCAGAGCCTCGAGAGCGGGCATGTACTTGCGGGCGTGGGCGCGATACTCTCCGACCTTGAAAAGCACCGTCGAATTCGCCGGCGCGAGCTCGGCGCAACGCTCGATTGCTTCGAGCGCCTTGGCCACGTTTTGCCTTTTAAAATGCGCCTGAGCGAGATAAAAGAGCGTTTCGACGTCGTCAGCGGCGATCGCTCGGCTCAGCTCGAGATGGCGAACGGCATCGTCCCACGCCTCGCGGCGCAAGTAATGCATCCCGAGACGCGTCAGGATCTGCGGATCCTTGGGAACGATCCGTAGCGCGGCTTTATAACTGAGCTCGGCCTCGTCATATCGACCAAGCCCGTCCAGGGCCAGGGCCCGCAGCAAATGACTCGACTGAGAACGCGGATGTTCTTTGATCAATCCTTCGACAATATCCAGCACGCCCTTGAACTTGCCCGCGACCAGAAGCGCCTTGGCTTCTTGAACGAGCACGTAGGGATCTCGTCCCGGCGACGGC
>JAFGSN010000229.1 GCA_016934575.1 Vicinamibacteria bacterium
AAGCGAGAACCATTAGCGCGAATTGCTGAACGCGTAAGTCCCGTCTCAGCAATGAGGTGGCCCCGAAACCGAGGAGTTCTGAGACTAGCTCGCCCCGCCGAACGGACTCCGCCGCGATCCGAAGCGCGCCGATCATTTCCCGCGGCCTCATTTCAGAGGAAAGCGGAATGGCGCGCGACAGGAGCGACAATGGACGTAGCCAGAGGCGACGGTGATGGCCCTCGTTCATGATGAAACGAACCGGACGCCGAAGAGCGGCCGCGATGAAGAGCGGATCGATGTAGGAAAGATGATTCGCGACGAGAAGCGCTCCGCCTTTACGGGGAACGTGCTCAAAGCCTTCAATGCGAAGACCGTAAACGAGACGAAAAATCATCCGCATGAAGAATCGAAGCGATGTATAGGCGATGCGGTTGAAAAATTCCAGTGCTCCGTCGCTCCAAGTCATGGCGCCGCCTAGACTCCTGTCCGCTTGAGCCCGCCATCGTGCTTGTGATGACTTCATGGCCTCCATGACGTCATTCTGGAGAAAAGAGGCGGAGACGAATCGACGGGATGGACACTCCGCGAAGTGTCCCATGGGCCGTCAACGACGCGTCCAATCGCGGCTCATCGACGTACCCGAGCGCGCGTAGAGATTTCAGAATCTCGCCATCGGCCGGAAGCGTGTCGGTCTGCCCCGCTCACTCGACGATACGCGAGCACAACTCCCGGTAAAACGTTTGCGCCAGATGGGAAACGCCGGCGTCTACGGTTGGCAGAAGGCTGTCGACTTCCACGGGATCGACATCGAGGTCAGACAGGTTGACGGACTCGGGAATCTCCGGAATAAAAGCGCGACCTTTTTCTCGGACGTCTTTAGGCGAGATTCTTATTATGTATTTGTGAAGCCGTGATCGCGGAGTCCCGGACGGATTCATTGTTCCAGGCGCCGCTGTACGCGGGATGAAGAGTCTTCTCGTCCACTGGCCGGGCGACGTCGATTGGACGTGCAGGCGAGTTCGATAGCGAGTCGAGATCGAGAAGCTCGACGTCTATATCGGCTGGGTCTCGAAACGGACTAGCGGACGCACATGTCCTCGCCCGGTAGCACGCGGAGACGAAAGCCCTTACGACAATTGGCGCGGCTGGCGAGGCCGGCGCATATGTCGGCCCCCGACCGAACATGAAGCGTGAGATCCTCGGGACATGAGGGAGTCGTCGCCGTCGTCTGATCCGCAACGCACTGATCCGAATCATCGGCGCTATCCTCGCGCAGAGACGTTCCGTCCGGGCAGGAGGGCGGCGAAGACCGCAGGCACATGTCGCGCGTTTCCTCCCAGTCGATCTGTCGTTTGGTTCCTTCGGGGCAGCGAGCGGCGATCGGCGCTACCTTCCTGGCCCAGGCTGATCCGGCAAGAACCGCGCCGAGTGCTCCCACGACGATCAAGATCGAAACGCGCGGCATTCCACACCTCCATGTGACGGCTCAGACAACCCAGTTTACATCATAGGCCCTTGAGATGACGCGCAGAAACGGCGATCATGCCGGCGGGAACGAAGCGATGGGATCCGACGCGGAGAAGGCCGCGGCTCTGGCAAGAAAGCTCGCGGCTTCGCAGAATCTCAAGGCAAGCGAGACGTCGGAATGCTCGTATCTTCCCGGTCGCGTAGCAACGAACGTCGCGTTCGTCGCGCCGGCGCTCGAGCCCGGAGTGTACCAGGCGCTCATGGATCTCAACTTCCGTCGCGCTGGACTGGTTTTCTATCGACCGCAATGTCCGGAGTGTCAAGAATGCCGGATGCTGCGAGTTCCCGTGGCGAGATTCCGCCCTTCCCGCTCTCAGCGGCGTTGCGCGCGACGGAACAGGGACATGCGAGTCGCCGTGTCCGCGCCGTGTCCTTCAATCGAGAAGCATCGGCTCTTTCAACGCTATTTGGATTCTCGTCACGATGGTCCAATGACGGGAGCGATCGAGGAGTACGTCGAGTTTCTCTGCATGACGGCGGTTCAATCGCTGGAGATCGAATACCGTCTGGGCGGTAGACTTCTGGGCGTGGGCGTCGTCGATCGCGAGCCGGAGGCGCTCAGCGCAGTCTATTTCTACTATGATCCGGAGGCGTCGTCGAGATCGCTCGGCGTCTTCAATATCCTCACCTGCCTCGACCTCTGTCGCGGATTCGAGATCGCGCACCTCTATCTCGGCTACTACGTTCGCGGCGCGAGAAAGATGGAGTACAAAGCGTGCTATCGACCGCACGAGATCCTGAACACGGATTTCCTTTGGAAGAAAGGCGTGGCGTATCTCGTATAGGGTTAGGCCTCGTGAGATGCGAGAGCATGAACAGAAGAATCCGCCGTACTGGCGCGTCGTCATCGACGATGACGAGAATCCGTGACGCCGATGGCTGGCTCTATCGGCGGCGGTTCGTTCGTGCGCCGGAGTCCAGCCGATCATCGGCGGACCGCGGATGACCGACGGCGATGAGCAAGAGCGGCTCTTCCTCGTCCTCTGAGGCTCCGATCAGACTGGAGACGGCAATATCGTCGAACGCGCCCACATGCACCGATCCCAGACCGAGCGTGACCGCTTGCAGGGACACGTTCTGAGCGGCGCATCCGGCTTCGAGAACCACGTAGCGTTGCGCGCGCCGGCCGTACTTCCGAGCCGTTCTGTTTTTCGGCTCTTGGTCAGAAGTGGTGGTGGACGGCTGCGATGGGATCGCCAGCGGCATTGGGATCTTGCCTGTGGGTGAACAGCGT
>JAFGSN010000230.1 GCA_016934575.1 Vicinamibacteria bacterium
GCCTCGATGCATGACAGCATACCCGATCATCATACTCCCATGCTTGCCTGTGGCGTGACGTCTCGTCGGCAACGCCAACACGCCGGCGATTCGTCCGTCAGCGCGGCGACTTCACTCTTCCACGACTTCGCGTTTTGGCGATTCTCCGTCACCGGCGTTCCGTGACAATCGCAGCGCTTTTTCGGCGTTCGACAGAATGTCGTCCGAAAAGCCCATCGCGCGCTTGATACGGACGTCGCGATCCAGCGGATTCTTCGTCTTGACGATTCGCGTGTATTCGTTCGTGGTGATGCCGTGGGTCACATACGGCAGATGAGCCCAACCGTCGATGGGAACCGGGAAATCCGATCCATGCACCAACTCTTCCGGCGAGAACAGTTCCATGATCCTGGGTATCAACGGAATCCGGGTGGCCATGGATAGGGCCGACGTATCGCTCCAGAGACGCACCTCCCCGCCCGAGTTCGCGTCCCGCATGAAAGCCCGGAACTCCCGGGTGTCGTCGCGATCGAAAAGCGGAAACACGGGCGTCGCGCAGTGCGCGGCGATCAGGGTCACGCCGCATTCCAGGGCCAGCCCCAGTCTCTTGTAGCAATCCAGCTCACGTTTCCTCAGGCCTTCAGTAAACGTGTATTCCGGCCCCACATGACAGAGCAACGGCATCTTGTTCCGCGCCAGCGCTTCATAGAACGCCTTGCGGTCCGAGGCGTCCATAGTGATGTGTTGCACGGACGGAATCAGCTTCACAAGCACGGCGTCCGTCTCTTGCAGAACATATTCCAGCTCCCTTTCCCAATCTTTTCTGTTGGGGCTGACGGAAGCGCCCATGAGAAACCGCTTTCCGCGGCCCGGCGAATCGGACCGTAGCATCGCATTGAGACGAGACGTCGTCGCGTCCAGGAAGCGGTTCGTGATCCAGAGATTGGTCGTCTCGGCGTCGATCCGGCCGGTCCCAGGCGAGTACACCGCGTCCAGCGCCAGCAACACCACCTCGTCGATCTCTTCGGAGCTTGCCAGCGCGCGCCGTAGAAGCGCGAGATACTCCTCGGTGGAGATCATGCCGTCAGCGTCAGTGTCGCCGCCCATGCGCTCCAGGTTCGCGTCCAACAAAGCGTAAAGAACGCGAGTGAACAAGTGTTGATTGACTTCCGGGTTGAAATACGCCTGCGTGTCCACGCGCGTAATGTCTTTTCCTCGACCCACGAGATGAACGTGCATGTCTATGCGTCTTCTCATGCCGCACCCGCTTCTTGCCGATTGACATGCGCACGATAACACATCAAACTCTGTTCGGGCCGGCCGTTTTCGCCCGCATTGAGACGCTTCGATGGCAGATGCGCATTTCACGCTCCTCCTGATCAGGCGTTTTTCGCCGCAATCCGACCAGCAGATCGAGCGCGTCGAATCCATACGCACGGAGACCGACGCGATCCAGTTCGCCGAGCGTCGCGCTACGAACGATCCGGCCGGAGCTTGGACTCATTGCGCCGTCATCAGACCGGACGGCAGTTTCATGCACGGCCATAGGAACCACGCTCGCATCAAATGGGGCGAGTAAAAGACGCTGCTCGACGATGAGAATCCGGATATCGAGGCTCGCCGAGAGCACGAGAGCCGCTTGACGCTCTCCCATATGATGGAGTATTCCAGGCTTGAGAATACAAGGCGTTCCTCCGCGCGATGATTTCCGGAATGATGGACCTGATCCATGTGGCCACCCGGTTTCGGATCACCGCGCACGCGGGATCCGATCCTACGCCAAACCATAGGGGAGGATGTCATTGACCGCAGCAAGCACATCGAACGTCGGCCGGACAAGGATCCGATTCTTCATCGGCGCGGCAATCGTCGCGGTCATGGCGGCGGCCGTGACCGCTTTCTTCCTGATTGGACGATCTCCGCGTCCGATCACGGTGGACTACCCGCTGGAAGGCTCCGTTTTCCCCCCCGACTTCGCGCCTCCAACCTTCGAGTGGCGTGATGCCAGCGCGCGCGCCAGGTCGTGGATCATCGACGTGAGCGTCGGCAACGGGGCCGCGCCGCATGTTCACGCCACCTCGCGCGGCGAGCCGCCCCGCATCGGAGAGATCGATCCGCTGGCCGTGGGACCGACGAACAAGCTCCCGGAGCTGACGCCCGAGCGCGCTGCGGCTCACACCTGGAAACCGGACTCCGCGACCTGGGAGACGATCAAGAAGACCTCGGCCGGCAAGAACGCGGTCCTCACGATCACGGGCTATAGTCATGGCTTACTACATCGAGCGGTATCGCGCGGACAAGTCACGATCGGAATCTCGCACGACCCCGTCGGCGCTCCCATTCTCTACCGCGACGTCCCGCTCAGGCCTTCCGCGGGCGAGCGGGGCGTGATCCAACCACTCGATCGAAAACTCATCCCGCTGATCGCCTGGCGTCTGCGTAATCTGGCCGAGCCGGACAGCCGAGTGGTTATGAAAGGCCTCCACTGCTGCACGAACTGCCATTCGGTGTCGGCGGACGGCCAGACCCTGGGAATGGACCTTGACGGACCCAAGAACAACAAGGGCCTCTACGCCCTGTTCCCGATCCGGCCACGAGCGGCGATCCGCAACGAGAACATCATCACATGGAGCACCTTCCGCGGAAAGCTTGGCGGGAAGCTCCGGGTGGCCTTCATGTCGAGAGTGTCCCCGGACGGGCAATACGTGATGACCACCATCAACGATCCCGGACGGGGCCAGAGCGACTATCAGCGGGGTCAAGCTCCCAAGGATCTGTGGTCGAACTACTTCGTCGCCAACTTCCAGGATTATCGCTTCTTGCAGGTGTTCTATCCCACTCGTGGGATCCTGGCCTGGTATAGCAACGCCACCGGAATTCTCCAGCCGCTGCCTGGAGCGGACGATCCACGCTACGTGCATACGAACGCCGCTTGGAGCCCGGATGGAAGCTTCCTGGTTTTCGCGCGGGCCAAAGCCAAGGACGCCTATCCAAAAGGGGCCAAACAGGCGGAGCACGCCAACGACCCGAACGAGACACAGATCCAGTACGACCTCTACCGCATTCCGTTTAACAACGGCAAGGGCGGCCGTGCCGTGCCGATCGCGGGCGCTTCCGCGAACGGCATGAGCAACAGCTTCCCAATGATCTCGCCCGACGGCCGCTGGATCGTCTTCGTTCAAGCCCGCAACGGCCAGTTGATGCGTCCTGACGGACGACTCTACATCGTCCCGATCGATGGCGGTTCGGCGCGCCTGATGCGCGCGAACACTCCGCTCATGAACTCCTGGCACAGTTTTTCCCCGAACGGTCGCTGGCTCGTTTTCTCATCCAAGAGCCGCTCCCCGTACACGCAAATGCTCCTCACGCACATCGACGAACAGGGCAACGACACGCCGGCCATCCTCGTCGAGAACAGCACCGCCGCCAACCGCGCGGTCAACCTTCCGGAGTTCGTAAACATCGCACAGGACGGCTTGCTGACCATCGACACTCCCGTCGCCGACTACTTCCGCCTGATCGATCTGGCTTCGACCGCGATGAACGAAGAGCGCTATGAACAGGCGATCCCGCTCCTCAAGAAAGCTCTCGCATCGAATCCGGGCGACGCGGAGGCCCACAACAGCTACGGATCCGCATTGGCGGTGACCGGTCGCTTGGCGAATGCGATCGAACAGTATCGCGAGGCCATCCGTCTGAGCCCTGACCACCCGGACGCGCATAACAACCTGGCGTCGGCCCTGGTGGAGAGCGGCCGGCCGAGCGAAGCAATCGTCGAATTCAGGAAAGCCCTGGCGTTGGAGCCTCACTTTCCTGAGGCGCTTGCGGGACTCGGCGGCGTACTCGCTCGGGCCGGCAAGATGGATGAGGCGATCCGCCGTCTCCTTGAGGCGGTCCGGTATGTCCCGAACAACGCCGCGGTACGAACGAATCTCTGCCTGGCCCTCTCCATGTCGGGTCGACTTCAGGAGGCCATTCCTCACGCACAGGAGGCCATCGCATTGTCGGAAGGCCGGAATCCCCTGATACTGGGATTGCTTGGTCGGCTCTACGCGCGGACAGGCAGGCTCGCCGAAGCCGTCGAGACGGCTCGGCAAGCGCTGAGCGTCGCCATCCAGGCCCACGATCGGCAGATGGCTGACGAGTTACGGGCGGAAATACGGTCCTACGAGGCGGCTCTGGCGGGCGATTCGTGACAGAAAGCATCGCCTATGGTCGGTGATCACGATCCTCTATCACGTTTCGAGGCGAAGATCGCCGCCCATAGCTCCTCAGTCGAGAAATATCTTCTGCATGTGGCGCTCGAAGAGATTGCTTGTGACGTTGCGGGCGATGACCTCGGCGTGGTCTTCCAGGGCGCTCAGGTAACGCTTACCCATCTCGGCCGCGACCTTGAAACTGATGTGCAGAAGCTGGCGGAAATGCATGTTGTAGCGCGGGCAACCCTGGTCATGACGCAAAGCCTCGGCGAATTCCTTGCCGCTCCAGCCGTCGACTTCCTTGATGTTCGGCAGCTTTGACGGATCGACATCGATGACCGTCGCGTAGGGCTTGCGCAGTTCCTCGAAACGCCCGAGCGCGATCCTGTAACAGTCCCGGGCGATGGCCAGCCCTTCTCCGCCCGCCTCGGCCAGACCGATCAGCTCCTCGATCCAGGTCGTGCCGGCCGTCTTGAGATGCACGCCCGCGTTGCGCGCCTTGAGCGCGCGGCGCATTCCGGCGTAGATGGAAAACTTGTCGCTGCCGGAGTGAACGCTGAGCTTGAGGTTGTCGGGCAGGCCGAGCTCCTTTACGGCCCAGGCGATGACGCAGAGATCCTCGTCGAACTCCTTCTCGAACTGACGTACGTCGCCGACGTAGTCGACGCCCTTGTTGAATCGGCCGGTGAACTTGGGCGCGATGGTCTGCGCCGGTATGCCTTCGTCGGCGATCGCGGCGAGAATGAAGATCATCTCATCGGGCGTCTGCGGCAGATCGGTCTCATCCATCGACACCTCGGTGACGAAACTTCCCCGGCCCTTCTTCGACTCCACGTACCGGTAGATCTTGCCCGCTTCCTGAGCCGCGAGCAGATACTTCTCGGCGACGGCTCGGATCGCCTCTTTCGAGACCTGCAGCGGTTTCTCGATGCCCGGAATCGCCAGCCTGCCCTCGAAACGGCCGTATTTCCGAACAAAGGCGTCGATGGCGCCGGCGTCGGCCTTCTCGCCAGTGAAGTCGGCGACGTCGAGCGTGAAGAAGTCCGAAGCGTCGAGAAAGCGATCGACGTTACCGAGACCGATGTGGTCGGCGTCGACGTAGTAGCCGCCCTTCCAGCCAAGAGTCTTCACTGCCTGATCGGCCTCGCGCCGCACGTCGGCCGGCTCGGTGCCGATAAGGTTGTGCTCGCGGTTGGACTTGTTCCACACGACAGCGACATCCGCGCCTTTCTCCCGCGCCATGATCGCGGCCCGGAGCTGGGCCAGACCCTGGTGTCCGAAGCGATCGCCCGCGCCGATCGAGAGCTTTTCGAGAGCCTTCATCGTTTGTCTCCCGCGACAGCTCCAGGATCCGCGGATATGCCGAAGTATCGTTCGGCGTTTCTGAAGCAGATGTCCTGAATCATGTTGCCCAACAGACCCATGTCACGCGGCGCCTCGCCCTGCTCCACCCAAGTTCCGACCATATTGCAGAGAATTCGGCGGAAGTACTCGTGGCGCGGATACGAGAGAAAGCTGCGCGAGTCGGTGGTCATGCCGACGAATCGGCTGAGCAGTCCGAGCAGGGCGAGCGCCGACATCTGCCGGATCATTCCGTCCTTTTGATCGTTGAACCACCAGCCCGAGCCGAACTGGATCTTTCCCGGCGTCGATCCGTCCTGGAAGTTGCCGATCATGGTGGCGATCAGCTCGTTATCGCGCGGATTCAGGACGTACAGGATCGTCCTGGGCAGCTCGTTCGTGACGTCGAGCGCGTCGAGCAGGCGCGACAGCGGGGCGGCGATCTCACAGTCGCCGATCGAGTCATATCCGGTGTCCGGACCGAGCCGCCGCAACATGCGCGTGCTGTTGTTGCGAATGGCGCCCATGTGAAGCTGCATCGTCCAGCCGCGCCTGGCGTTCATGCGCCCGAAATGCAGAAGCAGCGCGGTTTTGAACTGGTTCCCCTCGGTTTCGGTCACGCCGCCGCCCGAGAGCGCTTTCTTGAAGATCGCGTCGAGCTGTGAATCCGTAGCCTCCTCATGGACGGGCGCGATGAGCCCATGATCGGAGATCCGCGATCCTTCGGCGTGAAAAAATTGGTGGCGTTTATCGAGCGCCTCTCGCAGATCCTCGAAACTCCTGATCGCCGATCCCGCGACCTGGCCCAGCTTCTCGATATACTCGACGAACGCCTTTCCGGTCTCGACGGCCATCGCCTTGTCGGGACGGAATGCGGGTAGAACTCGAGTCTTCAGGGTCGGCATGCCGCGCATCGCGCGATGATGCTCGAGGTCGTCCGTCGGATCATCCGTGGTGCAGACGACCCGAACGTTCTGGTCCGCCATGATGCCGTGCACGCGCATGCGGTCAGTCTGGAGTTGCGCGTTGCAGGCGTCCCAGATCTCCCGCGCGCTCTCCGGGTTCAGCACCTTGCCCTTGATCCCGAAGTAGTTCTTGAGTTCCAGGTGGGACCAGTGGTAAAGAGGATTTCCGATAGTGTACGGCATCGTCGCCGCCCACGCTTCGTACTTCTCCCAATCCGAGGCGTCGCCCGTGCAGAGCCGCTCGGCGACGCCGTTCGCACGCATCGCGCGCCACTTGTAGTGATCGCCATAAAGCCAGATCTGCGTCAGGTTCTCGAACCCGGCGTTCTCGGCGACATTCCGGGGCGGGAGATGGCAGTGATAGTCGAAGATCGGCATCGACTTGGCATGATCGTGATAGAGCACACGGGCCGTGTCGGTCTCCAGCAAAAAGTCGTCGGTCAGAAACTGCTTCATCGGAATCCTCCTCGGAGTGGCCGGCAAGGCCTCGAGAGGCGCTTTCCGTCCGTCGTCGCGTGAATCCAGTGATCGCGCATCGGATCCAAGCCTATCCCCGGCGTCACGAGGGCGTCAAGGGGACAGGTTGTTTACCTTAACGGACGTATTGACGTAATATGGACTCAGCCTTCTGGAAAGCGAGGAAGACATGGACGACCAGCAAGCGGTGTCTCCGAGTCGCAGAATGAGCGAGATCGCGGAGTTGCTGTGGGAGCGCTTCATCTCGCAGCGCGAGCTTGCCGCGATCTCGACCAAGTCGTTGCTGACCCTCCCTCGCGAAAAGCTCCAGCTCGCGGCGCGCTTGCTGGGCTTGCCCGTCGAGGACCTGACGAAAACGGTGTTAGCGCAGCGACTGCAGCAGGTATTGGTCGGGCTTGCAGCGCAAAGCGAATCCGAAGGAGGAGACGCCGGAGAGGCGGTCCGATCCAAATACGATCTTGGCGCCGGCGATCACGAACGACGGCCGGCGCAGATCCCCTGGTCTTATGGCAAAGATCGCATCACGTCCATGCTGGTCAGCCCGGAGGCGCTTTTTACATACTGGGAAGTGACCGACGAAGGCATCGAACGCGCCCGCCGAAGCCTCGGTGAGGGGGGGCGCGAGGCCGCGCTGCATCTTCGTGTTCACGACATCACGGGACGCATCTTCGACGGGACCAACTCGCTTGGCCATTTCGATATCAGAGTGGAGCGCGCCGACCGCCAGTGGTTCATCCACATCGGCAAGCCGGGATCGAGCGCCTGCATCGACCTCGGCCTGCGCTCTGTAAAGGGAGCCTTCGCGCGCATTGCGCGCTCCAGCCGCGTCGATTTTCCCAGGCACGGAATGGCGGCGCCGGGTCCGGTGCAGTGGCTCACGGTCCGCTCTGCCGAAGGCGGCGGACCAAGCCTCGATGGCTCCGCGTTCAAGCCCTGGCGCGACGTGCCCGAGAGAGGCTGGAGCGATACGCGTAAGGGAATCGTCACAAACGTCGGAACCGAGACGCAGTATCGCGAGTGGAGCGAATGCTCGGGCGGCGATTGGTCGACAACAGGAGAATCAGCGCATTGGAGAGGACCGATCGTTCGCACAAGCTGGGAGAGCGGTCCCTTTTCCGTTCCGGTGGAAGCTCCCGCCGCCCTGTTCGAGAGCTTCGAGGGCCCGGTCACGATCGTCAAGGAAGAAGGAAAAACGCGCGTCGTCTACGGACCGTGGCAGGTGATCATCCGCGGCCTGGGCGGTTGGGCCGAGAGACGCGTGCTCTCGACCTGGCGCATGTTCGCATCTTGGATCGTCGGCGAGGGCTTCGCGAAAGAGCTGCGAATGCGCGCTGGCGCGCTGGCGCCGGGCGGCTCCGAGGCGCTCGCGGCCAGCGAGTGGCGCTACCTCTTCGGCAGCGAGTTGCGTCTCAAGGGCGCCAGCGAGGTCTTTTTCTTGGGAGCGAGCGAGTTGCGCCTGATGGGCGCGTCGGAGCGTCTCTTCGCGGCGGCCAGCGAGTGGCGCCTGCGCGGCGCCAGCGAAATCCGGCTCACGGGTGCGAGCGAGCGGCGCTTTGCTGGCGCTAGCGAGAGGCTCCAGCGCGGAGCCAGCGAAGCGCGATTGGGCGGCGCCAGCGAAATCCGGCTCGCGGGTGCGAGCGAGTGGCGCCTTGCTGGCGCTAGCGAGAGGCTCCAGCGCGGAGCCAGCGAGTCTGCGCCGCGCCACGGTTGACTTGAACCATCGATGCCGGGCGGCATGCGTCACGCTGGCGCAGGCACGGCGTCTTCGATGAAACGCTTTCGATGAGAACAAACGCCGGAGCACGAGCCGTCACATGAGCCGCGGCTACCTCGCCCTCGTCCTCCACGCGCACCTTCCTTTCGTCCGCCACCCGGAAGATCCGACGGTGATGGAGGAACGCTGGCTCTACGAAGCCGCCGTCGGCACCTATCTGCCGCTGCTTCAGATCTTCGAGGGCCTAGTCGCTGACGGGGCGGCTTTTCGCTGCACCGTATCCCTGTCGGCTCCGCTGCTCAGCATGCTTTCGGACGAGCTGCTCCGCGAGCGATGCAGCGCTCATCTTGACCGGCTAATCGAGCTTTCGGAAAAGGAGCTCGCGCGCACCCGTTCCGAGCCGCACTATCACCGGCTGGCCGAGATGTACTCCGACCGTTTCCGCTCTCTCCGCCACACCTGGAACTGCCATGACGGAAATCTCGTCCGCGCCTTCGGCCGGCTTCAGGACGCGGGGCGCCTCGAAATCCTCACATCCACCGCGACGCACGCTTTTTTCCCTCTGCTCGATCGTAATTGGGCCGCCTTGCGCGCGCAGGTGCACACGGCCGCCGATCTCTACGAGAAGCTGCTCGGACGCCGCGCAACGGGCATGTGGCTCGGAGAGTGCGGATACATCCCCGGCGTCGACGAGCTTCTGCGTGAAGCCGCGATTCGCTACTTCTTCGTCGACACTCACGCGCTCGTCTTCGCCGACAGCGCTCCGGCTTACGGCGCCCACGCGCCGGTCTACTGTCCCTCGGGCGTCGCCGCTTTCGCGCGCGACGTCGAGTCCTCGCGCCAGGTGTGGAGCGCCCGCGACGGCTATCCCGGAGATCCGCATTATCGCGAGTTCTATCGAGACATCGGCTTCGACTTGCCGCTCGATTACGTCGGCCCATACGTCCATCCCGGCGGCCACCGTCTGTACACCGGATTCAAGTATCACGCCATCACCCACGACAAGCTGCATGACAAATGGGTTTACGATCCCGACGCGGCGCGCGCCCGCGCCGGAGAGCACGCCTCGCACTTTCGCGGCGAGCGCGTGCGCCAAATCGAGGATATCGCTCCGCACATGGATCGTCCGCCGCTTCTGGTCAGCGCTTACGACGCCGAGCTTTTCGGCCACTGGTGGTTTGAAGGCCCCTGGTTCATCAACGATCTGCTGCGACAGATTCACTTCGATCAAGACGTCATCGAGACGATAACGCCGGGCGACTATCTCGATCGCCATCCGACGAACCAGGTCGTCACGCCCAGCGCGTCATCTTGGGGATACGGCGGCTACAACGAGTACTGGCTCAACGAATCCAACGCCTGGATCTATCGTCACGTTCATATGGCCGGAGAACGAATGAGCGAGCTGGCGCGGAAGTTCTCCGCTCCTACGGACATCGAGCGCCGCGCCCTCGAACAGGCGGCGCGCGAGCTGCTTCTGGCCCAGAGCAGCGACTGGCCCTTCATCATCAGCACCGGCACGACCGTCTCATACGCCGAAAGGCGCATCAACGAGCACATCGTCCGTTTCACGCGCCTTCATGAAGCACTGATGCGCGGCGCCGTGGACGCGTCATTCCTCTCCGACATCGAGTCCAAGGACAATATCTTTCCCGACATCGATTACCGAATCTATGCGACGTAGTACATCCGCCACGGCGCCCGCCATGGCCGCGGCCACGCCGACGAAGTCGTTGTCTGAATCGAAGGCCAAAGCCGTCTGGCGGATCTTGCCAGGATCATGGAGTTGCTTGTAGAGCCGACAAGTGGGACGTCGCGGAGTTCTTGGTTGAGCGCGGCGCCCGGCTCACGCCCGCGCAAGTGGACTCGACACTTTTTCGAGAAACCAGGCGATCCTCGCGTGCTCGCGATTCTGGAACGAGCGCGGAAACCGGAGGCGACAAGATGATACAGCGACGGTTTTTGTGTCTGCTGGCGCGACGGCGAGGACGCGGACGGTTGCTATCATCTCTTTTTCATGCATAAACAGGGCAACGGCGTGGAACAGGGCGACGCCACCGCCGCGCGAATCCATCGAGGGGGGGGTGCAAGGCGGGAACGTGAAGAGGGGCGTCCGCAACCACGGCTCGACATACGGCAACAGCCGGGATCGTTTCGACCAGACAATACTTGGGCCGGACGAAGGCGCTTCAATGCTCCGCCTTGTTCGCCTTTCCTGCGCGCGGTTTATCTCCGCTGTGACGGCGCGTAGTCTTGCATCATTGACGTGCTGTTCAATGAGGATGCAATGATGCCTGGTTTCCGAATTCCTTGTCTCATGGTTACGGTCTTGGCGATTGGCATGGCGACATCCGCGCCTCAAACTACGCCAGACGCCTCAGCGCGAAATCCGACTGTCGAAATGCATCCGCCCACCCGCACGGAGACGCCGGCCGTCACGCGACTCTTGGGACTGGAGAGGCTCTATTTCGAATGCGTGACCGCGCTCGGCCAGTCGTCGCTCCACGCGTCAGCCGTTCGAGCCGCGCTGCCGCGAGATCTCAAGGGATCTCCCAGCGCCGGCGATACGCTTCGTGACGAGGACGGTTTCGAGGTCGACGTCTCGATCGCGGATTTTGCGGTGCCGGCCTTCTCGCGGGACACGCGCATCGTTCTTCGGCAGGTGACCGATCAGAGCCACCGTATTCACGGAATCTGGTGGGCGATCTACCTTGAAGGTCGCCGGCAGGATGTCTGGTATTTCGAGGCGTCACCGGACCGAACCGACGGCAAGCTCCTCGCAAACCATACCATCAAGCGCGTCATCAGAGAGACGAATGACCAAATCGTAATCGATATCGTCAGTACCATGTTTAGGCCTCAGGGAGCCATGTGGATCTCCGCATGGCGTCTTGTGTTTGCCGTCGTATCCGGCGGCCTCGCCTATCAGCGCGCCGAGGAACGCTACGGCATCAGTCGTGGATACGATGACGGCGAGAAGCCGCCATCGTCCACCTACTGGACCGCGCGGCGCAATGGGCGCGAGATCGAAGTGATGACCGTCCTTGATGCGCCCGAGGCCGTGGTCGCTTCATGTGAGAACCAGCCATCAACCGCGGGAGACGACGGCGAATCCGACATTGACGTCGAGAGAACCGCCCTTTGCGTGACATCTCGAGTGAAGGCGCAAGTCGCCAAGCGCTCGATCGACGCACCGGGCTTCATCGAGCGTGGCGGGATACGTCACTCTCAATAACTCATTTTCCGCATGAGATGAAGACCCTCAACGCCATGAAGATGACGGCCTGCACGGCGAGGATCGCAATCGACGAGACAATGTAGAACCATCCGACCGCCCGGCTCTGGAGAACGTCTATGATCACCGCGCTGCGAGGCGCCCGCTCCTCCCAGAAGTGGAGCGGGCGCGCGTAGCGTGAACACGAGCGCGAGCGGTAGACAGATGGCCACTGGCAGGTAGCCGAGGCGCAACGCCGATCTCAGCACGCGCCGCCGTTGGCCCTCTAGTCTCGACTTCCCGACGCGCCTTTTTGGGAACTAGCTGAGAAATCACATGTTACAACAAAAACGAGTCTCGCCAGCGCCAATATGTAGGCATGTAATAGACGGGTTCGGCTCTTGCTGAAGTGCGCGAGTTGGCGTTTATTGTCGGCATATACATCGCGCGAGTCCCCAACAGAAATTCTCCTCCCGCAATACTCCTCCGCGAAAGCTACCGTGAAGGCGGAAAGGTCAAGAGTCGAACCATCGCCAACCTGACTCGTTGGCCGAACGAGAAGGTCTCGGCCCTTGCCGCAGCCCTGAAAGGAGAGGCGTTCGCAATCGGCAAAGACTCCTTTGGGATCGTTCGTTCCGAGCCACACGGCCATGTCGCCGCCGCGCTGGGAACGCTCGGTAAGATCGGGCTTGATCGGATCATCGACTCAAAGCCAAGTCATTGGTAGAAATCAGGCGCGGTGCTCATGCGAGCCCGGGCTCCTGAATCCCCCTTTCAAACCGTGCGTGCGGATTTCCCGCAC
>JAFGSN010000231.1 GCA_016934575.1 Vicinamibacteria bacterium
AGACGCACCGACAACCGTTTACTCTTGCAGATCGACTTCGCGGCCGGTCCGCACAAGCATGAAAAGTATTAGAAAGGAGAATCCATGAGAGCTCAATCCATCGTTCTATCGAGCGCCGTGGCGACAGCAGTGCTGTGCGCGACGTTCTCATCTGCCGCGGAGCACAAGCTCAACGTCGTGGTATCCAACTCGGCCTATCACTCGATCGCCGATTACATCGGCGGGGACAAGGTCGTCGTGTCGCACATCGTGGAAGGCAACCAGGATCCCCACATCGTCCGTCCCAAGCCGAGCCTGGCGGTGCTTCTCAGGAAGGCCGACGTTTACGTGACGACCGGAATGGATCTCGAGATGTGGTCCCCCGCGCTCGTGGACATGTCAGGTAATCCCAGAATTCGCAGCGGACAGAAGGGTTTCGTCTCTGCCAGCGCCGGGCTCAAGATCATCGAAGTGCCCATCACCGTCTCGCGCGCCGAGGGCGACGTTCACATCTACGGCAACCCGCACATCCATACCAGCCCGCTCAACGGCAAGACGATCGCGGAGAACATCTGCGTTGGCTTGAAGAAAAACGCGCCGGAGCACGCCGCTTTTTTCGATCAGAACCTCGCGCGATTCATCGATGAGGTTGATCGGCGCACGTTCGGAGACGATCTGGTGAAGCTGTTGGGCGGAAAGACCCTGACCGATCTGGCGACCAGCGGCCGACTCGTCCCGTTTCTCGAGAAAAAGCAGTATAAGGGAAGGCCTCTCATCTCGCGGCTGGGAGGATGGATGAAGGAAGCGCTGCCCTTGCGCGGCGAAAAGATCGTCGCCTATCACAAGAATATCAGCTACTTCAGCCAGCTATTCGGCGTCGAGATCGTGGATTACATGGAGCCCAAGCCGGGCATTCCGCCGACTCCCGGTCATATCGCCGGCGTGATGGAGAAGATGCGCAAGCAGAATGTCAAGGTTATGTGGGCGGAGAACTACTTCGACGTCGGTCAGGTCCGGAAGGTCGCTGAAAAGGTCGGCGCCGTGCCGGTCATCGTGGCCCTGGGTCCCGGCGGACAACCGGAGATGAAGACCTTTTTCGACCAGTTCGACATCTGGATTCGTGAGTTGAACCGCGCCTTCCAAAAAGTTGGAAATCTTCGGGCCTCTTGAGACGTCGAGGGAGACACGATCATGAACATTCTCGAGCTGATGGCCGCGCCTTTTGCGGAATGCCTGATTCTGGTCGCCATTCACACGTACCTCGGCATTCACGTGCTCAAGCGACGAGTCATCTTCGTCGACCTTGCCCTGGCGCAGATCGCCGCGCTCGGAACGACCGTCGGGTTTCTTTTCGGCATCATGCCGGAAACACCGAGCGCGCTTGTCTTTTCGATGATTTTCACCTTTCTTGGAGCGGCTGTCTTCGCGATCACGCGCTTTCGGCACGAGAAGGTGCCGCAAGAAGCCGTCATCGGCCTGACGTACGCCGTGTCATGCGCGATCGCGGTGCTGGTCGTGGAAAAGACCCGGGGCGCCGAGCATCTCAAGGACATTCTCGTTGGCAATCTGCTTTGGGTGAAATGGGCGGACGTCTTGACGGCCGCCTTCATCTACCTTCTCGTCGGCGTGCTCCATTTCATCTTCCGCAAGAGATTCCTGGCCATTTCCGACGATCCCGAGAAGGCCTACGCGGCGGGCATTTCCGTGAAAGCCTGGGATTTCCTGTTTTATCTGACTTTCGGAGTCGTGATCACGTTCTCCACGCGCGTGGCCGGAGTGCTCATGGTTTTCGTTTTTCTCGTCGCGCCCGCCATCCTCGCGTTCATGATCACGAATCGACTGGCGCACCAGCTTCTCATCGGTTGGGGGACCGGAACGGCGGTGACGGTGCTGGGGCTGTACCTTTCCTGGAATCTCGACTTGCCAAGCGGGCCGGCCGTCATCGCCTTTTATGGCGTGGCGCTCGTGATCGGCGGCATCATCGTTTTCCTGATCCGCGCCAGGCCTCGATCCGATGCGGTACGTTCCGTGCTTCTCGGAGGAGTCGTGACGGCGCTCGTCGTCTGGTCGGTGTGGAGCTTGGGACGCTGGCTGGCCACGACCAAGTGGGCGATCAGCGATGAAGCCCGCCACGTCGAGGAGAGCATCGCGCACGACAGATCCGTCGCGGCCGCGCAAGAGTCGGAGGCGCACGAGACGCGAAGAGCCGCCCTGGCGGCGAGAACCGGACGATGCGTGGGCGCCAACAAGATCGAAAGGCATTTGGAATTCTTCGGGCCGGAGGAACAGCTTCAGCATGCACGAGAGACGCTGCGAGTCAATAAAAGGAAAGGGCTGGAGTTTCTTTTGGTGGCCCTGGCCGACGAAGAGCTTCCCTTGCTCTATCGTGAAGAGGCGGTTGATCTTTTAACGAAGGCGGCCGGAAAGAGCTTCGGATACGACACGCAGGCGGACATGTCGCAAAACGCCAAGGCGATTCGACGGATCTGCGAGCGCATTCGGTTGATGAAGAAGGCGGACGATGATTAATTAGTGATCCGATCCTGGCCGGAGGCATGTAGAATCGGAAGGATCTCGCAGCGGCGGACAAGAAGCGGGGCGTCAACCGCCGCGTGACGGCAAGGTCGATCGGATGCGGCGGAGGTTTTTATCCTTGGCACGACCGTCAAGACGTCGAAGATATATCTACGCGCTGGTCCTGACGTTGAGCGGCTTTCTCGCGCTGTTTCTGGTTCGCGCAGCTCTGTGGCGGCCCATGGCTTTGGAGGGGTCGCCGCCTTCCGACGGCTTCACGCGTGTGCGCGGCGTCCTCCACGTACACACGAACCTTTCCGACGGCGGAGGAACGCCCGAGGAAGTGATCCAAGCGGCGCAGGCGGCCGGGTTGGACTTTCTCGTCATCACCGATCACAACCATCTGGAGGCAAAGCCGTTCGAGGGCTACCACGGATCGCTTCTTGTCCTCGTGGGCACGGAGATATCGACGACCTCCGGCTACGTATTGGGACTCGGCATCCCTGATCCGGTCTTTCGATTCTCCGGCAACGTCCAGGACGCGTTGAATGACATTCGCGACCTCGGTGGATTCGCTTTCGCGGCGCATCCCAGCAGCTCTCGCGAGGAATTCGCTTGGACCGGTTGGGACCTGCCCGGCGACTGGGGGCTCGAGGTCGTTAACTTGGACTGCCAATGGCGGACCGCAGGATGGCGCATCGCACGCGCCGCCGGATTGTATGGCTTGAATTCGCGCCTGGCCTTGCTCGGCCTGATGTCACGTCCGACCCGCGTCATCGAGCGTTGGGATTCGTTGCTTGCTGCCCGCGATGTGGCCGGCATCGCGGTCCCGGATGCTCACAGCCGGATCGCTTTGTCCAAGCGCCGAGCGATTCGCTTGCCGTCGTATGAATCGCTCATGAGTCTGGCGTTGAACCACGTTCTTCTTGAAAAACCGCCGACCGGCGACGCTGTGTTGGATGGTCGAATGCTGATCGAGACAATTGCCGGCGGCCGTTCGTACATGGGCGTGGACGCGTTGGCCTCGGCGGAAGGGTTCTTTTTCGAAGCCGTTGGCATGCGACGGCGATGGACGATGGGCGACACCGTTCGCGACGACCCGAGGCCATTGTTGCGCGCCGGAGGACGCGTGCCGCGAGGCGCCCGCTTCGTGATGTTTCACGACGGCCGCAGGATGCTTGAAAACGAAGGCAGCGTCGAGGCGGAGGCGCCCGGTCCGGGCGTGTTCCGAGTCGAGGTCTACGTTCCTGGTTGGGAGACGCCGTGGATTGTGTCGAACCCGATTTATGTCTTTGCGCCGGAAGACGCGGCGTCCCGCAAGCGGCATGCGAGTTTAGCGTCCGACCCGGAGGCGCCGACGGCGATCCGCGTCATCGACAGTTTCGAAGAAGGGACGATACTGCGGCCCGAGTTCGATCCGTCGTCATCGATGAACGCGGAGATTCGAGACACACGGGCCCCATGGCTTGGAAGAGGATGCGGGCGGATGGAGTTCTCGCTGGGAGCCGGCGACGGGCCGATTCCCAGCTCATGGTGCGCCCTGGTGAATCGCGCCTCGCATGATTTGTCCGGGCGGCGCGGTCTCGTGCTCGCGATCAAGGGCGACGGCGAGTACCGGGTTCATGTCCAGCTTCGGGATGTGAATCCGTTCGGGAGGGATGAAGGGCATGAAACCTGGTTTACGTCGGTGAAGACGTCGAGGGCGTGGAGACGCGTCAGCGCGCCGTTTGCTTGCTTTCGATCCACCGACCCGCGATCGGACGGCCGCCTTGACCTCGACCAGGTCCGAATGCTGGCCTTCGTGATCGATAGAGGAGCGGACAAAGTAGGCACGACGGGCACGATCTGGTTCGACGACATCGGGATTTATTAAGGGGCGGATCATGCGTCGTGAGCAAACGCCGGGAGTCTCATCCCCGTGGGGAGTCACGATTCGTCCCGGCGCTTCGCTCTACGAGAACGAGCAGGTTCCGGTGGGGCAACTGCCGCCGATGTCATTGCCGGCCGATGAGCCGCGCACCGCAAAGGTCGAGAGCTTTCGTTCCAGCTTTCGGCTTCCGCACTTGGAGCATACAGCGTCATCCCGCTTGGCTATCGTGACGAGCGCTTCGGTTGTCGCGCCGCACTCTTGGCAACGGTACTCATAGAGTGGCATTTGCTGACTCCTTTGCCGTTCGAAGCGCTCGTTCCAGAGCCGAGGATAAAGACGCTTCCGTCTGCAGTCCGGTGAAACGCTTCAACTCTTTGCCGTCCTTGAACAGGATCAAGGTGGGAATGCAATACAGTCCGAGATCCGTCGCCGCTTCGCGGTGCGAGTCGACGTCGAGCTTCCCGATCGTCACGCGGCCGGCGTATGTTTCGGCGAGTTTATCGACGATAGGCCCCTGGGCGCGGCAGGGCGGGCAACGCTCCGCCCAGAAGTCCACGAGCGTCACGCCGTTTTTCGTGATTTGCGTGAAATTCGCATCCGTGATTTCAACGACATTCTCTGGCATGTTTTCTCCCCCGCGGCGGAAAGCGCGCCCGTTGACGGCCACAACGCCTACGGCCAGCGGGCATTATATTCAATATGTGGCATATAATCAATTCGTAATATGCGACGAGCGCGGAGGAAGTAGACGATGGATCCCAACGCCGCAGCCGGACGTGCGCGCCTGCTCAGGACGATGGCTCATCCCATACGGCTCTTGATCCTGGAAGAGCTGGCCCGCGGAATGAAGTGCGTCAACGACATGCGCGAGATTCTTGGAGTTCCCCAACCTAACGTGTCGCAGCATTTGTCCTTGCTTAAGAAGCTCGGCTTGGTGGACTCGTACAAGGACGGTCCTTCGCGCTGCTATCAACTGGCTCATCCCGAGATGGTGAGACGCCTTCTGGTCTGGCTTTCACGCAGCAGCGAGACGATCGCTGTTCATGAGTCGCGGCGGCATGACCCGAAGAGAAAGGGCGGCTCATCGACGAGGTTGAAAAGGAAGCGCGCGGTTCCGCCTTGCGATTGAATCGTGCGGCCGGATCCGCGGATTTCCGTTGAAAGCGATCCTGGAAAGGAGATGCTCGGCGTGCACATTTTCGAGACGGCAATCGTATGGCAGGGCGGCAAGGAGTGTCGTGTCATGGCGCGCGAGAACCCGGCGCTTGGCGTGGCGACGCCTCCGGCGTTCGGCGGACCGGAGGGAACGTGGTCCCCCGAGGAGCTTTTCGTCGCTTCGGCGGGGAGTTGTCTGCTCAGCACGTTCTTTTACTTCACGGAGCGATTCTCGATTGTCGTGATCGAGTGCTCAAGCGCTTCCAAGGGAACGATGGAAAAGACGTCTCAAGGGCTGAGGTTCACGGGCATGGACGTTTCAATCATGATCACGGTTCCCGACGAAGAGGCGGCCGGGAAGGTGAAGGCGTTACGTTTGAAGGAAAAGATTGAAAAATATTGCCCGGTGTCCGCGTCTCTCGCGTGCCCTGTTCGTATCGCGTTCGATGTGACAATCGCTCGCCAGGGCGAAGCCGGCGCGCGTGATTCGTCCAGAATCGAGATCCGGAGCGATTCGGGCGGTTGACAGCGGAGATCGATTGAGTTTAGACTTATTACCTTCTCGACGTGAGCGGAGAGGCTGAAACCGGCTCCGCGGCCGCGGGCTTACCGGTCGCACGGCGCGCCGAGAGAGAAGGAGGATCATCCATGTCCGACTTGGACGCCGGCTCGTCAAAATCCGAATCCCGCTCAAAAAGAGATACAACCCACAAAATCCCGCCCGTTCATGCGGATCGCGCCAATCGGCCGCCGCTGGACGACGCAGGGAGAACACGCATTACTCCGCGCGTTCTGGCGCCCGCATCCGAGTCGGCCGCCGCTTGCAGGGTGGGTCCGCGACGATCGTATAAGTCGCAAGGACCTTGGAGCGGGGGCGAGATCTTGACCGAAGCGCTTCTCCGCGAGGGAGTCGAGATCTTGTTCGGCATTCCCGGCGGCGTGCTTCTTTCGCTGTTCGACAGCTTCTATCACGCGCCGATCAACATGATTCTCGTTCGACACGAGCAGGGCGCGGGCCACATGGCGGAAGGGTATGCCCGCGCAACGGGACGCGTCGGCGTGGCCATCGGGACCTCCGGACCCGGCGCCACGAACCTGGTGACGCCCATCACCGACGCCTGGATGGATTCGGTGCCGGTGGTCTTCCTGACGGGACAGGTGGCGTCGAACCTCATCGGCGCCGACGCTTTCCAGGAAGCGGACATCACCGGCATCACGCGGCCGATAACTAAGCACAATTATCTCGTCAAGAACGCGGACGATCTCCCGCGCGTGGTCAAGGAGGCTTTTCATCTCGCGGGCACGGGGCGGCCCGGGCCGGTGCTGATCGACCTGCCCAAGGACATGCTCATGTCGGCCCGCGACGAAGTGTCGTGGCCGGAGACGATGCGCCTGCGCGGTTATCAGCCCACGATCGAGGGGCACGCCGGACAGATCAAGCGCATGGCGGAGCTGATCGCGGCGTCCAAACGGCCTCTTCTGTACGTGGGCGGAGGCGCGATCGCATCGCGTTGCACCGCCGAGCTGATCGCTCTCTCCGAGAAGGCCAAGATTCCCGTGACACTGACGTCGATGGGATTGGGAGCCTTTCCGGCCGAACATCCCCATTATGTTTCGATGCTCGGGATGCACGGTTCCTTTGCCGCCAACATGGCGGTCTCGCATTGCGATCTGCTCCTGGCCATCGGCGCGCGCTTCGACGACCGTGTCACCGGCCGTCTTGATCGATTCGCCGCCCAGGCCAAGAAGGTGCACGTGGACATCGATCCGGCGAGCGTCTCGAAGAACGTCAAGGTCGACGTTCCGATCGTCGGCGACGCGGCCACCGTGCTCCAGGCGCTCGTCCCCCAAGTGAAGCCGGTGGACGCGCGCGCGGAATGGCTCGATCAAATAGCGGCCTGGCAAAAGGAGCACCCCTACGGTTACTCGCGTCGCGAAGGCGAGATCCTGCCGCAGCAAGTTCTGGAGAGCATCGCCAAGGTCACGCGCGGCGAGTGCGTTTACACGACCGACGTGGGTCAGCACCAAATGTGGGCGTGTCAATGGATCCCCGTGAATGAGCCGCACCGCTTTATCTCTTCGTGCGGTCTCGGGACCATGGGCTTCGGTTTTCCGGCCGCCGTCGGCGCGGCTTTCGGCGTGCGTTCTCAAGGCTTGCCGGTGGTTTGCATCACAAGCGACGGTTCGTTCCAGATGTGTTTACAGGAGCTCGCCGTCTCCGTGGGCCATCAACTGCCGGTCAAGATCGTGATTCTGAACAACGGATGCCTGGGGATGATCCGCCAGTGGCAACACATGTTTTTCGGGGAGCGTTACTCGTGCTCGGAGATGAACCTCCAGCCAGACTTCGTCAGACTGGCCGAGGCTTACGGCGCATCCGCGACGCGCGTGGCTGATCCCAAGGATCTGAACAAAGCGCTCAAATGGCTGATGGCCACGCCGGGGACCGCGCTTCTCGACGTCGTGACGGCGCGCGGGGAAAACGTGTATCCCATGGTTCCGGCTGGCGGCGCGAGCGACGAGATGATTCTCGATCCCAAGGAAGCCGTGGCCATCGCCCAGCGCCTGGGATTCGAGAGCTTCGAGGCTGACTGATCATGAGCGGCACGAATCGACACATCATCAGCGCCCTGGTGGAGAATGAGCACGGCGTCCTGGCCAAGGTCGCCGGTCTCTTCGCGGCTCGGGGCTTTAACATCGAATCGCTGACCGTCGGACCGACCGAAGACACGACGCTTTCGCGCATGACCATCGTGCTTCTGGCCGACGACGACACGCTGGAGCAGGTGGTCAAGCAGCTCCGGCGGGTGCCGACGATGGTCAAGGTCCAGGATTACCTCGATACGCCGACGATTCAGCGTGAGATGGTGCTGATTCGCGTTCAAGCCGGCGACGGATCGCGGCGTCTCGAGGCGCTGGAGGTCGTCAACGTCTTCAACGGCAAGGTCGTGGATCTCACGCCCAAAGACTTCACCGCCGAGCTCACGGGCTCGGAAAACAAGATCCAGGCGATCGTGGACTGCCTGCGGCCCTACGGGATCAAGGAGCTGGCGCGTTCGGGCAAGGTGGCGATGACTCGGAGCCCGACTGCCGTTCGATGATGTCGTGAACGAAGAGACGGGGACTCTGGATCGAGATCACGCACGACGACGAATGATCCGTCGCCGAATCCCGCGCGCGCCGGATCCGGTTCCAGCATGCCGTCCGGGCGCGTGAAAAGCGTTTGGCGATGAGTCGGATCGACAAAGCCCTTGAGCATGAACCTGACCGGCAAACCAATCGTGATTGAACCACGGGGTTTCGGAGAATAGGAAGGTCGTAACACGGTCGCGGCGTCAATGAGCGTCCAGGGAGCGGGGTTCATGCGCGACGCGCTCTCGTCGGCATGCGGAAGCCTATTGCTTGATACCACGCACGACGACGAAAGATCCGTCGCCGTATCCCGCGCGCACCGGATCCGGCTCCAGCATGCCGTCCGGGCGCGTGAAAAGCGTTTGGCGATGGGCCAGCTTGACAAAGCCGGCGTCGGTTAATAGCGCCGTTACTTCGGAAACGCTGAAGAAGCGCGCGGCGCCGTAGAACAGGCTGGTCGCGCGTTTACGAGCATACTCACGTCCCAGCCGGCTTTCGCCATCCACGAAACCGACGACCGCGCTGCCGCCGGAACGAAGGACGCGAAACATCTCTCGGACGCTTAGCGCCGGATCGTTCACGAAACAAATCGTGGTCGCCATCAGCGCCGCGTCGAATCGTCCATCCGAGAACGGGAGGAGCTCGGCGATTCCTCCCACCGCTTGAATGCCGCGCCGCGCCGCCGCCCTGCGCATGGCGGCGGACGGTTCCACGCCGATCGCGATCGCGAGCGGCGCGGCGAAATGGCCCGCGCCGACGCCGATTTCGACGCCGTCGGCCTTCGCTGGCCAGAGCGCGCCAACGGCGGCCAGCTCGGATTGATAAGCGGCGGAGTGACGCTCAAACCAAGCTTCGTAGCGATCGCTGTGCCTTTCGAATGGAGCGACATTTTCCATCGTCGATGACTTGGGAGAAGATGCTTGATCAGCCATATGCATGTCGTCGTCGCGCACGTCGTTTCAAGCCGACGGTTATCACTTGCATTATACTATGTGAATTGCTCCCGCTTGCCCGCCTGATGCGGCGACGGATATCGTAACGCACGTCGTGCTGCGTCGTTACGGGTTTTCGATCCCGAAGAACGGTATGATGCTCATGATCGTTCTTGAATCAATCGAAGGAGGCGAGAATGCGTGTTCTGATCATTGGCGGATCCGCGGCCGGCGCCAAGGCGGCGTCCAAGGTGAGAAGACTCGATGAGCATGCGGAGATCACGATCATCCAGAAGGGACGCTATCTCAGCATGGCGTCTTGTGGATATCCGTACTACATCGGCGGAGTTTTCGACGACCGGAACATGCTGATTTCGACGCCCGCCGGCGACCAGCGCGATTCGTCCTTTTTCTCGAACGTCAAGAACATCAAGGCGTTGGTCGGCACGGAGGCGGTGCGCATCGACCGTGCGGAGAAAACCGTCACGGCGCGTCATCGCGAGAGCGGGCGCGAGAGCATTCTGATGTACGACAAGCTTGTGCTCGCCACCGGCGCCGATCCTATTTTTCCCGAGCTGCCCGGCAAGAAGCTTGAGGGAGTGGCGACCTTGCAGAGCATGGAGGACGCCGAATACCTCAAGAAAGTCGTCGTCGAACGCCAGGCTGATAACGCCGTCATCATCGGCGGAGGCCTGATCGGCATCGAGACCTGTGAAGCCTTGGGCCTGGGCGGGGTCAAGATCACGATCGTGGAGAAAGAGGACCAGATTCTTCCGTTTCTGGACTGGGAGATGGCGAAGCTGGCGGAGAACCACCTGGCCGGGAAGGGTGTGAAGATCCTGACAAACGCGGCCGCCGCCGAGATTGTCGGCGACGGCGGCAAGGTCGCGGGAGTGCGCACGGCGGCTGGCGAGACGATTCCTTGCGAGCTGGTTGTCGTTTCAATCGGAGTGCGGCCGAACGGCCGCCTGGCCAAAGAAGCCGGGTTGCGTGTCGGCGCACGCGGGGGCATTCTCGTCAATCGCTTCATGCAAACAGAAGATTCAGACATTTACGCGGCCGGCGATTGCGTCGAGGTGACGAATCTCGTGACTCACGCCAGGCAACCCTGGCCGATGGGCGACGCCGCCAACCTGCAAGGAAGGGTGGTGGCGCAGAACGTCGTCTTCGGCAACATCGAAGAATACGAAGGTTTCGTGGGCACCGGCATCTGCAAAGTATTCGGATGTACCGTGGGAGGCACGGGGCTGTCGGAGAAGATGGCCAGAGCCGAAGGTTATTCCAATATCATCACGTCGACGCATGCCGCTCCGGACAAGCCCGGATTCATGGGCGCTCAGCCGCTTGTCATCAAGATGATCGCCGACAGGACCACCGGCCGATTCCTTGGAATGCAGGCGGTCGGGTTGGGCGACGTCGCCAAACGCCTGGCCATGGCCGCGATGGCCCTGCATGGCCGTTTGTCGATCGCCGACATGGTCAACCTTGACCTGCCGTACGCGCCGCCCTTTTCGCCGGCGATTGACAATTTCGTACAGGCCGTGCATGTGATCGAGAACAAGTGGCGCGGCATGATGGACGGCGTCTCCTGCGTCGAGGTCAAGCAAAAACTCGACGACAAGGCCGACGTCTTTCTGCTGGACGTGCGAGGGCCGGAGGAATACGCGAAGGAACGCCTGGGCGCCGGCGAGGTGCTGATACCGTTGGGGCAGTTGCGCTCGAAGACCGACCTGCTTCCGAAAGACAAGGCCAAGGAGATTATCGCGTTCTGCAAGATATCCCTGCGCGGCTATGAGGCCGCCTGTTTTCTCAGATCGATGGGTTATACGAACGTGAGAGTCATGGAAGGCGGCCTGATGGCCTGGCCCTACCCGCGGCTGAAATAACGCGCCGCGCCTCACGGCTTGTTCATCACGTGGATTCGCATGATCCGGAACAATCCGAGCATGAGCGTGACGCCGCGCCGAGACGCTCGATCGCCGAACGACGCATCTTCAACCCAAGGAGTTGAACACGGCGGGCGCCGTTCAGGTGGAGCATGATGCGAGAGAAAACGTCTCGATCGAGAAGAAGACGGAGCGCCGGCGCATAATTTACGTCATTCACCCACGATAACTGCAATAACAGGAAATCACCCAGGGTCCGGACGTTTTTGAGCGAACAGACACGACCGCATGCAAGCTCCTCCACGACTGGCTCGGAACAGGAACGGTCCAGCGTGATGCCGGGAAGCATTCCCGGCAGGGCGCGAAAGCCGTCTTGCTCCACGGCATCCAAGACGATCCGGAAAATGTCGAGCTTGTCGGAGTCACGGATCAGCTTGAGATAGGGAAGGCTCCAAGGCGGGATTCCTTCGGGAACGGCCTGCCGGTTGTGGAATCGAATGCCGTGGAGAATCGATTCGCGCTCCCGGCGCGTCAGCCTGGAAAGCGGCGCGATGCTTGCGGCGACCAACCAGCCGCGCTCGCCGTGATCAATGGATGCGGCGTCGGAGAACGTTCCATGCTCGGAATACTGCGAGAAACGGCCGAGATCATGCAAGAGACCGAGCGCTTCGGCCAGGTTGATTCGGGAAGTGGGCCAGCCGATCGCGCGCGCAAGACCGCGGGCCTCCACGGCCACGCGCTTCGAGTGATCCGCCTTGATCTGCAACGCGGGAGAAAGCCGGCCGCCGTCGCTCGCAAACCCCGCCACGTAGGCCTCAAACCACGACCGTATCTCCGCAAGTTGTTCCGTTCTCACGAACCGCGCTCCCTGTCCGCGAGCAAACGCGACTCACGAGGCCAGCCGAAATCGCCGCTTTCAATGGGCATGGTGAAGCGAGAGTCTCATCGCCAGGAGAAGCAGGATTCCTGCGGCGAACGAGCTGAAATGGAGCAGGCTTATCCGCAAGGAGTGGTGACGGTTCACCTCGGGCACGAGATCCGACGCGCCGATATAGAGGAAGTTGCCTGCGGCGAAGGGCAGGAGGAATCGCACGTCGAGATGGCGCGAGGCGACGAAGGCGACAAGCCCGCCCAGAGGGAAAGTGAGCGCCGAGAGGAAATTGAAGGCCAGGGCGTTTTTCTTCTCCCATCCGCCGTGGATCAGAACCGCGAAGTCTCCCAGTTCCTGAGGCACCTCATGAGCGGCGGCCGCCAGCCACGTCATGATTCCGAGGCGGATGTCGATGAGGAACGCGCCCGCGACAGAAATGCCGCCGATGAAGTTATGCGCGGCGTCGGCCAGCAGGATGAGGTAGGTCGTCGGCGATTTGCAGGCCGCGGACTCACGGTGACAGTGATGCCAGTGCAGGAATTGCTCGAGCGCGAAAAACACGGAGAAACCGGCGAGAAGCCAGACATAGACCGACAGGCCGGTTCCGATCTCCACGACCGCCGCCGGGAGCATGTGGAAAAACGCGCCGCCCAGCAACGATCCCGCTGAAAAGGCGACGAGCGGGAGAATGATGAGACGGAGCGTCTTCTG
>JAFGSN010000232.1 GCA_016934575.1 Vicinamibacteria bacterium
CTCGCTCCTTCGTATCCCATCCTCGCCGTTCGAACAATCATCATGATCGCCCTGTTCGGCGCCGGCGCCGCGCCGGCCATGGCCGTGCCGGCCGCGCCGGACACGATCGCGCGGAAACAACCAAACGGCCGCTCGTTCCGCATGCGCTTGTGGGGCGATGAGCGCCTTCATGGTTGGCAGACGGCCGAAGGGTACACGGTTCTGCATGACAAGGCCACGGGTTACTGGCACTACGCGCGCCTCGGCGCAAAGGGCGAGATCGAGAAGGCGCGCGAGCGGCCGACCCTCGACGCTCCGCCGGCAGGCGTGTCCGTCGCGCTTCGACCATCCCCGCAAAGCGTGTCCATGCGGCGAAGTCAAATGATCGGCATGGAGGAAACGCCGCAGGAAAGGGCGATTCCAGGCACGGGAACCGGATACTGTCCGGTCATGCTCGTCAACTTCAGCGACACGACGACGATCTATAATCCCGCCGATTTCCGGACGTTGCTGTTCGGCTCGGGCGTCTGGAGCATGAAGGATTACTACGAGGAGGTTTCGTACGGAGCCTTCACCGTCGCGGAGGGGCCCAGCGGCATTGGCGGCTGGTACACGGCCGCGAGCACGCACGACAACTATGGGACGAACGACGCCATCGGCAGGGACATGTGGCCGGGCGATCTTGTGTACGAGGCCGCTCAAGTGGCTGATACGGCCGGGTACGATTTCGCGCCTTATGATCAGGATGGGGATTGCCTCGTTGACAACCTCGTCATCGTGCACCAGGGAGGCGGAGAGGAATTCGTGGGCGCTCCCGATACGAACATCTGGTCTCACTCCTGGAGCCTGGCCGGCGCCGAGTATTTTGGATACTCACACCATGGTCCGTACACGACCAATTCCAATTGCGCGGCGCATCCCGGAGAGAAGATCGTCGTCAACAAGTACACGATGCAACCGGAGCTGTATGCCACGACGAGTCGTCTCACGACGATGGGCGTCTATGCTCACGAGTTTGGTCATGCTCTCGGCCTTCCCGATCTCTATGACGAGGACTACTCCTCGATTGGAGTCGGAGACTGGAGCCTGATGGCGAGCGGATCCTGGAACAGGTTCGGCGGAGACGGCGGCAACCGCCCGTCCCATATCGATCCTTGGGGCAAGTGGCTGCTCGGCTGGATCACTCCGACGCCGGTCACTTGCGCGTCGGCTGTGAGCTTGCCGTCGGCGGCGATCTCCTCGGCGGGATTCCATCGGCTTCTCGACGGAAGCGCGCCTGGCGTCACAGGCGAGTACTTTCTCGTTGAGAACCGTCAACAGACAGGTTTCGACGCGGGATTACCCGGCGCGGGATTGCTGATCTGGCACGTGGACGAGGCGGTGGACGACAACACGGGCGAATGTTATCCGGGCGGACCTTCGTGCGCGACACAGCATTACAAGGTCGCCCTCGTCCAGGCCGACAACCTGTGGAACTTCGAGAAGGGCGACAACGAGGGGGACGCCGGCGATTCTTATCCCGGCACAAGCAATAGAAGGATTTTCACCGGGACTTCGTCTCCCAACTCGAAGCTCCACTCCGGCGCGGAAAGCGGAGCGGCCGTCACCGGCATCTCGGACTCCGGGCCCATGATGACCGCCACGCTGCAGGCGCCCGGCGACGGAACCGTGAGCGTCGTCAAGGCCGGTTCAGGCATGGGAACGGTCACGAGCGATCCGTCGGGAATCAATTGCGGCGCCTCATGTTCCGCCGCTTTCGCTTGCGGTTCGTCGGTCACGCTCACGGCCGTCGCCGCAACGGGATCGGTTTTTACGGGATGGTCGAACGGGTGCACGGGCGCCGGCAACTGCATCATCGCCGTGTCTCTGAGCTCGACGGTGACCGCAACCTTCACGCTCGCGACCAGCCACACGCTGTCCGTATATAAAACCGGGACCGGCGCCGGCGCGGTTACGAGCCATCCCGCCGGGATCGACTGCGGCGCCGACTGCGGCGAAGCGTACGTGAGCGGGACACTGGTCTCATTGACGGCCGTGCCGGCCGCGGGATCGGCGTTTTTCAGGTGGACTGGCGCATGCTCTGGAATGACGCCGACATGCCAGGTGACGATGAACGGCGCGAAAACCGTGACGGCGGAATTCAGCCGATTTCACGCTCCGGCCGGTCTTCGCATCGGGAAATAGCCGCGGCCGGAACCCATGATCAAGACGCAAGCAGGCGGATATCATCCGAACCGGCGAATCGTAGGGTTGTCATCACCGGCGTGTCGAGCGGTTTCGGCGCCGCGGCGGCCTTTGGACGCCAACCAACCAGGCGGCGATTCACGGATTGCACCGCCGCGGTTGACACCGGCAACTCCGTGCGACCGCGACGGGCGGATATTGACTCCCTCCCTACGGATGCAACGGAGCTGCTCCTACGCGTTCGTAGAAGCTTCGGACGGCCTGCTTCACCCTGACCAGCAAATCTTTCCGAGGCGATGAAACGCCGCTCAGGAGATCATGCGGATGCAGATCGGATATCGATACCTCTCGCCCCTATTGGCCGTCGTCGTCCCGATCACGGAGAAGATGATGCCGACGACCCATGCCGCGAGGAACGTGAAGTAGCCGACGCACAAGAACATCAGCACGAAACTGACAAAGTAGGCGATGAGCAAGGTCAACTGGAAGTTGAGCGATTCCTTGCCCTGGTCGTCCACGAAAGCGGATTCGTCCTTCTTGATCAACCAGATGATCAGCGGACCGATGAATCCGGAGAAGATGCCCAGTAAATGGGCGAGCATCCCCAGATTGCGCTCGTCCTTGGTCGGCATCGAGACCGTGTCATCGGGAAGTTGAACGTCGTTTTCGTCGGTCATTGTTCCCTCCGGGATTCATGATCGACGTATATCCTATCATGGGGCCGGAGTTTCCGATCGCCGCCGCGAGTTCGCTGGCGTTCGACGCGCCCGTGCGTTTGCTGCTCCTTTACAAGAAGCTTCTCACGACGCAGGGCGTTCGCGACGGCGATCTCGGTTCATCCGGCGGCGCGCACCGAAGATCGCCAACGTGTCGCGGGCCTGAACGGAAGGATCGGGATCGGCGTTGCCCCCCCCCGCCTGGGCCATGGCAAGAGAGCACTGGAGCGGCGCCGTCAAGCGCGCAGGGTCTTGTCGCGGCCGGCCGAGATCAAGTAACGGTCGACGCATGGTCAAGACGACCTCGTATCAAAATTGATAAGAGGCCCCGATTTTCAGGACGGGCGTGAAGATGGAGTCGGCGCTGTGGAAGCGCTGTTCTTCTTCGAAATCATGGATGAACTCCGGATCGCCCATAAGGGGACCGTCGGCCTGGAGTCGGAAGTCCTTTTTGCCGACATAAGCGAGGCCCATATCGAACACGACGCCCCACTTCTTGCCCGGTCGTACGCCGTTTCCCCATCCGACGAGAATCGCCGGCGCAATGGTCTTGCCGAATCCGATCTCGCCCGTCAAGCGTCCGACGTCCGCGGCGGCGTAGGGGGTCCCGTTGATGGTATAGCTCGATACGGACGTGGCTTTGAGCGCCCATGGCGTGCGCATCGTGACGATTCCCCCGCTCACATGCAAGTTGCCGGCAAGGGGATGCCAGTCCAGGAAGACGTTGATCCCGCCGGTTTTAATGGTGATATCGTACTTGACGTCCCCGAACTCGATGTTTTTAGCGGCGATGGAAGCCGGAATGCCCACGCCGGCGCGGACATTGAAGCGAGGCGAAAGCCGGTATGTTATGTCGACGCCATTGCCGGTCGGCATTCCGAGATTCGGCGTGACAGCGACGCCCTCGGCATGGGCGGAACCGCAGGCGCCGGCCACCATCGCGACGATCGAGATGAGGCGACTGGTCTTCATTCAAGATTTCCTTTCTAGAATCGAACGTGGATGCCGAACGAGGGTATGAACGGAATCGTCGTTTCGCGTTTCTCGGTGATGCGCGGACGATCCGAGTCGGGATCGTACGCCAGCTCCTCGATCACCGGGCCGTTTTTACGATTGAGCACGTTGAGCGCGTCGACGTATAGTCGCCAGCGGCCCTTGCCCCAGCGCGGGACAAAGGTCGCGCGAAGGTCGATCCGCGCGTAAGCCGGACGCCGGCTTCGGTTGATGTTCGCGATCGAGCCGTAGTCGACGCCCCACACGAGTCGTCCCTCATCGTCGCGTTCCGGAACGATCTCGCTTTCGATGCCGTCGCCATCGAAGTCGTTCGTGTCGCCAGCGCCGGAGACGTAGAGGCCGAGCGGCGGCGTGGCGGGGAATCCGGACGTGATCCGGCCGGTCATCGACAGCTCGAGCCGCTGGTGGGCGCGGAAATTGGCGACCAGGCTCAAAGCGTGCGGCTGCTCGTAATCGAAAGAATACGTTTGCCCGTAACTACGGCGATTGGCCGATGTGTAAGTGTACGCGAGCCATCCCGTCAACCTTGTCTCGGAGGATACCGCGCGTCGGACGAGGAAGAGGTCGAAGCCGTACGCCCGCCCCCGCCCGTCGTTCGTCGGAAAATTCGTGATCATGGATCTGCTCGGGATGTCGCCCTGGAGATCGACCGGGAAGTCGTAGGCCGCGACACGTTCGCGCGTTTCCTCGGGCGTCTCGAGACGGCCGATGATTAGTTTGTCGAAGCGTTTGTAGAAGCCTTCGAGCCGCGCCATGAATCCCGGCGCCAGGTCGCGTTCGAGGCCGACGATCACGTGATGCGCGCGCTCATTTTCGATATCGAGCTTGCCGTCCTTTGAAAAATCGAGGAAGTAATCGGCCTGGGCGAGCTTCTCGTATCCCGGGCTTTGCGTGTGAAGGCCATAGGCCGTTCGAAGACGCGTCTTTTCCGAAAGATGCGTCGTGGCCGAGAGCCGCGGCGTCAGTTCCTTGCGTCCGTTGATGCTCGACGCGTCGAAACGCAGGCCGGCCTCGATATCGAGCCAGCGCGCCGCATGAATGCGATCGACGAGCCAGGCGCCCGATCGCTCATAATCATGCGCGTCGTCGACCGCGAGATGAGAGGACCACAGGCCCATTTCGGGACGGTTCTTGACGTCGATCCGCAGATTCTCCCGCGTCTCGAGCCGGCGCGTTTCAAAGCCGGTTTCGAGCGTTTGCCGATTCGAGACGCGGAATACAAGCTCCTGGCGCAATGAGTAGTCACGCACGCCCCGTTTCAGGAAACCCACGATGTCGTTGTAGCTAAACGCCGTATCGTCGTAAGGCGCGTTCGAGCGCCGCATCTCGTCGCGGAAGCGAACGTCCAGGTCGATGTCGTCGGCGTTCTCATAGGCGGCGGCGATGGTGCGAGAAGAGCCGAGTCGTCCAACGGGAAGGAAAAGCGCGGCGGAGGCGACGTTGTTGCGTGTTTTGGTCTTCTGCGCGCCCTCATCGAAATCATCCGTGAACGTGAAGTCGCTCGTCTCCAGGCTGCGCAGGCCGGACAGCGTGAAGCTGCGGCCCTGTCCGAGATCGAATGCGACCTTGCCCTGGAAATCGTCGAATGACGGCAGATCGTCGTCGGTGAAACGCTCGGCGATGACGTCGTACCACGTGCGGCGTCCGGTCAAGAGCCACGATCCGGCGTTTTTCGGCAGGCGTCCTTCGATAATGCCGTTTCCGTCCGTCAGGCTCAATCCCACGGAACCGGTCATCAGGGAGTTGGTTCGTCCGGCACGATTTTCGATCGTGAGAATCGACGACAGCCTGTCGCCATATTTCGCGGAGAAGGCGCCGGTGGATAGTTCGAAGCTCTCGACCGTTTCGGGATTGAAAGCGCTCACGAGCCCCCACAGGCGGTAAGGATTGTGGATCTCGACGCCGTCCATGACGGTCATGTTCTGGTCAGGGCCTCCTCCGCGCACCGACATACGGCTGCCGATCTCGTCCGTGGCCGTGACGCCGGGCATGGTGTGCAGCACGCGGAAGACGTTTTCAAAGGCGCCCGCGACGTTAAGAACCTCGATGGGCCTCACGGGCGTCGTGGCGATCACGTTGCTTCCGCCGTTGACGTTGGCCGTGACGTCCACGTGTTCTTCGATGAAACGCGCCGGGATCAGGAGGATCTCGACATCCAGCGCGACGTCCGCACGGACATCGACGCTGATCGATGACGCCTGATATTGAGTCGCAACGGTTTCTAGGGTCCATTGGCCCGGCGGCAGATCGATATGGAAGCGTCCCTCGGCGCTCGCGAGGCCGTGCCAGCGACGAACGAAGATCATCGCGCCGGCCACCGGCTTCCGTGTTCTGGCGTCCAGAACACGACCCTTCACTCTGACGTCCGGAGTCGCGGCGGACGAGAAGACGAAAGGCGATGGGATCAATATGATGACGTTTATCAAGAGCAAATCTACGATTGCGCGTCGAGTCTTCTTAATCATCCTGAATTGACCTTTCATGGGCTGACATCCGACCACGGCCCGGCGAAGGATTTTGCAAATCATGTGCCGGAGTCAGTAACGCCTCCGACTCGACCCGACATCGCCGTTGAAGCCGTGGTTATTCCCGTCTTCCTCCATCATTGAAAACCATGGACCGTCCCGGCCGGCGGCCACATAATCTCGCCTTGACGATGAGATCGCTTCGCGCTCTCGTCGGGGTCCTCGCGACGACGGCGTGCGATGCCCGGAAAAGGATCAAGGATTGAACGCGTTGAATCGATCATGACGCCTGACATCTCATCAAGCGGCTGAGTTTCTGGGATGCCTTTAATTTGATGTTCATTGGACGACAGCGGTTCGCCGGCGATGTTGTTTGCACATCGACGCATTCAAATGTGCGCGACAGAGCGCTTCAATCCAAAATGAGGCAACGTCGCGTAACAACGCCAAGACTCAAAGGCGCGTTTATCGTGAAAGGACCATTTCCGTGTCTATGGATTGGAGCGCTGAGGCCGCTCAACGAGGCACGAGCATTCCGTCGTGCGCACGAGATCCTCGGCGACCGCGGAGAGAAGACCACGCGCCAGGATCGATCCCGACGTGCTTTCTTCGCCCGATTCCGTCACCCAGGCCGCGACCCTGGAAAGGCTCGATTCCGTGACGACTTGCAGGCGAACCTCGGCGCGGAACGTCAGACGCATCGCCGAAACGTCCGGATCCTTCAATCGCAACGAAACACGGCCAGCCGTGAAGCGCGCCGGATCGCGAATACGGACACGCCCGTTGATAACGTATTGTCGCTCGCCTGACGAATAGCCGATTCTACTGTCCGACGATTGTGTCGCGAGATCCTGCTCAAAAAGCCCTAAACGTTTGCGCATGACGCTGGCCTGCACTCGGACACGACCTTCCATTCCCAGGCGGATCAGCGCAAGCAAATCATCGTCGAGAAACGAATGAAGCTCGATGGTCGCCACCACGCGATCGCCGGCGAGCCGGGCGCTACAAACGGCGCGCGGGCGTCCTTCGACCTCGGTCGCCGGAGACATCGCATTCAAAAGATCGGCGCAGATGAGAAGCGCCAGCGAGCATATCGGGACATGATGCCTGATCCGCCCACACGGCGACGTCCCTTTGCGCCGACTGCCGTGTCGCGATCGTTCGTGACTGCCTTTCACGAGAGGTTCCGCGAGAGATGTCGTCAGAAGAGATGGCCGAATTGGAGCCGGATTTCAGGCGCAGCCTTGATCTTGTCGTCGAGCCGCCAGGCGGCCACGAGCTGAAGCGGACCGATGCGCAGGCGATCCTTGAAAATCGACAGCTGATCGAGATGCAGCTTGGCGCCGGCGCCGAAGTGCGGGCCGGTCCAGCCGCGATCCGTTTCGCGCACTGATCCGACGTCAACGAAGCCCGAGATCCAATCCTGGCGATACTCGATCATGCCCAGAACCGATCGATCGCCGCGGAACTCCTTGAAGTCGAATCCGCGCAGCGCCGACCAGCCGCCGAGACCGTCCTTTCTCTGGCGCGGCAAGCGCGTGCCGTGCATGACGCGCAGCCGGAGTCGCAAACCGCTCCTTGCGCCGGTCGCCAGAATGAGCTTGTTGTCGCTCAGAAAACGCGTGAAGTCGAAGGTGTTTGCCGAATCGAGGTCGGGACTCGCGATCTCAAGAGTATTGAGCGTGTGGAAAGCGGTGCGCAGTCCCCAGGAACGAGGACGGTTCATGAGAGACGTCTCGTTCGAATGAAAAACGCCGCCGAGCGACCGTATGTCGACGGGATCGCTCGACCATTCCAGACGAAAGAGAAGCGCTCCAATCGTGCCGTCGTCGATCGCGGCATTGGGCCATGGCTTTCCTCCGCCGAAGAATGCGTGGGGCTTCTCGATGCTCGGCGCCGAGCGATGCTTGCCAAACTGGTACTCGCTTCCGACGATCAAGCGCTTTGTCGGGAGCAATGTGAGGAAAAAGCCGTCACCCTCGTTCCAGTAGTACTCCATTTCGGGCTTGTTGAACAAAAGAGAGCAAAGGTAGGACTCGTGACGATCCATTCGCCACTGGTCCGTCGTCTCGATCCAGTTGCGCACCTCGACTCCCAGTTCCGCGACGCGGAGCGACGGAATCTGAAACCGTAGACGGAGAGCGTTCTCGCCGACTTCCTTGTCGAGCGTTTCCAGAAGCTTTTCATCGACGGCCCCGCCGTAGTTTTCGATCTGCAGATGAACGCGGTTCTGGGAATCCCAGAGAGCGAGACGCAGTTGGACGCCGAACCCGGCCCCCCCCACGGGCGTGTTGCGCAGGATGTCGTCGGCGAGCAGGCCGACCTGGAGAACGAACGTCGGCCGGAAAAACACCTCGAGCACGCGTCCCGCGACGACGTGACTTGCCGCCGGCACAATCTCCGGCGTTCGTTCGCGCGCGGTCGCCCGGATTCCTCCGTCAGGAGACGTCTCCTCGATGAAGTCAGGCAAGGCGCGCGTCGGGCGCGACGCGGGAGCCGGCCTGAGGAACGGGAAGTCGCGTCCGACGCGTTTGATCGCGGCGGCGACGTCCGCGTCGAGGAAGACGCGTCCTGGCGTGAGCGACAGGCTCTCGCGGACCGGATTCACGAGGCTCGCGGCCACGCCCGACACCCGTATCTCGTCAATCAGCCCTTCATCCACGACTAGCGACAACGTTCCTTGAGGCGAGCATTCGGCCGTGACCGTCGCCATGCGATAACCCGATTCGAAGAGCCGGCCAAGCACGCGCCGCGCTGCGCCGGATGGCCCGTGCCACAGAATCCCCGGCAGCAATCCCGAATCATCGAGGCGCGCATACCATTCGACGGGAACGCATGTCGGCCTCGTTCCGTCTTCCGCAGCCGCGTCCGCGCCGATTTCGCACGAGGGCCACGACACAAGATCGTTCAAGATCTCGCGCTCGGCGATCTCGCCCGATCCCCGAATCACGACGTCGCGCACGACCGGATGCTCCTCGACGAGCAACTCGAGCATCAACCCGCTCTCCGGGTCCATCGGAAGCCGCAGCTTCGGCGTGATCCCGGCGAACAGCCCGGTGGATGCGAGCGCGCGCATCAATTCGACGGCCTTTGCCGTGGTAACGGGCGGCGCGAGCCGAGCAGCGAGCAGGCGCAAGAGCGCCTCGTCGTCGATCGTTCGCAGACCGCGGATGTGAATCTCCGCGATGCCGCGAGAAGAGCCGCCGATCTCGATCGACAAAGCCGCGAGGCTTTTCTCGAGGAGAGTCTCCTGCTCGCTTGCGGCGATCGGCGCGGTGGCGGATGCTCCCCGGCAGGGCGACGTCAATCCCAGAACAGCGCTGATCATGGCCAGGCCGATGGCGAAACGTCTTGTCATGGACGACCTCCTCGCTTCCGACGCGAATCGAGCGGACTTACGCACGAGACTGAAGACAGGCGATCATAACAAGGCGTGATCCCGCAGTCGCCGTCGCTCGGCCGGCGCTTCGAATCCAGGGTCAGTGTTTTGTCAAAAACCGATTCCATGATCGAGCATGATCAGCAATTCTCATGCCGCCCGCTTTCCGTCAAACCAAGTCCATGTGAAGACGACCGGCACGAATCAGATCGGTTTTTTTCGGCTCGTCGTTCGCGCCGGATCCAATGGGGGCGCGAAATCACGGTGTTCGTCGAATCGACGGTCGCTTGATGCTCTTTGCGGCTTTTTCTTGCTGTTCCGCTGTTGTCGGAACGTCCAGCGCGCGGAGACGACGGTGAAGGTTGCCGCGGTCGACTCCAAGCAATCGCGCCGCCGAGGCGATGTTGCCGGCGCATCGCGAAAGCGCCGCCCGGAGAACGCGACGCTCATGATCATCGATCAGCTCACGTAGGGTTCTGCCATCGAGCGCCACCGGTGGTTGCGACTTGGAAGCGGCGATCGTCGTAGGCGCGGCGAAGCCCGTGAAAGCGGCGACCGCCGCCGTGTCGATGACGAACTCGCTTTCGTCAGGGCGGAGCAGGCTGAATCGCTCGACGAGATTTCTTAGCTCGCGGACGTTGCCCGGCCAGTCGTACGTCCCGAGCAGCGCTTCGGCCTCGGGCGTCACGTGGAAGGCGATGTTCGGGCCGACGAGATCGGCGGCGAAAGCGCGCGCCAGCGGCCGAATGTCGTCGATTCGCTCGCGCAGCGGCGGAACGACAATCGGAAAGACGTTCAATCTGTAGTAAAGATCCTCGCGGAAGCGGCCGTCCGCGACCTCCTGTTTGATGTCGCGATGCGTCGAGGCGACGACGCGCGCGTTAACGGGCACGGGCGCGGTGCCGCCGAGCCGCTCGACCGCTCGCTCCTCGATCACGCGCAGCAGCTTGGCTTGCAGATCGAGAGGCATGTCGCCGATCTCGTCGAGGAGAAGCGTGCCTCCGTGCGCCTGCTCGATGCGTCCGAGGTGCCGCGCGACTGCGCCCGAGAAGGCGCCGCGCTCATATCCGAAGATCTCGCTTTCGAGCAATGCCGCGGGAATGGCGGCGCAGTTCACGCCCACGAAACGGCCCTTGCGTCCCGAAGCGAGGTGCAGCGCGCGCGCCACGCGCTCCTTGCCCGTGCCCGTCTCGCCCGTCACCAGCACGATTGCGTTGCTCGGGCCGACGCGCGTCACCAGGCGCCGCAGCTCCTCCATCGCCTGGCTGCCTCCGACAAGATGGCCGGGCCGCGACAGTTCTTCGCGCAGACGTTCGCGCTCTTTGCGCAGCTCGTCGAGAGCGAGAGCGTTGCGGACGGCGGTGAGCAAGCGTTCGGGCGAAGGCGGTTTTTCAACGAAGTCCGTCGCGCCCATCTTGAGCGCCGACACCGTGTCGCTGATCGACGCTTCGCCGGAAAGGACCACGATCGGCAGGGGCGGCGGTTGTCCGAGGCGCTCCATGAGGACGAGGCCGGACTCGCCGGGCATGCGGATGTCGAGCAGAACAAGGTCGGGCGGATCTCGCTCGTCCCGCAAGATCCGCACGGCTTCGGCCACGTTGCGCGCTTCGGCCGTGCGATAGCCTTCGTCGCGCAAGAGGCCGGAGACGCCCTGGAGCACAGCCGGATCGTCGTCGACCAGAAGAATCATCGCGCCGCGCTCGCTCATCTCACGACTCCGATCGCAGAGGAAGCACGACGGTCGCGACCGTTCCGCGTCCGGGAAGAGGATCGAGGCGCAGCGTGCCGCCATGTTCATGAATGATCTTCTGCGCGATCGGCAATCCGAGCCCGGATCCCTGCGCCTTCGTGGTCCCGAGCGATTGCGCCATGGCGGCGCCCTCGATGGACGCGCCGACGCCGCAGCCTTGATCCGTCACGCGAATCTTGACGAACAGCCCTTTCTCGACGGTCGCTTCGAGACGCACGGGGCCGTCTCCGGGCCGCGAGGCTTCGACGGCGTTCTTGACGAGGTTGCCCAGGGCGCGGCGAAGCTGATCGGGATCGGCGTCAAGCCACAGATCCTCGGGCGTCGCGCGCTCGACGGGGACGGGCGCCGAATAACGGTAGAGAGCACAAACATCATCGATCAAAGGCGCAAGCGCCGCCGGACGTTTTTGCGGCGCGGGCAAACGCGCGAAAGCGGAGAAGTTCTGGGCGAGATGGAGCAGCACGTCGATTTCCCGGTCGACAAGCGCCAGGGCTTCGCCATGGCGTTCGCCTGTTTCGCCGTCCCGGCGCGCAGCGGCTCGCGCGATCCGCGCCACGGCCATGCGCATTGCAGTAAGCGGATTTTTGAGCTCATGGGCCAGGGAACGCGCCACGCCTTGCCAGGCGGCCAGGGCTTCGGTGATTTCGAGTCGGGCGCGCTGAGCTGCCAGATCCTCTCCCATGCGATTGAACTGGCGCACGAGAAATTCCAGCTCGTCTGGATCGCGGGTGGACGACTCGGGAAGCTTATGTCCGAGCTCTCCGCGAGCGTAACGCGCCATGCCGGAGGTCAGCCGATCGATCGGGCGGGCGAGAGAGCGCCCCATGGCAAAGGCCGCGAGAGCGATCGCCGTCAGGGAGACGAGCAGCGCCAGGCCGAGCGCGCGCGGCATGAGTCGCGTCAGGGATCGCCGTGCCAGATCGGCCTGTACGAGATTCAGCCGCGCATGCTCGATCTCCCGGACGAGAGCCCCATTCTCGCCATGTCGTTCGATCTCGGCGCCGGCTTTTTCGAGCAGGCCGCCGAGCCGGCCGAAGCTCAGCGAGAAAACCTCGCCCATCATCAGACGGTTGGCGATTCCCCATCCGAGAAGCGGCAAAAGACCGACGGCCAGCATGACGGCCAGCAGCCGGCGCCGGAAGCGCCGGGGGTGAAGACGAGACGCGTTGTCATTGTTCATTCCGACCAGGACACTAATCTTCACGCCCGTCGACGTCAAGGCCGCCATTTTGAAAACGATTCCTTGATCCGCGGCCGACTTCAATAGGGGCGTCGAACAAGATACTCCAGAATGCTGAGCAGAATGAATACGATCGGCGACACCAAAAGCCAGGAAAGGATGTGCAGAGAAAGGAAAAACGCGTTCCCGCTCTTCTGATAGAAGCGGCTGTTGATGACAAGGTCGACGAGAAACTGAGAGGCGATCATCGCCGTTGGAATGACGATCAGGCTATGGTCGGCGAGAATGCTGATCGGATGGCATGATCCGAAGCGATACCTGAGACCGATCCCTCCGAGGTGGAGAAAGACCCAGACAGCCGCCCAGACGGGGAACTGCGCGAAGGGCTTTGCCGCGCTGACCGCGAGCAAGCCGACGATCGAGGTCGGATTCAGCCGCCGGAGCGTTAGAACGACGAACAGCGAGGAAAGAGCGATCGCCGTCAGGCATAACGCCGCAATAATCGGCAGGGCGGCGTCACGAAACGCGTTTTGTGCCGCGGTGCATTCGTTGAAGCTCATCGTGATCGGATCCGCCTGCTCGAGTTTATACGAAATCGATTCTTTTAATAATGACGATGTCAGACGCCGGCAATCACGGACGATTCGTGAATCGGCGTTCGCGGGAACATGCGCCGCCGCCACGCCAGAAAAACTGAGATCAATGGCGGCGAATCCGGCGATCCGAGGCATATCGGGCCGGGCGATGATGCTCTGATAGAATCACCCCGCCATGCCGATTCTCAGGCTGCGCGGCGGCGCGGCGCTTTCAAAATTCCGACTCGACAAGCTCAACGCCCTTGTCCGCTCGATCCGGCCGGGATTCGCCGTCGCCTCGGCGCTTCACTGGCATTTCATCGAAATCGATCGCGAGCCGAGCCCTGAAGAGCGCGCGATTCTGGAGCGGCTTCTCTGTTACGGCAATCCTGCTCCACGGGACGAGGCGCGAGAGCGCTTGTTTCTCGTCACGCCGCGGCCGGGCACGATATCGCCCTGGTCGTCCAAGGCGACCGACATCGCGCGACAGTGCGGCCTCACGGCGGTGCGCCGCATCGAGCGCGGAACGGCCTATCGTGTCGTCTGCGGAACGGCCGATGTCTCCGCGGCGCTTCCGCTTCTGCACGATCGCATGACAGAGACGGTGATGCGATCGTTTGACGAGGTCGCGGCTCTCTTCCGTCATTTCGAACACCGGCCGCTCGCGCAAGTGGACGTTTTGACCCGGGGGCGCGCGGCGATCGAGGAGGCCGACAAGGCGATGGGGCTGGCCCTGGCCTCCGACGAAATCGATTATCTGGCGGAGCATTTCTCCGCACTGGATCGCGATCCGACCGACGTCGAGTTGACGATGTTCGCTCAGGCGAACTCGGAGCACTGCCGCCATAAGATCTTCAACGCTTCATGGATCATCGACGGGGAGCCGCAGGCGAGATCGCTCTTCGACATGATTCGCGAGACTCACGCGGCTAACCCGCAAGGCGCCGTCGTCGCCTACGCCGACAACGCCGCGGTTATGGAGGGACGCCGCGTGCGCCGTTTCTTCGCGGATCCGGAGACGAGGCGTTACGGTTATCACGACGATCTCACGCACACGCTCATGAAGGTCGAGACCCACAATCATCCGACCGCGATCTCGCCCTTTCCCGGCGCGGCGACCGGATCGGGCGGAGAGATCCGGGACGAAGGCGCCACCGGACGCGGCGCCAAGCCCAAGGCCGGCCTGTGCGGTTTCTCCGTCTCCAACCTGCGTCTTCCGGAGAGCACGCAACCCTGGGAGGCGCCGGAGTCGCGGCCCGACCGCATCGCGTCGCCGCTCCAGATCATGCTCGACGGACCGATCGGAGCGGCTTCATTCAACAACGAGTTCGGACGCCCGAATCTGGCCGGTTACTTTCGCGTTTACGAGCAGGAGGTGGACGGCGTCGTGCGCGGCTATCACAAGCCGATCATGGTCGCCGGCGGGGTGGGCAACGTGAGCGCCCTTCATGCGCTCAAGGCGGACGTGCCCGCCGGCGCGGCGCTTATCCAGATTGGCGGGCCGGCGATGTTGATCGGCATGGGCGGCGGCTCGGCCTCTTCGATGCTGACCGGCGCCAACGCCGCCGATCTCGATTTCGATTCCGTTCAGCGCGGGAACGCCGAAATCCAGCGCCGGGCGCAGGAGGTCATCGACTGCTGCTGGGCGCTCGGCCCCGACAATCCGATTCTCTCGATCCACGACGTCGGCGCGGGCGGACTTTCGAACGCCTTGCCGGAGCTGGTGCACGTCGCCGGTCGCGGCGCGCGCATCGACCTGCGCGCGGCGCCCAACGAGGAGCCGGGCATGACGCCGCGCGAGGTGTGGTGCAACGAGGCGCAAGAACGCTACGTGCTCGCCGTCGCGCCGGACAAGATCGAACGTATCCGGTCGTTGTGCGAACGCGAGCGTTGCCCGTTTGCCGTCGTCGGAGAAGCGTCCGCCGATCCCCATCTCGAGGTTCATGATCCGTTCTACGGCAACAAGCCGGTCGACATCGAGCTTCCGGCGCTTTTCAGCAAGCCGCCGCGCATGGTGCGCGACGTCGCGCGCGTGAATCCGCGGCTTGCGCCGTTTGCGAGCGCGGGCATCGAGATCACGGAAGCCTGCGCGCGCGTGCTGCGCGCTCCAAGCGTCGCCGACAAGACGTTTCTGATCACGATCGGCGATCGCACCGTGGGCGGCCTGTGCTCGCGCGATCCGTGCGTCGGCCCCTGGCAGGCGCCGGTGGCCGATTGCGCCACGACGCTCATGTCTTTCGAGGAATGTGCGGGCGAAGCCTACGCCATGGGCGAACGCGCGCCGCTCGCGGTGATCAACGCCCCGGCTTCGGGCCGCATGGCGGTGGGCGAGGCGCTCACGAACCTGGCCGCCGCGCCGGTGCGATCGCTTGCGCTCGTCAAGCTCTCGGCGAACTGGATGGCCGCCGCGGGCCATCCCGGCGAGGACGCGGCTCTTTACGACACCGTTCGCGCCGTGGCGCTCGACCTGTGTCCGCGCCTAGGGCTCAGCATCCCGGTCGGCAAGGATTCGCTCTCGATGCACACCAGTTGGGAGCAGGATGGGCGCCGGCGCGATGTGGTGGCGCCGCTGTCGCTCGTCGTCTCCGCCTTCGCGCCGTGCGACGACGTGCGCGGGACGCTCACGCCCTGGCTCCGAAAGGACCGGGATTCGACCGATCTCATCTTTATCGACATGGCGCGTGGCGAGCTGCGGCTTGGCGGCTCGATCCTGGCGCAGGTCTACGGTCAGACCGGCGATGTGACTCCGGATCTCGATGATCCGGAAGCGATTCGCGGCTTGTACTCGGCGCTTTCCAGGTTGCGCGAAAAGAATCTCATCCTGGCCTATCACGATCGATCGGATGGCGGCCTGTTCGTCACGGCGGCCGAGATGGCTTTCGCGGGCCGCTCCGGAGTCACTCTCGACCTCGGCTCCCTGATCGACGACGCGTCTCCAGAGCGGGTTCTCGCGGCGCTCTTCGCCGAGGAGCTGGGCGCCGTTATCCAGGTTCGTTCCGGAGATCGCGCGCGGGTTCTGGAGACGCTGCGCGCACATGGTCTGACGGCGCATTCGATCGGCTGTCCGAACGCGGACGACGAGATTCGTGTCGTCCACGGCGACACGCGGCTTCTGTGCGCGCGGCGCTCCGATCTCCAGCGCGTCTGGTCCGAGACGACCTGGCGCATGCAGACGTTGCGTGACAATCCCGAATGCGCGCGGCAGGAGTACGAACGAATCCTCGATGCCGGCGATCCGGGGATCTCGTCCCGGCTGAGCTTCGATCCGGCGGACGACATCGCCGCGCCGTTCGTGGCGCGCGGCTCGCGTCCGAGCATCGCCATCCTGCGCGAGCAGGGCGTGAACGGTCAGATCGAGATGGCCGCCGCCTTTGACCGCGCCGGTTTCGAGGCCGTGGACGTTCACATGAGCGACATCATCGCCGGACGCGTGTCGCTCGCGGCCTTCCGAGGATTAGCGGCGTGCGGCGGCTTCTCGTACGGCGACGTTCTCGGCGGCGGCGAGGGCTGGGCCAAGTCCATCCTGTACAACCCGCGCGCGCGCGCGGAGTTTTCGGCCTTTTTCAAGCGGCGCGACACCTTTGCCCTGGGCGTTTGCAACGGCTGTCAGATGATGGCGGGACTGACGGAGCTGATTCCGGGCGCCTACGCCTGGCCGCGCTTCGTCAAAAACGCCTCCGAACAATTCGAAGCGCGTCTCGTGACGGTCGAGGTCACGCCCAGTCCTTCGATCTTCTTCGATGGAATGGCCGGAAGCCGCATACCCGTCGTCACGGCGCATGGCGAAGGACGCGCTCTCTTCGCGGACGCCGCCGCGCGCGACAAGGCCGTCGTCGCTCTGCGTTACGTCGACAATCGCGGCCGGCCGACCGAGGACTATCCGCTCAATCCCAACGGCTCGCCGGGCGGCGTCACGGGCGTCACCACGCCCGACGGAAGATTCACCGTCCTGATGCCGCATCCGGAACGCGTCTTCCGCTCGGTTCAGATGTCCTGGCATCCGGACGACTGGAGCGAGGACAGCCCATGGCTACGTCTGTTCCGCAATGCGCGCGCATGGCTGGAGTGAAAGCCTTGTTTCTTCGAATACTCAAAAACGCCCGCCCGTCTCATATCGCCGTCCTGGTCGTGGCGCTGACGCTTGTCGCGACGCTGTCAAGTCGCGCTTGTTCCAGGAAACGGAATCCGCCCCCCGAGCGCATCAACGTCATCCTGGTATCCGTTGACGCCCTGCGCGCCGACCGTCTCAATTGCTATGGATACACGCGTCGTCCCACGAGCCCGGCGATCGATGCGCTGGCGCATGACGGCGTCCTGTTCGAGAAGTGCATCACGGCCGCGCCATGGACGACGCCCTCGCATCTGAGCTTGATGACATCGCTGCTTCCCAGCCACCACGGCGTCGTGCCGTCGTTCGCGGACCTTTTGCGGGCGTTTTCCGGCAGAAACGCTTTCCCGCGCCTGGCATCGGAGCACGTCACGCTGGCCGAAGCCCTCGCGGAAAGCGGTCGCGATACCGCGGCTTTCACGGGAGGCGCGATGGTCGATCCGCGCCTTGGCTTTGATCAGGGCTTCGCGCTCTATGACACGTCCATGATCAAGCTGAGTCCGCGCAACACCAGAGAAATGTTGGACTGGATAGAGGCGCGCGGGCGACGTCCGTTTTTCCTCTTCTGGCACACGTTCGAAGTGCATGCGCCTTACCTGGAGACCCGCTTCCTCCACGAGGCGCTCCCTCCCGAACCGACTCGCCGGCTGAGCTGGAAGCTCAGCCGCATCGCGCGGCGGATACGCCAGATGAACATCGCCTACGGCGTCGAGGCGGCGATCAGGGCGCACAAGCAGAACAACGCCTTCAACCGTGACGTCTGCTGCGCTCTCTATGACGGAGGCATCCGTTCCTTTGACCGCTACTTCGCCGATCTAGTCGCGTTTCTGCGCGAGCACGACGTTTATGACGACACCCTGATCGTTCTCACGAGCGATCACGGCGAGGAGCTGGGCGATCGCGATCGCGGCTTCTACGACCGGCACGGGCTGAGCCTGTTCGACGAGATGGTGCACGTGCCCCTGATCGTCAAGCTGCCGCGCCAGGCGCATGCGGGCAAACGCATCCCGGCCTTGATCTCTTCCCTCGACGTCATGCCGACGATCCTCGACCTCGTTCGCGCCGCGCCGCCCGAAGCAATGGACGGCGAATCTCTCAGACCGCTCTGGGAAAAAGGAACGTCGCGCACGGACCGCCTCGTGATCAACGAGGCGCTGTGGAAGGGCGCGGAGCAGAAAGCCATCCGCACGGAGCGGCACAAGCTCATCCTGACGATCGGCGAGGAAGACGTGGCGCGACACGGACGGCGGCACATCCCGCGGAACGTCATGGGGCGAGAGCTTTTTGATCTCGACGACGATCCGAGAGAGCGAACGGATCGCCTGGGTCGCGAGGCTCCGGACGCCGCGGATCTGTCGATGGCGAACGCCCTCGACGAGGCTCTGCGTGCCCGTCATGGAGAACGCACGGCTCGAACGGAAGAAACCGAGCTGGATCAAGACGTGATCGAGAGACTGCGCGCGCTTGGTTATGCCGAATAGAGGAGCCGCGGGAGAGCGCATTGGAGTCGGCCATGCGAAGGATTGACGTCGGACGGATGTGGCCCCGTGTTAAGCTGCTCAATCACGATGCAGGCGACGGACGCGGTTAAACGAGAGAAGAAAGGTGTCGAGAGATGAGGACTTACATAAGCTGTTGCTTGATCCTCGGGCTGCTCTCCGTCTCCTCCGCTTCGGCCCAGAAATATGAAGGACTGGCGCCGACGCCGCCGATGGGATGGAATAGCTGGAACACGTTCGAGGTCGGAATCGACGAAAAACTAATTCGCGAGACCGCGGACGCGTTGATCGCGAACGGGATGCGCGACGCCGGTTACACATATGTCGTGATCGACGACGGCTGGGAGACCAAGGAGCGGGACCCCCAGGGAAACCTCGTCCCCGACCCCCAGAAGTTCCCGAGCGGCTTGAAAGCTCTCGGCGACTATCTGCATGCCAGGGGTTTCAAGTTCGGCGTCCACAACTGCGCCGGTAATACGACTTGCGCCGGTTTTCCCGGAGGGCGCGGCCATGAGTTTCAAGATGCGCGTAATTACGCGTCCTGGGGAGTCGACTACATCAAGTACGACTGGTGCGACCACGGCACGGCAAACGCCGAGGAGACATTCAAGACAATGGGAAATGCGCTCCGTGCCGCGGGACGCCCGATCGTTTTCAGCATCTGCGAGTGGGGCAATAACACGCCCTGGTTGTGGGGCAAGACGGTCGGCCATCTGTGGAGAACGACGGGCGACGTCATCGATTGTTACCGCTGTCAGACCGTCTACTCTCTTGGCTGGAAGCACATCCTGGACGCGCAGGTCGGCCTGGAACAGCACGCGGGTCCGGATCACTGGAACGATCCTGACATGCTGGAAGTCGGCAATCCCGGCTTGACGCCTGCGGAATCACGGGCCCAATTCAGCCTGTGGAGCATGCTGGCGGCGCCGCTCATGGCGGGGAACGACGTTCGTTCCATGTCCGACGAGATTCGCGGGATACTGACCAACAAGGAAGTCATTGCCGTGGACCAGGATCCGCTGGGAAAGCAGGGCTACCAGTTCATGCGCCATCCGAGCAAGGAAATCTGGGTGAAGGAGCTGTCGAACGGCGATTGGGCCGTGTGCTTCCACAACAGCGGCGAGAATCCCCTGGAAATCCGCGTGAACTGGACGCATCTGCCGTTTCTGAGGGGTCATTTCAAGATCCGCGATCTCTGGAAGGGCCAGGATATCGGAAAGACGGACGTGGGGTTTACCGCGCAGATCGCCTCACATGACGTCGTTCTGTTACGTCTGAGCCCGATCGGCGAGTAGATCACCTTTCCACCACGACCGGCGACTCATTCCGTGGGAATGGTCGGGCCGCTATTCGCTACCCGAGCGGAGCCGAGGCCGCCAACCGTATGCGCAATCGTCATTCCGGCGCAAGCCGGAATCCAGCGCGGCTCGTATTCCGGGGTGACGGGTGTCGGTGGCATGCCGTGGTGACGACAACTGTTGCCATTTCATTTTGAAGCCGGCTTATCGTTTCAATATTCCCAGATCCATGAGCCAGGCCAGGAATTGATTTGGCCATCCCGACACCGGCCAAGTCAAGAACTCGGGAGAGCGCCCGAAAAAGCCGAATCCGTGTCCTCCTCTTCTGTAGACGTGGATCTCGGCGGGGACTCCAGACTCGATCAGCGCCGCGAACAGGGCCGCGTTGGCCGCCGACGGCCGGAGGTCGTCGGCGGCGGAGATCAGAAACGCGGGCGGCGTCTCCTTCGTGATGCTTTTCGGATCCATCGAAACGCTGGCGTTAACGAAGACAAGGAAATCCGGCCGGGAGCTGAAACGCTCGACCGGATCGAACGCCGTCTGATCACCCGCGTCAAAGCGCGTGCCGGCGAGTCCGACGAGAGTCCCGCCGGCGGAGAATCCCATGATCCCGAGGCGACCGGGATCAACCTTCCACTCCTCGGCACGACTGCGGATGAGACGAAGCGCGCGCGTCGCATCCTGAAATGAATGGGTCTCCACGGAATAGGGAGAGCCTTCGCTTTCGGCAAGGCGGTATTTCAGAACGAAGACGGCGATACCCGCGCCGTTCAACCGCGCGGCGACCTCGGCGCCTTCGATGCTGACAGCCAGGTGCCGGTGCGCGCCTCCGGGAGCGATCAGCGCTCCCACGCCTGTCGCTCGGTTCGCCGGCGGCAGATACGCCGTGATGCTCGGATTGTGGATGTTGTAGATCCTGGCGATCGAATCGCCGCGTTCGAGCGTCTTCTCCGGTTCGTTCGCGAAGGCTTCCGAACCGGGCGCGCCGTTCGGCCATAGATGAACGACCTGGGGCTCGGCCGCGATCGCGGCCGAGATCGCACACAACCACACAACGACCAGAAACAGGCATGCCGGCGAGCGTTTCACCATGCAAACAGTGTAGTACGAACCCGCCGCCGCCCGTCAAGGCGGGCCGGCGCCTATCCATATCCTTGTTTATCTCCGCGGAGGCGTGACGTTTTCCATCTCGTGCCGGCGATCGAATCCCACCTGTGCGATCAGGCGGTCGGCTAATCCGTCGCGCCGTTTCCGAGCATGCGATAGAGACACCGCAAAGGCTCATCGTCCACGCTCGGATAGAGATGGAGGCTGCCGCCCTGGCAGGGAGCGAAAGCGTCGCATGCGGCGCAAGCGCCGCGTCGCGTCCACCGGCGATCGCGGAAAACGCGGTAGCGTTCGTTCCATACGTCTCGGAAACGTTCGTGCCGCACGTCGCCCTGGAGAAAGCATTCGTTCAGCTCAGGGCAAGCGCCGATTCGGCCGTCGGACATGATCCCTCCGACCGTGACGCCGGCCAGGCACTGGAAACGATACGGTCTCACGACGCGCTCGTAGGCCCGGCCGAGATAACACTCTTCGCCGAACTCGGGAATCGGCCTGCACCCGTCCATGCGGCCGCGCCGAATGAAATCGAGAATGGCCCTGAGATCGTTTGCGTCCGGCAGGAGATCCTTTCTTTTCACGGCGCGTCCAATGGGAATAAGCGGGGCAAGCCGCCACTCGGGGACTCGCAGGGCGGCGATGTGGCGGCGGAGCCGATCGAGATGCGGCACGGCCGGCTTGGTCACCGTCGAGATGATCTCCAGACGTCCGCGATATCCGGCGGCGTGCAGATTCGCGGCGGCTTGCGCCACCTTCTCCGCGGATCCTCGTCCGCGCAGGTCGTCGTTGATGTCCGGCGGCGCGTCGAGGCTGAGCGAGATCGCGCCCATGCCGCTTTTCACCAGTCGCGCGGCGGCTTGCGGCGTGAGCAGCGTGCCGTTCGAGACCATCCCGAAAGGAAAACCGAGCCGCGCGGCCTCGCCGATGACGTCGAAGAATCCCGTTTTAAAAAGCGGCTCTCCGCCGGTAAAGGCCAGCATGACCTTGCGCGCCTCGAAATCCGCGGCGATCTGCCGTAATACGTCGATCCATGCGTCGCTTCCCAGTTCGGGTCTCGCCCACGTCGGCGAACAGTCGCTGCCGCAATAAACGCAGGCCAGCGTGCATTTGCGCGTGATCTCGATGAAGAGATAGCGCAAGGGATGCGAGCGGGCCAGGCGTTCGAATCGCCGCGCCGCGACCTCGTCTTCAACTCGTCGAACGATGCCGTTCAGCATGACACCGGCGCGTTATCGTTGTGCGCACGTCGGCCACGTGGTGCCGCACTTCCAATCGATGACGTGCTCTTTGTCGCAATACCAGCCTTCGCCGTATTGATCCACGCATCCCTGGTCCGTCGTGCACGTCGGCGGGCCATAGTAAGTTTTGGTCTCGCATTCGTCATTGGTAATGAGCTCGCATCCCGCCGATAAAAGAAAGACTAGAAGCAGGGACGCGAAACGAAAGATCCGAGCGCGCTGTTTCGCGAATTGTTGTCGAAGGCGTTGCATGAATATCTCCTTTCGGGACAGGCGCAAAGCCATCCCATGACGCCATGCAATGGAATTGCAACACACATGCCAGCGGCCATGTTTTGAGGCTTGAGATAGATGGCCCGGCCGTATCATTAGTCATTTAAAGGAGATGGATCACAGGATACGACGTTTTGATTCCAGAGCCCTCTCATGCTTGTAGAGAAAAACTTATCGTGCCGCGAGATTGTTTTTTGCGCTGACTTGATGCGCTATTTGGAGCGCTGGATGGCGCCGGACTTCACGCGGTCCTCGAAACAACAGGCTCGCCTGACAGGGTGCGCGAATCTTGGCCCTCTCCTGTTCGGAATCAGTCGCCGAGAGCATGAAACGATATGCCTGGCATTTGGGCTATGGCTTGCGGGTTTCGGTCGAAACGGGCCAATCGTCCGTGCGGAATGGAACGGCCGGCAGCCCGGCGCCATTGAACAGCGTGGCCGCCGGATTGGCCTGCCAGGCGTAGCGCGCCGCTTCCGGGTCGGGCGCCATCGCGGACGAAACAACGATCGCGTCGCCCTCGATCCTGGCGTCGGCCCAGTGCCATCGACGATCCTTGCCGGCGACCGAGAACTCGCCCAGCTTATCGCCCTTGACGACCAGCCCGCCGTCGGCGTGATCGAAGTGAAGCTTGAGCGCGCCCGTGAGACGCTCAACTGACCTGAAGGTCGGGCCCTGACAGGGAATCGTCTTCCCATAGTGCTGCGCCAGCGCGCAGAGCGCCAGGCGTTCTCCCACCACCTTCTTGTCCTTGGGGTGGATATCGTCGGCATCGCCCGTGTCCACCGTGACGGCCAGTCCGGTGTTCCGAACCTGACGTGCCGTGAGCGCCTGCGCCTCGCGCAACTCGGCCCACGCGTCGTCGCCCGGCTCGTCGCTGCGTTTCATGAAGGCCGGCAGGCTCACGATGTAGAACGGAAAATCGCCCTGGCCAAACAGCCTCCGCCAATCGCCGATCAAGGCTGGCAGCAGCGTTCGATACTGGTAGGCGCGCGTGAAGTTCGCTTCGCCCTGATACCAGATCGCCCCAGTCAGGGCGAGCGGCGCCACGGGCGCGATCATGCCCTGATGCAGAACGGTCGGCATCGTGGGGTAATTTTCGACATCCAAAGGCAGCGGATGCGGGGGCCGAGCGTCGACGCTGACGCGGCCTTTCCATTCGCCCGCCAGCGGGATCGTGGTCCCGTCGCCGAGCTCGAAGCGCAGCCAATCGGGCTTTGACAGAAAGCCGCCTTGCGGCGTCATCTTGAACACGCGCAGTGCGACGAGATTTTGACCCGGCTTCAAGACGCCCTCTCGCACGTGATAGACGCGCGGATTCTCCACCCACGAGCTGGCCCAGACCCACTGGCCGTTGACGTAGGCGGTGTCCATCTTGTCGATGGAACCGAGGAACAACGTGGCTCTGCCGGGAGGCAAAGGATCGGGAAGCGTGATCTCCTTGCGGAACCAGCAAACGCTCGGAACGTCGGCCACTCCCAACTCCTCAAAGCCGCCCGGAATCCGCACGTTCTTCCAAAGCGACTCCTCGATATCCGGCGCCGCCCACGTCTCATCCTTGAGACCGACGTCGTATCGGTCAAGCCAATGCATCAGGAAACTGCCGTGTTCCGGGCCGTCTTGCGTCTTGAGGCGTTCGATTTCAGCCAGCGCGGCGTCAAAATCCTTAAATCCGCGTAATGATTCGGGACTCATCCAGCTCTCCGCCGGACTTCCGCCCAGGCTGTCGGCGATCAGGCCGACGGGCACGGGCACGTCCTCCCGTAACCGACGGGCGAAGAAGTAGGCGACCGCCGAGAAGTCGGCCACGGTCTCAGGCGAGCAAATCTTCCACGCGCCTTGCGGAACCGCGGCCGGCGAATAGGCGACGTTTTGCGCCACGCTATAGAGACGGATTTCCGGTTGATCCGCCGCCTTGATCTCGTCCGCGCCATTGCGCGCTCGGCTCAGGCCGAGCTGCATGTTGGACTGCCCGCCGCACAACCACACGTCTCCGACGAGAACGTTGCGGAGCACGACGTGTTGCGCCCCGTCGATCTTGACGGTGTACGGCCCGCCCGGCTCGGGAGGCTGGATCTGTAATTGCCAACGGCCATCCGACCGCGTCTCTGTTTGCGCAGCATGGCCCGCGATCTCGACTCGTACCGCGTCTCCGGGCCGGGACCATCCCCACAGCGTGTTGGGCTTTCCGCGCTGGAGGACCATGTTATCGCCGAACATCGGACTGACGAACGGCAAAGAGGTCCTGTCGGCTGCGTTGGCGGAGCTCAGAACGACGAACGTGAGGACGAAGAGGCGGCGGATCATGACGCGCATAACCGAGATTCTGAACCGAAACGCGAACGCGCACAACATGGAGAAGCTTCTCGGTCCAGCAAGAACGCGCCCAGCGGGGTGGCGCGTCCCGGGAACTGGCGGTTCCACGTATGCATGCTCGATTTACACATTCGGCGAAAGAGCCGAGTCTGAGAGGCGATGCTCCAGGACCAATCGCATCTCGTTCGATGGCCTGAAGCCGAGCGATTCATACAGCGGCCGACCTTTGTCGCTGGCGTGAAGATACATGGACTTGTATCCCTGCTCGCCACACCAACGAATCATGCCTTGCAGGAGCACCCGAGCCATGCCACGCCGGCGATAGGCCGGCTCCGTGTACATGTTGAGGACCCACACTCGTCGCGGGCACAGATCGAGGGGCGTCGGCTGAAAGCTCACGATCGCCAGACCGCCGCCCGCCACGACACGATCGCCGTCCACGGCCAGCCAGCCTCGGTATGAACCGTCCTCGATGGCGGCCTCGACAAACGGACGAGCGGCGATCGCCATCGCATCACGCGACTCCTCGTCGCCATAACCCATTTCGGCGAACATGCCGCGCCGCTGTTGGACAATGATGTCCACGTCCGCGACGGTCGCTTGCCGGATCCTCGTTATGTGACCGCCCATGCTCGATACCCTCACGAATCATTCCCCATTGTATAAGAATAAAGCCACAGGCCTTCCATCTGCAGACTGCGCGACAAGATAATTGTCAACTCTTTGGATCAGGAGTCCGGCCCGGCTTCGCCGCCGCACGCCGCGGTCCATATCAATCGCTGATTCGCGAAACGCCGAGCACATATTGGCATGCGTTCGGAGCAGTGAATCGGCAATACGGGACGACCTTCTTCGTCGGTCCCCGAAACCTACACCATCGAGCCGGCGCTCACGCCGAGGGCAAGC
>JAFGSN010000233.1 GCA_016934575.1 Vicinamibacteria bacterium
AAGATCGACCCAGCCATGGTGTTCAACAGATGACGAGCCCCGTTCTAGAGTGCGAGAACGTCGTGAAGGAGCTCGGCAAGGGCGCCGGAATGGTCGTCGCGCTCAAAGGCGTCGACCTGTCGCTCGTGCAAGGAGAGCTCACGCTCCTGATGGGTCCGTCCGGCAGCGGCAAGACGACGCTTCTGTCGATCCTCGGATGCATCCTGACGCCCACATCGGGCATCGTGCGCATCGGCGGCGTGACCACCAACGGGCTCAAGCCCGAGGAGCTCGCGGCGCTCAGGCGCAAGCACATCGGCTTCATCTTCCAGTCCTACAATCTGTTTCCCACGCTCACGGCGCTCGAGAACGTGCGCATCGCTTTGGACGTGATCGGCCGCAAGGGCTACCCGGCCGCACAGCGCGCCGAGGAGGTCTTGCGGGAGGTGGGGCTCGGAGCCCGCCTGCAGAATTATCCGGCCAACCTTTCGGGCGGAGAGCAGCAGCGCGTCGCCGTGGCGCGCGCCATCGCGTCCTCGCCCTCAATCGTGCTGGCAGACGAGCCGACCGCCGCGCTCGACGGCGAGAACGGACACGCCGTGATGGCGCTGCTTGCGCGTATCGCAAAAGAACAGAACCGCAGCGTTCTTGCGGTGACGCACGATCCGAGAACCCTCGGATATGCGGACCGCGTCGTACGCATCGAAGACGGCAAGATCGTCGGTGAGGAGCGCAGGCCACAAGGACTCGATGCTCCCGAAATCACCGATCTCACAAAAAGGCGCAAGGCACATGCTTAAGCTCGATCCCACAGTCTCTACCCTGTCGGCCGCCGGTGTGCTGGCCATCGCGACCAGCGTCATGCTCAACTGGGCGGCGACGTCGATCGGCCAGCAGACGATGTCGCTGGCCTCGGATTCCGCTCACGCCGCGGACGCACCCTCCTCGCGGGCCCCGTGGGCCGCTTCCGCTACCGGCCGCGTCGAGCCGAAAGACGGCGAGATCCGCATCACGGCGCAATCGCCGGGCAAGATCGTCGAGGTCGTCGGCAAGACGAACGATCGGGTTGTCGCGGGAGACCTGCTTGTCCTGCTCGACGACGATGACCTGATGGCGAAGCTCACCCAGGCCATGTCTGAGGCTCTGGTGCGCGACCGTGAGCGCGAAGAGGAGCCCGTCAAGGGGCTGGCGCTCGAGCGACGGGTTGCCGAGGATACGTCATCGGCGTCCGATCGGGCGCTCTTCCGCGCGCGCCTCGCCGTCGATGATGCCGCGCGCAAGGCGAAATCCGGCGAGGGCACGGCGGATGCCGTCACGGCCGCGCGCGAAAAGCTCGCCGCCGCAGAAAAGAAGGCCGCCTCCGACCGTGAAGCACTCGAGAAAGTGAGTGCCAAGGATGGCATGCCGTTGCCGACGCGTCTCGAATCCGCATTGACGAGTGCGCGCGCCGACATCTCCCAGGTCGAGACCGCAATCGAGAAGACGCGCATCCGCGCGCCCGCCGATGGCACCGTCCTCAATGTCTGGGCCAAGGCCGGCGAAACAGCCGCGCCGTCGCCCGACGCTGCGCTGGTTCTCTTTGGCGACATTTCGAGCCTTCGGGTGCGGGCGGAAGTCGAGGAGCGCGACGTGGTCAAGATCCGCGTCGGTCAGCGCGCTGTGGTGCGCGCCGATGCGTTCCCCGACCGCGACTTCGAAGGCGTCGTGACCCAGCTTGCCCCGGCGCTCGGGCCGCCCAGGATCACAACGCGCGGTCCGCGGCGTCCGAACGACGTCGAGGTGCTCGAGGTCCTGATCTCGCTGGACGGCCTGCCGCCATTGCTGACGGGCATGCGCGTCGATGCGTTCTTCAGGAATGATACGTCGGCCGGCGCTTCGTCTCAGCCGCCGGAAACGAGCGTCGCGCCCGGCGCCACGGCGGCTGTCACCAACGACAAATAAGCGAATGCGGCGATCGCCATGAGGCGCTGACGGCTACTCCGCCGCGAGTGGGCGCGGCTTCTCGCCGTCCTTGGCGCGGACCGGAGCATGCCGTGCGGCAGCGAGCGCGGCCGAGTGTGCCACAGGCGGGGCGTCCTCCTCGGGCTCGTCGGGCGGTCCGACGAAGCGTCCGAACACGCGCCAGATGAAGCTCGTGACATCGTCGACGCTCGCGAAGACGGCGGGCACGAACAGGAGGCTCAGGAGCGTCGACGAGATGAGCCCGCCGATGACCGCGATCGCCATCGGCGCGCGGAACTCGCCGCCGGAGTCGAGCGCCAGCGCGGACGGCAGCATGCCGCCGATCATCGCGATCGTCGTCATGATGATGGGGCGCGCACGCTTCCTGCCGGCGTCGATTATCGCCTCGTTGCGCGGCACGCCTTGGCGCATCTCCTCGACCGCGAAATCGGCGAGCATGATGGCGTTCTTCGTCACGATACCCATCAGCATCAGGATGCCGATGACGACGGGAAGGCTGATCGGATTCGACGTTATGGCAAGCGCGACGATCGCGCCGCCGATGGACATCGGCAGGGAGAAGAGGATGGTGACCGGCTGCAGGAAGCTCGAGAACAGGAGCACGAGAACCGCGTAAACCATCAT
>JAFGSN010000007.1 GCA_016934575.1 Vicinamibacteria bacterium
CCTACTTGTCAATGGGCGACGGCTGCGGCCGGTATCTGGTAGGAGTAGGCGACTCCTCCGGAGGTCCGGATGTAGTCGATAATCGCGTGCGAGGGCGACACCGACACTCGAAGGTGACCCGGACTGGAGAGAGCCTTGATCGTATAGGGATCGCCTTCCCGGTAGATGCCGAAGCCATTCCCAGAGAAGCCGGCGGAGGGGAGCGATTGATAGACGACGCCGTCGCGCCTCTCGTAGGCATACTGATGATCGTGGCCGTGAAAGAACGCGCTCACGCCGCTGGCGATCATCAACTGGCGGACCGGACGACCTCCCCATTCGGCGCGCTTGGCGTCGAACCCCGTAGTGCGACCGTCCTCGTTGCTTCCACCCCATTCAAAGAGGTGCGCCGGTCCGGCGCCTCCACGTACATAGGCCTCTGAGCCGCCCGTCATGTGATGAGCGAAGACGAACTTGAATCGCGCGGCGCTGCCCTCGAGCGTCGACCTGAGCCATTCGAACTGATTGCGGCCCAGCGTCCAGTCCCATCGGTCGCCAGACCCGACGTCGCTGCTTTCACCGCCCCCAATGTCCCCCTTGAACGGCTTCGTTGTCGTGTACCAGAACGGATCGAGCACGACGAAAAGCGCATCGCCCCACTCCCACGCGTAGTAGTCCTCCTTGAGATGATCGCCCTCAATCGCTGTAGTGCTGACGTCCTCGTTTCCCGTATAGAAGCTGGCATCCGGAACAGGATTCGGGAAGTACTTCTTTCTGGCGTTCGTGCCGAGAACCGGCTGGCTGGTCGAGATGTCGCCCGTGTCATCCAGGTGCCAGCCTTCTTCCTGCTCGTGGTTGCCTATCGCCAGGAATATCGGCGTGGAGTGACCAATGAGGCCCAGATGGGGACGCTGAAAGACGTAGGCCTGCTCGGCCTGCGCCGCTGTCGTCGCATGATCCATGGCGAAGGTGTCGCCAAGATCGAGATGAAAATCGGGCGTGACGGGATCGCGAGCAATATTAAGCAGCGTCTGCCGCCACACGGAAAGATCGCCCAACAGGATCCCGACGTGCGAATCGGATGTCACGGTGAACGAGAAGCTGCTGCCTGAGGCTCTCTGGGTATGGAACGACCGCTCATCACGGGCCACCCAATCGCCGCCTGGCGTCCGGCACTGCATCCGGTAGTAATAACGCGTGTTGGGTCGGAGGCGCTCGACGACGATCTCCACAGGCTGGCCGGCGGTCGCGGAGCGGGTGGTCGTCTTCGCCGAATACAAACCAGGAGAGGTTCCGTACTGGTAGTAGAGGCTGATGTCCCCGTTCGGGACGACACTGACAGTGATCGAGTTGCCGGTCGGTCGACAGAGAAGCTCCTCGCCGACGAAGGTGATCTCCCCGGCATTGACAGAAGGCGGCGCGATCACAGCCAACACGAGCCCCAACGGGAGCAAGAGGCGCGGCGACAGATTCTGGCGATTCATCGTTCCCTTCATCAACTCCGCGTAGGGTACCCTGCTCCGGCAGGCTGGATCAAGGTTCAAGCCGGCTTCGACCCCGGGGGGGCACGTCTTCGGACCCGGCGAGTCGAGCGATGGGATGATCACCATGGCGACGCGTCGAGAGTCAGGGATAAGCTTATCGGCGTGAGTTGCGTGGGCAAGACAACGATCGGGGACATCCTCGCTCGTTGGCTCAGGCGCCCCTTCTTCGATCTCGACGCGAATCGAGAAACACCCCACGAAAGCGATCGAGGCGCACAAGCGCCGGGCGAGCGTCTCGTGATCCGATTCGAGCGAGAATCGCATCGCATGCCGTGGTGACTTCGCAACGAACCCGCTATCATCAAGTGTTCTGCGAGGGCAACGGCTGAATCGCGGCAGGTTCTTGTCCCCGCGGAAGCCGGCTCGCCTCGAAGGAACCGGCTTCGCCGATGTTCTGAAAATCAGGGCCGAGACCTCGTCGAGCCGGCGGACAGGAGAGACCGACTTGGATAATAACGCCATCGTCGTGAATGGATTGACAAAGACGTTCGGAGCGAAGACCGCCGTGGACGAGATTAGCTTTAAGGTGGCGCGCGGCCGTTTCTTCGGCTTCCTCGGGCCGAACGGCGCCGGCAAGAGCACGACGATCAGGATGCTGTCCGGGCTCTTGCGGCCCACGCGCGGCGAGGCCTGGATCGAGGGCAGACCGCTGCGGGGCGATCTCCTGAAGATCAAGGAAATCATCGGCATTCTACCCGAAGAGTTGCCGCTCTATGAACGGCTGACGGGCGCGGAGTATCTGGTCTTCGCCGGGCGCATGTACGGCCTGCCGCGTGTCGAGACACGGCGCCGCGCCGAGGAGTTGCTGGAGTTCCTCTCGCTGGCCGAGGATCGCGACAAGCTCATCGCCGACTATTCGATGGGCATGAAGAAGAAACTGGCCCTGGCCGCGGTCCTGATCCACAATCCGCGCGTGCTCTTTCTGGACGAGCCGTTGAACGGCATCGATCCGATCTCCGGACGCGTCGTGACGGACCTGCTCCGCCGCATCACGAGCAAGGGCGTCACGCTGTTCTTCACTTCGCACGTGCTCGACGTGGTTGAGCGTTTGTGCGACGAAGTGGCGGTCATTGATCGCGGGCGTATCGTGGCCCAGGGGTCGCTCGATTCAATCCGCTCGCAGCGCGCCCTGGGACGGGACGCCAGCCTGGAGGACGTCTTCCTAAAGCTCGTGTCGGCCGACGTGACGCGGGAGGATCTCTCTTGGATCGGTTGATCACGCTGATCGCGCTGCGCTTCAAGTTGACTCTTCGGGCCTACCTGCGGTCGCGTGAAAGCCTCTTCGGTCTATTGCTCGTATTGCCGATCATGGCGCTCTTTTCCCTGGCGCTCGCGATCGGAGTCTTCGTCGTCGCGCGCGGGCTGGCGCGCCATGATCCGCGGATGCTGTTGTCGGCTCTCTCGGCCTTCGGAACGGTCTTCGGCATGGGCTGGGCGTTCTCGCCCCTGCTCACCGGAGCGGCCATCAGCGAAGGCCATGATCTGACCCGTCTCGCGCGCTTTCCCGTCTCATCGCTCTGGCTGGCCGGATCGGCGCTCTTCGCTTACTCTTTCGAGCCCGCTGTCTGGAGCCCGATGCTCTTGACGCTGGCGCTCGCCGCCGCCTTGAGTCACGGCATCGAGGGATTTCTGCCGAGCCTGATCGGCGCGGCGTTGACGTTGGTTTTCATCGTGATCATGGCGCAGTGCGCGGCGCTTGGCTACGAGTGGGTCGCGCGGCGCCGCAAGTGGCACGATCGGCTCCTGCTCGTGGGCTTTGGGCTCGGCGTCGCGCTGAGTCTCGCGCCGCTTGCGCTGTTCTTCGGCGGAGCGCGCCTTGCTGCGGGATTGTACCGTTTCGTCGTCGACTCCGATCCTTTCGTGATCTCGCCGTTTTCCTGGGGATTGCGGGCCGCCGTGCACGGCGGAAGAGGAGAGATCTTGCCTTTTCTCCTGTTCGGCTTTCTCGCGATGCTCGCATGCGTTCTTGGTTTTTGCGCCTCGACGGCGCTTGTCAGGCGCATGATCTCTTCAACAGGCTGGTCGGGCGCCGAAGCTCGCGGTCGCGGAGCGGAACGACCGCCGCGTTTTCTCCCGGGAGAGGCGGGCGCCGTCGTCTCTAAGGATCTCCGCCAGATCTGGCGCGACCCCGGTCTCAAGGCCGCCATGTTCATGAGTCTTCTCGCGCCGCTCATCCTGCTCTTCTGGCTGGGCAGATCCTCGACGATGTCGGCGGGATCAATGCTGTTGCTGTCGTTTTTCGTGGGGATCGCGCCTCTCGGCATGAACGCCTTCGGCCTCGAGCGGCGGGGCATCCAGTTGCTTATGACGTTCCCGGCGCCGCGCTGGAAGATCCTCGTCGGCAAGAACGCTGCGGCGCTCGTGATGCGCGCGCCGGGCCTGGTTCTGCTGCTGATCGCGTCCTTTCTCATGGCGCCGGCTTCCATGGCGGCCTCGGCTCTGGCGACCGCGGCGGTGCTTCTGTTGCTCTCCCTGGCGGCGGACGGCTATCTGTCGATCCTTTTTCCCGTGACGCTGCCGTCGCCCGGACGAAGCCCGCACGCGAGGCCGGCGGGAGGACGCGGGCTCGGGCTCTTCGTCGTGACGTCGCTGACGGTCGGGCTGGTGCTCGTCACGGCGGCGCCGTTCGTGCTTCTTGCGTGGCTGCATCTTTTGCTCGAGACGCCATGGATCATCGTTGTCACCCTTCCGCTGGCGCTTATTGGCGCGGTCGCGGCGTACGCGATGCTCGTGGGAGGCGCGGCGCATCTCCTATCCCGGCGGGAAGACATGTTGCTTGAGCGGATTCTGGGAGAAGTTTGAAGCGCCGGAACAACCTTGTTTCGACGCGTCCTTTGCGACGGCACGTCTTGAGCATCGATAAAACTTGACAACCCCAAGGCGTCCGCTATACTTTTTATCTCGAAATCTGCCGAAGTAGTGCTGCGGGGATTTTCGCTCTTCCCATCAAGCCTTCATTCCACGAGAAAACGCCATGACCCAAGAAGAACCGTCTCAACCCAATTCTAAAAACGATGTCCCGCGACGTAATCGCTCGCGCGGCAACAACAAAACGCGCGATGACGTCGCGGAGATTGACGCCAAAGACGCCGGCGAGAGCGAGACTCCCGCGTCTTCGCCGTCCGCTGCGCGCCTCGACCTGGCCGAGCTGAAGGAGATGAACGCCGCCAAGCTCGCCGCGGTGGCCAAATCACTCGCGATCCCCGGCGCCGCGACGATGAAGAAGCAGGAGTTGGTGTTCCAGATCCTGCGCGCGCAGGCAGAGAAGGAGGGGCTCATCTTCTCGGAGGGAGTTCTCGAGGTGCTGCCGGACGGCTTTGGCTTCTTGCGCGCGCCCGAGTACTGCTATCTGCCCGGCCCGGACGACATTTACGTCTCTCCGTCCCAGATCCGCAAGTTCGATTTGCGCACCGGCGACACGATCAGCGGCCAGATCCGGCCGCCCAAGGAAGACGAGCGTTACTTCGCCCTCATCAAGGTGGACGCCGTCAACTTCGAGCCCCCCGACCGATCGAAGGACAAGATCTTTTTCGACAACCTGACACCGTTGTACCCGGAAAGCCGTCTGAAGCTCGAGACGACGCCCGAGAACCTGTCGATGCGCGTGCTCGATCTCATGACGCCGATCGGCAAGGGGCAACGCGCGCTGATCGTGGCCGCTCCGCGCACCGGCAAGACCATGCTGCTGCAGGCGATCGCCAACTCGATCACGACCAACCACCCCGAAGTGATCCTGATCGTGCTGCTCATCGACGAGCGTCCGGAAGAGGTGACCGACATGCAGCGCTCGGTGCACGGCGAGGTCATCTCCTCCACGTTCGACGAGCCGGCCGACCGTCACGTCCATGTGGCCGAGATGGTTCTCGAGAAGGCCAAGCGCCTGATCGAGCATAAGAAGGACGTCGTGATCCTTCTAGACTCGATCACCCGCCTGGCGCGGGCTTACAACACCATCGTGCCGCCTTCGGGCAAGGTGCTCTCGGGCGGCGTCGACTCGAACGCGCTTCAGAGACCGAAGCGCTTCTTCGGCGCGGCTCGCAACATCGAGGAGGGCGGCAGCCTTACCATCGTCTCCACCGCCCTGATCGAGACCGGATCGCGCATGGACGACGTCATCTTCGAGGAGTTCAAGGGCACGGGCAACTCCGAGATCGTTCTCGACCGCAAGCTCACCGACAAGCGAATCTTTCCTTCGATCGACATCAACCGCAGCGGCACCCGCAAAGAAGAGCTTCTGGTTCCCAAGGAGGAGCTGAATCGAGCATGGATCCTCCGCAAGGTGCTCTCGGCGCTCTCGCCGGTCGAGGCCATGGAGTTGCTGATCGAGCGGTTGGCCAAGACCAAAGCCAACAAAGAGTTCCTTGAAAGCATGTCGAGCGGCGTGTAATCCCCGCTCTGAATCGGCGTCATTTTAGGCCAACGTTCAGCGTTCAAGGCGTCTCCATGCGCGTCGGCCGTCCCGCGTGAAAAACGATCGGCATTGCAGGAGAATACCCGGCACGGCGGCCCGAAGGTCGCGCCGGTCGTGCGCTCAAGCCGATTCGTTTTAGAGGGGCGTACGTGTTCCGATCGGGACATCTGCGCGGATAACGCGGATGTCGAGAAAAGCGACGTTGTCTTTCATCCGCTCAGGAGGGATGAGCATGGCGCAACCGCGGTTGTACATCGTTCATGGAATCGGCAACGACGCGGTGGGGCTTGTCGGCCGCATCACGGCGCCCATCGGGCAGGCCGGCGGCAACGTCGTCGATCTGCGACAAGACGTGCTGCACGGCCTTTTCACCATCCATATGATCGTGGATCTGTCCGCGACGCGCCTCCGACTCGACGACCTCATGGCGATGGCGAAGGATGTTGGCGAAGACACGGGACTCACGCTCTTCGCCGAGAAATTCTTGCCGGCGTCCCCGCCTCCGGATAAAAAGCACCTGCTTCTGATTCTGCTGGGGAGCGATCGGCCCGGCGTCATCGCTTCCATCGCGGAGACGCTGGGCAATTACTGCGCCAACATCGAGCTGGCCCAGGCCATCGCCCGCGAGGATCTCTTTCTCCTGGAGCTGGTCACCGACGTCAGCCACTGCCGCATTCCCTTGCCGAATCTCATGTCGTCGATCGAGCGGAGCATGAGTGAGCTGAAGATGAAGACGATCTTCCAGACCGAGGATGTCTTCAACAAAAAGAAGCGAGTGATCCTCTTCGACGTGGGATCGAGTTTCATCGATCCCGCGCTCAGCGCCGAGATTCTCCGTCAGACCGGTCTCGACGCCGCGGCGCTCGAAAAAGCATACGGCCACGCGTCGCCCCTGGAGCGTTTGCGTCACGCGTTGGCGCGGCTGGACGGATTTCCAGCGGACGTGATGGCGACCTTGATGGAAGGAGTGAACCCGAGCAGCGGAACCATGGAGCTGATTCGGACGCTCAAGACCATGGGCTATCGCGTGGCATTGGTTTCTCGCGCGCTGACCCTCCTGACGGATCATCTGCAAAGCAGGCTGGGGCTTGACCACTCCTTCGGAGTGACGGCTCGTATTGACGGGGACTCGCGTTGCCTGACGGGAGAGCTTTGCGAAGAGGACTTTGCCGCGGCGCTGGCCGAAAGCGTGATTCCGCGGATGGCGGCGGCCGAGCATGTCGATCCGAGCGACATCACGATCGTCTCGGACGCCGAGAGCGCGAGCCCGCCCGGAATCCGCCTCGAATTCCATCTCGGGCAGTTGTTGCACCTCTATAACCAGCGCGTGATCAACTCGGACCGCCTGATCGGAATCCTGGGAGGGTTCGGCGTGCCGCGCGGCGTGAGCTGAGGCTATCGTGAAATCGGACATCGAGATCGCGCGCGAGGCGGAGAAGCGACCCATTGCGGAGATTGCATCCGCTCTCGGGCTCGCAAGGGACGACATCGTTCCTTACGGCCACGACACGGCCAAGGTGCCGATTGCCGCAGTTGAGCGTCTGTCGGACCGCCCGGATGGAAATCTCATCCTCGTGACGGCGATGACTCCCACCGCCCTGGGCGAGGGCAAGACGACGACGACGATCGGGCTCGGTCAGGCGCTCCGGCGGATCGGGAAGCGGGCGTGCGTCGCGATCCGTGAGCCTTCGTTGGGGCCATGCATGGGCTTGAAGGGCGGTGCGGCCGGAGGAGGTTATTCGCAAGTTCTGCCCATGGAGGACATCAACCTGCACTTCACCGGAGATCTGCATGCCGTTTCCATCGCGCACAATCTGCTCTCGGCGATGGTCGACAATCATCTCCACCAGCGCGCCGTGCCAGAGATCAACCCCCGGCGCGTGGCATGGAAGCGCGCGATCGACATGAACGACCGCTCGTTGCGCCACATCGTCGTGGGGCTTCAAGGAGAGGGAATTCACGGCGTGATGCGCGAGGACGGATTCGAAATCACGGCGGCCTCGGAAGTCATGGCGATTCTCTGTCTGGCGCGGAGTCTGGCGGACTTGAAGCGGCGGCTTGGCGACGTCATCGTGGGCTACGATTACCTGCGCAAACCGATCCTGTGCCGCGACGTGGGGGCGGCCGGCGCCATGACGGCGCTGCTCAAGAACGCCTTGAATCCGAACCTGGTGCAGACCGTCGAGGGCGCGCCCGCGTTCGTGCACGGCGGCCCGTTCGCCAACATCGCGCATGGATGCAACACCGTCCTGGCGACCCGACTCGCGCTCAAAACGTCCGATTTCGTCGTCACCGAGGCGGGCTTCGGCGCCGACCTCGGCGCGGAGAAGTTCTTTCATATCAAATGCCGCATGGCCGAGCTGGCGCCGAAGGCGGCGGTGCTGGTCGTGACCCGGCGCGCGTACGTCATGCACGGCGTCGAAAACGTCCTCCAACACGTCGACGCCGTGCGTTCTTTCGGCATCCCGGCGATCGTTTCTCTCAATCGTTTCGCCGGGGACCGCGACGACGAGCTGCGCGAGATCGGAAAGCGCTGTGAAGACGGCGGCGTCGAGGCCGTGATCACCAATTTTCGAGAAGCCGGTGGAGACGGAGGGACAGCGCTGGCGGAGAAAATCTGCTCGCTCTGCGAACGTTCCTCGCGGCTTGCCTTCCTGTATCCGCTCGATGCCGGCATGATCGACAAAGTGGAAACCGTCGCCCGCAGGGTCTACGGCGCGGACGGCGTCGAGGTCGCCTCGTCGGCGCGCGCCGACATCAAGCGCATCGAGGATCTCGGTTATGGCGGCTTGCCCGTCTGTATCGCCAAGACGCCCGCTTCCCTGACCGATGACCCGAGAATCGCCGGACGACCGCGAGGCTTCAAGATCCGCGTCACGGGCGCCAAGGTCTCGGCCGGCGCCGGGTTCGTGGTGGTCTACACCGGCGACGTCATGACGATGCCCGGCCTGCCGAAGCAGCCCGCGGCGCTCAAGATCGACGTGGACGAGGCGGGCAACATCTCGGGATTGTTTTAGCCCGCCCGCCGTCGGATCATCGAAGGAGGAAATGCGGCCATCGAGGCCCGCGCCCGTGAAAAAGGGAAGACATGATCACCGCCGTCATGCGTCTTTTCTTCAATGAAACGTCCTTGTGCGGCGCCCTGGCCGGACGCCCGCTCTGGCTGCTGCTGACCGTCGTCATCGTATGCATCGCCGTGCTCTCCCGGGGCGCCGACTGGATGATCGACGGAGTCGTGCGCCTGGCCATGCGCACGGGTCTGCCCAAAATCATCATCGGCGCCACGATCGTATCCCTGGGCACCACCACGCCGGAGGCCGTCGTTTCGGTCATGGCGGCCGTCATGGGCAATGCCGGCCTGGCCCTGGGAAATGCCGTCGGTTCGATCATTGCCGACACCGGCCTGATTTTCGGATTCACCTGCATCTTCGCGACCGTGCCCATTAATCGTTTCATTCTCAGCCGAATGGGTTGGGTTCAGGTGGGCTCGGCCACCCTGCTGGTGATCATCTCCGTCGCCATGCTGGCCTTCACAAACGCCACGCCCATGCTGCCCCGCTGGGTCGGGGCGTTCTTCCTCGTCTTGCTGGTGATTTACTTGCACGTATCTTACCTGTGGGCCAAACAGGGCGCCGTCACATTGCCGCCGGAAAAGAAGAATACTGATGATCAACCCCTGCCGGCCACAACCCTTTGCTGGCTGACGATCATCGGCGGCCTGTTATTGGTGCTGGCGGCGTCCAGGATTTTGGTGCCGGCCGCCTCTGAAATCGCCGTTCGCATGGGAGTTCCCGACGATGTGATCGCGGCCACCATGGTGGCTCTGGGCACTTCCCTGCCGGAATTGACCACCGCCATTTCCGCCATTCGCAAAGGTCATCCGGAGATCACCCTGGGCAATGTGGTGGGCGCCGACGTGCTCAACTGTCTTTTTGTCATTGGCGCGGCCGCCGCCGCCAGACCGTTGGCCATCCCGGTCAATTTCTACTATTTTCACTTTCCGGCCATGCTGCTGATCCTCTACTCCTTGCGCTTCTTTGTTGCTTTCAATCGCGGCGGCCACTTCCATCGATGGCAGGGCGCATGGATGCTCGCCATTTATGTAATTTATGTGGCGATGCAATTCACCTTGGGCGCCGGCGCGGCTCAAACCGGGTGAAGACGGCCCGCGGCGCTCGAGATCGACGTGGACGACGCTGGCGACATCATGGGATTATTTTGGCGGACTATTTTTAGAAGAAGAAGCGCGGCACTCCATGTTTCGATTGATCTGCCGAAGGGGGCCGGTCCGCCGCGTACAATCACGCCCGGAAATATGCGGTGCTAGCCCTCGGACTGGATCTCCCGATCGAGAGCGACAAGCGTTTCGATGAACCGCCGCCGATAGTCCGCGGCAAATGGATTGTCACGCTGAATGTCGAGAAAAAGCTGCGGCGAGTCGTTGAGCAGAGCGCCGGTCAGGCGCGCGAACGCCTCGGGGCCGGGCGTGGCAATCGGGTCATTGCCCCAGCCGAGGCGTCCCAGGGTCTGCGCAAGCAAGTGGAAGAGCGCCTGCATGCGCGCCGCTTGTCGATCGTGGTCTTCGGCCGTGGTTTCGATGATCTCGAGCCCTAGCGACGCCAGATAGCTGCGAATCGAACGAAACGACGTTTCCGCGATTCTCGCGGGACAGAGCACGATCTTGAGGCCCGCGATGCCGTTCTTGCCGCTGTCCGGGCCGAAGAGCGGATGAGTGCCGAGGACTTCGACGTAATCGGGCAGCGCCTCCAGCATGATACGCACGGGATGCGTCTTCACGCTGCACGTATCAACGACGATCTGCTTCGGCCGTAAGAGAGGCGCCATCCGGCGACAGGTTTCCTCCATCGCCGAGATCGCAACCGTCAGGACGACGACATCGCAGGAAACGACCTCCTCGAATGATCCTTTCTCGGGCACGCCGGCCAGCTTCTGGGCGTCTCTCGTCCACACGCGCAATGCGCCGTGCTCACGCAGGTAGTCGTAGGTGAGCTTGCCGAAACGACCCAAGCCGAGCAACCCGATGCTTTTCGTGCCCACGCTCACTCCCTGAACCGCGGAATCCGCGTCCCGCGACGAATGGCGTCGCGACGCTCGTTTTCGGCCGCCGCGTCGTTCGCGGCGCGCTTGCCGCCGTCGTCTGTCGGCAGGATCACTACGCTCATCGCGAAGCTATTCTAGCGTGAAGGGCGCGCCACACGCCCGCCAAACGAGGGCGGCGTATTATCCATTATTCGCACCCTTCCCGAGGTCGCTGCCTAGGATCGCATGGATCGGACAATAGCGATTCCGACGCTCGGTTTCTTGTTATCGGGCCTTCTCCCAGGCGCGCGCTTCACCTGGGACGATCCGAAACAGCGGATGATGCCTTGGCCTCGTGATCAATCGCCAGCGCCGCGCGACTGCCGGCGCGCGCGCGCGGAGCTTTGCCTGCAAGTGACGCCATTCGGCGTGAATCTGCCCGCGCGTTTCTTGTATCTTCGGATGATCGTTCCGTCCCCGGATTTTACGGCCGTCGAATCGATAGCCCCGCGAAGCGGCTTCCTCCGCGACGGCGGCGAGATAGGCGTTGATCGCCGCCATGGGCCGGTGGGCCGACCGGAAGCGCAGAAGCTGGGGATGCGACCTATAGCCCCGCGTACGCCCCGCCAAGACGGCACGCGCGAGGAGCGACTCGCGCCAGAGAGCGACAAGTCCTCGCGCGTCGAGATATCTCGGATGAATCGTCCAGAGTCGCATGCTCCTTCTCTCGTCAGGCGCCGTCGCCGGCAAGCATCCGCCCACGCACGCCTCTCCATGAGGCCATTCCTGACGCAATCGTAGCCGGTCTCATGGGTCCGAACGTGCCGTCACGTGAAGATGAGCGTTTCCACGCGCCTCCCTTGGTGCTCGTAGGCCGCCCCAATGCTGACGGCGAGCGTTCCGTAGACGACCTCATACGTTCGCGGCGCTCCGGCATGACGATGTCTTCATGCCGTGATATTCCCGTCGCGTCACGGCTTCGGCGCGTCGAGGACCTCCCGCACCTTGTTCGAAATCTCGCTCGGAGTGAACGGCTTGGCCAGGAAGGCGCTCCCGGGCTCCAGGACGCCGCGGTGAACGACGGCGTTGGCAGTGTAGCCCGACATGAAAAGGACCTTCGTTTCGGGACGCAGCGCTTTCACGGCCTCGGCCACCTGCACGCCGTTTCCGCCGCCGGAGATAACGACGTCCGTCAGCAACAGATGGATCGGGCCTTCATGGTCCGTGCATATTTGACGGGCCCGCGCGCCGTCTTTGGCCGCCAATACTCGATAACCCTGAAGCGTCAAGACCTCCGCAATCAGATTCCGCACCATATCCTGGTCTTCCAGCAACAAGATCGTTTCCGAGGCTTCCCGGTCCGCCGCCGGTTTCTCCGCGCTTTGCGTCGTTTCGACGGCGCCCTCGATCCGCGGGAGATAGACCTTGAAAGAGGCTCCCTGTCCCAACGCGCTATAGACTCCGATATGACCGCCGCTCTGACTCACGATGCCATGTGTCGTCGCCAGGCCCAGGCCCGTACCCTTGCCTTTTTCCTTCGTCGTGAAGAACGGATCGAAAACACGCGCCAGAGTCCCCTCGTCCATGCCGACGCCGGTATCGGTCACGCTCAATAGAACATACGGCCCGGCCGCGACTCCGGCGTGCTCTCGCGTATACGCCTCGTCGAGGGTGACGTTGCGCGTTTCGATCGTGAGCGCGCCTCCTCCGGGCATCGCGTCACGAGCATTCACCGCCAGGTTGACGATGACTTGCTCCAACTGCGCCGCGTCGGCTCGAACGCTTCCCAGATGCGCGTCGCATATGGTCTTCAGATCGACGTCCTCGCCGAGCAAGCGCCGCAGCATGTCCTCGATGTTGGCGACGATGGCGTTCAGATCGAGGATCTGCGGTTGCAGTATCTGTTGCCGGCTAAACGCCAGTAGTTGCGACGTCAGGCCGGCGGCGCGCCGCGCGGCCGTCTTGATCTGGTCCGTCACTCGGTAAGAGGAATGGCCTGGATTCAAGTCACAAAGCAGCAGCTCACTGCTGCCGATAATCACCGTCAAAAGATTGTTGAAGTCATGAGCGACGCCTCCCGTCAATCGTCCAAGTGCCTCCATCTTCTGCGCCTGGTGGTATTGCGCCTCCAGCCGCTGTTGTTCCGCGCGCAGGCGCGCGCGAGTCAGAACTCCCGAGACCTGGCTGGCGACGCTCTCGACCAACTTGACCTCCGTATCGGAAAAACGATGCGGCCGAGAAGCGCCCAGCTCCAACGCGCCCATGATCGTCTCTTGCATCAGAAGGGGAACGGCGAGCAGCGATCCAATCCCGAGAGAGCTGATCCGATCGCTCTGCGACGACACCCGCTCGTCGGTCGAGATGTCGCTCACGATCAGCGTCTTCCTGTGCCTCAACACGTGCTCGGCCGCGACGACAAGCGCCGTTTCATTCGATGTCGACTCGCCGGAAACGAAATGCCGCGCCACGACGACGGCTTTCATCCGCTGGTCATCGAGCAGAACCGCTTCGACGTAGGACACTTCGAGAGCCTCCGCCAGCTCCCGGCAGACGACGTCACAAACGCCGCGCTCGTCTCCTTCGCTCACGGAAGCGGCCACCACTCGGTTGAGCAACGTGAGATCGCGATTGCTGCGCTGCAGATCTCTTTCCGCGCGCCGGCGTTCGCCGATTTCCTCGGTAAGGCTTTTGTTGGCTCGCGCCAGCTCGGCGGTTCTCTCCGCCACACGGCGCTCCAGGTCGGTCTGTGCGTCCCGCAAGCCGCGCTCGGCCTCCTGGCGAACCGAGATTTCCCGCATGAGCGCCGCGTTTTGCGCGGCCAGCCGCTTTTGCATGGATCGCAGGGCCAGGTGCGTCCTGACTCGAGCCAGAACCTCGTCGATCTGCACGGGCTTCGTCAGGTAGTCAACCGCTCCGACTTCGAATCCCGTGAGTTTACGTTCGATATCGTTCAAAGAAGTCATGAATACAACGGGGATGTTCTTCGTACGTTCGGACATTTTCAGCCGACGGCACGTCTCGAAACCGTCCAAATCCGGCATGAGAACGTCCAGCAGTATGAGGTCGGGTTGCGCGTATTCAGCCTTGTCGATTCCGCCCTGCCCGTCCCTGGCGGTCAGCGTATCGAATCCATGGCTGATCAGGACGTTCGCCAGGATCTGTAGCGCAGAGATCGAATCATCGATGACGAGGATCGTCTGTTTCTCGTCATTGGCGGGAGTCGGGGAGCTCTTCGTGTCATTCATGAGTTCGAACCGGACGACAGCCCGCCGAGCGCCCCGGAATCAATCTCCGTTTCGCGCGCGCGACGCAGCAGAGCGAGGACGCCATTGTCGTCAAAGTTCTTAGCAAGCGCGCGCAGACGCCGGGCGAAGGGCCCGTGCTCGGATGAGCATGCCTCCAGACGGGCGGCATGCTCCGCAATGGCATACATGTTGCCTCGCCGAGCGAGATCGTACAATCGATCCAACTCCCGCCGCGGCGGCGCGACCAGCTCATCCGGATTCTGCGCCGGTGTCTGCGGCGCGGCCGTTACAGGGGCGTGAATCCAGGTCAGTGATAGATGGTTCCTCAGAAGCGCGAGAAGCGCGTCTAGCCTCACGGGCTTCGACAGGAACGCGTTGCCACCGGCCAGCAGGCTCTTCTCCCGGTCGCTGTCGAGCGCGCTGGCCGACACCGTGATGATTGGCACGGCCCGTGTGGCGGGATTCTGCCGCAGCTCCACGATCGCTTCGATGCCGTTCATGCCGGGCATTGCGCCGTCCATCAAGACGGCGTCCGGAAGACGGGCCCGGGCCGTTTCCACGGCATGGCGGCCGTCGTCGGCGGTGATGACATCGAAGTCCAGGCGAGCGAGCATCCCCGCCAGTATTCGTCGATCGGCTTCCTCGTCGTCGGCGATTAGTATCGTACGTCTCGGTCCTTCGTAGCCGACTGGCGTTCCATGCGGGATCCGCTCCTCGCCGATCGAGTCCTCGATCAACGGACAGCGAATCTCGAAGGAAAAAGAGCTGCCCTGGCCCGGCTCGCTTCTCACGCTGATGCGGCCGCCCATCAGCTTGACGATCTGTTGGCTGATCGCCAGGCCCAATCCCGTTCCCTCATTCCACTTTTCACTGTCGCCGGCTTGCTCGAACGGTCGAAAAATCAGCTCCAGCTCGGACGGCGACAGACCCACACCCGTGTCTGATACTGTGAAGCGCAAAGAGGCTTCCCGTCGGTCTTCGAGGGGCTGCCCCGTATCCATTCTTTCCACCGTCAGGCCGATTTTTCCTTCATCCGTGAACTTGACGGCGTTGCCGAGCAGGTTGAGGAGCACCTGGCGCAGCTTCTTCTCGTCGGCGACAATGACTCTCGGCAGCGACGGCGAAGCCGCGTAATCGAGCGCGACGCCCTTGGAATCGGCTCGGCCGCGCATCAGGTTGACGATGCCCGCCAGGGAGTCGGGAAGGCGTACGCGCCCTGTTTGAAGCTTTTCCTGACCGGACTCCGCCTTGGCCAAGTCGAGCAAATCGTTGATCAATGTCAGGAGATGCTGGCCGCTCTCCTGAATCACGCTCAGGCCTTCCAGCAAGCCGGCTTCATGGATCTGTCGTTTCAGAATCTGGGCATAACCTAGAATGCCGTTGAGCGGCGTGCGCAACTCGTGGCTCATGTTGGCAAGGAAGATGCTCTTGGCGCGGTTGGCCGCCTCGGCTCTTTCTTTGGCCTCGGCCAACTCGGCCGTCCGGCGGTTCACGAGGCTTTCCAGTTTGTCGTACATCAGAGCGTTCTCTATCGAGATCGCCATCTGTCCGGACAGCAACTGCAGCAGCTCAAGCCGGGCCTCGGTGAACGCACCGGCCGTCAGATTATTCTCCATATAGAGCAGAAGCTTCATCTGCCCCTTGCGCCAGACGGGCAGGCACAGCAGCGACTTCACTCCGCGCGAGTGCAAGTAGGCGTCGGTCATGAACCTCGGATCCTCGGCCGCGTCGCTCAACACGACGGCCTTGCCCGAGTGGATGACGTAGTTGAAAACGGCGAGCGACAGCAAACCGGATTCCAGCGCCGAAACATGCAATCCCGCTTCGATGTCGCGGCTGTCGGACCGTCCCGCGCCGATAATGAACCAGCCGGCTTCATCGTCATGGAGGACCAGCGCGCGTTCCGCTCCCGCGTTTTCCAGGACCACCCGGATCATGGTCGCGAGCAGATCGGTGAGTTGCACGGTTTCGGACAGCGTCTGGTTGGATTTCAAAAGAGCGGCGACGTCCATGCGACTCTCGGACGCGGTTGTCCACGCGAGCGGCCGGCGATCGCGGTCTCGATCTTCAGGGCCGCCGGCGATCGCGGAACGGGTGACCGGTTGGTCGAACCCGGCCGCGATTTCTTCCTCAAGCCGCCGGACTTTCGGCGCAGCGCCCCATTGACGATAGCGATCAAGCGCCGTTTGTAGATGCATCCTGGCCACGTCGTCGTTTCCTTGTATCAGCCAGAAACGTCCGCAAAGCTCATGCGACAGGGCTTCCTCTTGCAGGAAGCCCTGCTCTCTCGCCCCTTGAATGGCTTCTCGATAAAGCGTCACCGCTTTCCAACACTGTCCTTCCAGACGGGCGCGCTCGGCCAGCATGAGATCCTTCTTATGCTGATGGTTCATCGGCGCGAAACGCGCCCAGATCTCAAGCGCTTGGAGATCCGCGTCGATTCGCTCCAGCATGCCGGTCTGCATCGCGGGCGTGGACTCGGAATACGCGGCCGCGTTCGCCAGGGCGTCATAGAAATGGAAGAGCGGAATCACATACAGACCGACGCCATATGCGATATAGACTTCGGCCTCGCGGAAGAGCCGGACCGAATCCTGATGGCGACCGAACATGTAATGCAGCCAGGCCCTATAGAACTGAATGCGAAAGACCTCGGCGTAATCCTTGTACTCCAGAGACAGCGCCAGCATGTCCTGCTCTCGATAGGCGTTGCCGTCGAGCAACCAGGGACGCTCGCCTTGCCCCAGCAGATTGAGGCAGGCCTGATGGATCAGCCGGCACCAGTCGCGTAACCGGTCCATGCGCACCCGCTGACACGTCTCCACGGCCTGTCGCGCGACGGCTTCCACCCGCCCCAACGAAGTCCCGAGGAAGAGCTGATGCCAGGCATGCCACCAGACGCAGAATCCGACGAATTCAAAAACGCCCGCCGTCAAGCCTTCCCGGACGCCTTCTTCTAGCAAAGGCAGCGTCCGTCTGAGGTGATCATAACGATGCACGACGAAGCCGCCGATGCCCGTGTTCATTGACGGGATGAAGCGCGCCGTACGGAATCTCTCCTTGAAAATCCGCCGAGTCGCGTCAGTCAACAGGCGGGCCTTCGGCACGTCGTGCAAGGCCGCGCACAGCAGCAGCGCGAATGTCGCCAGCGTCACCGGCGCGCATGCCGCAAGTCCTTGTTCGAGACACAGTCGCGTGATACGGGACACGAATACCAGGCACAACTCGGCGTTCGTGCCGTAAACCGGCCCGTTGATCATGACGGCGACTTCCAGGATCGATCCAAGCTCGGGCGGACCGTCCGGAATCTCGGGAATTTTCCGGATGCGGTCCTCGGTCAGCCAGGCCGCCGTCTCCTGCAGATAGGCGAACGCTTCCTCGCGCGATGCGGAGCGATTGACCGACACGCCCATGCCTTCGATGAAGCCGAGGCCCAGATCGATGGCCTCGACGTATCGCGCCTGCGAAAGAAGGCCGCCGATCTTGGCCAGCACCACCTCGGAGGTGTCGGCGATCGTACGTGCATGGGCTTCCACGGTCGCGCAGACAGACGCCAGACGGTCATACTCTCCAGTCAGCGACAGACACGTGGCGAGCCTCGAAAGCGATCTCAACATCCAGGAGTATTGCGAAGCCCAGGCGCCTTCGGGCGGAAGAGCCAGGGCCGTGTCCAGGTAGGCCACGGCCGACTGATACGCCGCCGCGCGATAGGCGGCTTCCGCGGCATGGACGTTCAACTCGGCGAGCTCCCGGCGTCGATTCGGATCGTTGATGAGGTCGATCGCCTGGTTGTGATGCTGCGCGATGTCGAACACGCGCCGATCAATATCCGCCGCGGGCGTATCGCCGAGCAACACGCCGCCGATCTCCAGATGGAGACTCCGGCGCTCCGGCAAGGGGATTCGAGCATAGGCCGCTTGCCGCACACGGTCGTGCGGGAAGGACAGACGCGTATCAACAAGGCCCTCGGTGCGCGCGCGCTCGCCATTGAGGCGAACCAACAAGCCCTCGCGTAAAGCCTCTGACAGATCAGCGAACGTGTCCGACTCGCTCGCATGACCGATGAGCGCCAGCGTGCGCAAATCGAACTCGCTCCCGATGCACGCGGCGAGGCTCAACCAGCGACCCGCTTTCGGCGAGAGTTTCTCGATCTTGGCGCTCATGAGATCGATCACGTCTTGCGTCATGCTTCGAGACTGGATCTCCGCCAAGTTCCAGGTCCAGCGCCGGTTCCCAAAATCGAAGCGCAGTTGATCCTCTTCGTACAGATTCTGCAGCAACTGCCGGGCGAACAAGGCATTGCCGAATGTTCGGGCGTGCACCATATCGGCCAGGGCCCGACAGTCTTCGCAAGCGCAGAAAACGCTGTCCTGCACCAGAGCCCGCACGTCCGTTGCGCAAAGATCGGCCAGCTTGACGGTCTGCATGGGCAAACCGGCCGCCGCGAGGGCCGCCAATGTCGCTCTCAACGGATGCTTCGCTTCCACCTCGTTGTCGCGATAGGCGCCGATCAGCAACAAGTGCGTCGTGGCGTGATCGGTCAGGAGCGTCTCCATCAGTTTCAGGGACGCCGAGTCCGCCCATTGCAGGTCGTCGAGGAACACGACCAACGGATGCTCGTCCGTGCCAATGCAGCGCAGGAAGTTACGGAAAGTCATGTGAAATCGGTTGCGGTTTTCCTGGCCGCTGAGCGGCGCGACAGCGCCCTGCCGTCCGATGACGTGTTCCAGCTCGGGAATCAATTCGATCAGCACCGCTCCGTTGTCGCCCACGGCCGCAATCACCTTGTCCCGCCAGCTCGCCAGAACCGGTTCCGTTTCCGCGAGAAGGACGTCGATAAGGCGGCTGAAGGCATGCGTGAAGGCGAGGTAGGGCGTGTTCTGCTGATACTGATCGAACTTGCCCCTGGCGAAGTAACCGCCTTTCTCCATGATCGGCTTCTGCGCCTCCGCCACGAGCGCCGACTTGCCGACGCCCGCGCCGCCAGCAATGAGCAGCAGCTCGCGGCTCCCGGCGGCTGCTCGACCGAACGCGTCTTGAAGGATGTCCAGCTCGGCGGATCGCCCGTAGAGCTTCTGTGGAAGCTGAAGCCGACCGAAGTAGTCCTCCTGACCCAAGGAAAAGCCTCGAACCGCGACAGCCGTCGAATCCTGCTCCTGCGTATAGGAGAGACTGCGTTTGAGGTCGGCCTGCAATCCAAACGCGGACTGGTAACGATCGTCCGGATTTTTGGCCAACAGCTTGAGCACGATATCGGAAAGAACCTGCGGCACGGCCGGATTGGCGATCGTCGCCGGTTGAGGCATCCTGGCGATATGGGCGTGCACCAGTGCGACGGGATCATCGCTTTCGAATGGCGGCCGGCCGCTCAACATCTCATACAAAGTGATGCCCAGCGAGTACAGATCGGCCCGGTGATCAACGCCGCGGCTGACTCTCCCGGTCTGCTCCGGCGACAAATAGGAAAGCGTTCCCTCCCAGGATTCGGGGACGGCGCCAGCCGGCGCCAACCGACTCAAGCGCGCGGCCAGGCCGAAGTCGATCAGCTTGAGATCGCCGGTCTCGAGGTTGAACGCGATGTTGGACGGATTGACGTCCCGATGGATGATTTCGGCGGCGTGGATCTGTCCCAGGGCAGTCGCGGCCCGGACGGCCAGATCGATGAACAGCGGCAACGGAAAGGCGGGATCGCCGGCACGCCTCCATTTCTCCAGCCAACGGTTCAGGGATGATCCGCCGAAGTCTTCCAAGACGAGAATGAGGCCGCCGTCGTGGTTTTCAAGATCATGGACGCCGGTCACGCCGGAAGCGTTCAGTTGACGCAAGACTTCATATTCGTTCCGATAACGCGCCAGATTCTCCGGCGTTGCCTGATCCGGCGCGAGCATCTTGAGCATCACCGGACATTGATCCAGCTTGCGAATCGCTCGCCAGACGATCGTTCTGGCGCTCTCATACACCAGCTCGACGACTTGATAGCCGGGGACGTCGAGACCTGGCGTCGATCGTCCGGCGGACGTTCTCATGGACCGCTCTCGAAGCCGCGTGTCGCGTTCAATGCGCTTCGTCCGATGTCGTCGACGGCGATTGGCTGATTCTCTCTATTCGGCGCCAGCCGAGGCCGAGCATGACAATCGGCATCACGTCTTGCCCGCTTGATCGGTGTCTTGAACCAAGCTACTCCCTTGGCCAGGATGTGTCAATTCGTGCCCGATAGACCGATAGACGTCGCCTCTGCCCGTAGATGTGGAACGTGACGACCTGTCGCGCGACCCGTCACGCGACGGCCATCAACACGGCCGGACACGTCGGATTCGGTTGCCGGTGCTGGCGCAAACTCGCTCGGATCAGAGCGCCGCTACTCGGATGCTCGAACACGTCGCATGACACCTGCCGCCTGGAACACCGCCATGCCCATCCCGACGACAAGCACGAGAAACCCGATGATCGCGCCCGCCCAGGGAAGGTTGACCGCGACACGGAGAATCAAAAGCCCCAGCAGCAGGGCGAGCAAGAACGAACGCCCATTGCCGTCGCCGGAACGTAGCAGAGACCGTCCGACAAGAGCCGCCACGAAAATGGAAGCCATATACATCGTCGCCAGCCAAGCCGCCAGCGCCAGCAGCGCCATCGGTAGTCCGATGAGCGTCATCCCGGAAAGCAGGGCCGCCAAGGGAACGGCGATCAACGTCACGAAACCGACGCCGCTGCTGCGTAACAAGGACGCGCCGCTCTGTGGCTTTGGCATGAACAAGCCGGGCGCCAGCCAGAAGAGCACGGCGCCCGTCAAGCAAGCCGCGACCAGGCGAACGAGTTGCCAGACGTAGAAACGCGAGTGGGCATAACGGCTGGTCGAGAAGCGCGGGCGCTTCTCGTTGATCTCAACTCGACCTCGTACGCCACGCTCCTCTGTCGCGTCCGCCGTCTCGATTGCGACGGTGCGCTTGTCCTTCACGTCAGCCGTGACGTCACCGCCCACGTATCCGGTCGCGGCGATGAGAATGCGCTCGCCTTTGAAACGCAGGTTTCTCCCGACGCGCCCCGGAACCTCGACCCAGCGTCCAAAGACGCGCGCATCGCCGTCGACGCGACCCTCGATCTTGGCGCCGTCCGTGAAAACGTAAATATCGCGCGCCACGCTGCTGCCGGACGCGATTCCAACCCGTTTGGCCATGGAGTGCACGTTTCTCCGCACCTCGCCACGCAGGCTCAGAAACTCGGTGAGAGAGTAGATGTCGCCCGTGACCTCGCCGTCCACATCGAGCTCCTTGGCGGCGCAGATCAAGGAACCGCCGACGGCGCCCGTCACTCGAATGCGCTCGCCGGCGGCGATGACGTCGCCCTTGACGTTGCCGTCGATGAATGCCGTCTCGCCGGCTATGAATAACGTGTCGTCGATGGTCTCGTCCGCCGGGACGATCGCGATGCCGTTCGCGCTTTTCGGAAAGCGCGTCACGGTGGCCGACGCGGCGGAAGGCAGCATGAACGCCAGCACGATCACGCCGGCCAGCATGACAGCGGGGCGCCGGCGCAAGACGCGACCGCAACCGAGGGCGAAGATGACGATCGAAGCGATACTCACGCTCTGAAAGAACATGGCGACTCCTCCTTGTGGAAAACCGACAAGAACTCTTGGAATCAGGCTCAGGTGAAGCCACGGATTGGTCGGATCCAGCCATCTCAACGCAAACGGCAGGCGCAGTTGAGACAGCTCGGCGAAAAACGCGTGCATGCCCAACGCGGAGACGGCTACGGCCGCGAGAATCCACGCGAGATGCGACGGCGCGATCGCCGCGGGCCGGCGCACGACGCCTTTCGCCGGCTCGGGCAAGCGAAGAACCCGCGCAATCGTCGCGGATTCTTCCCGCAGGCCGGCCACCAGTCTTCTGCAGGATTCGCAGCGCGCAAGATGAGATTCGACGCGCCGCGTCGCTTCGGGATCCAGCTCGCCGTCCGCGTAGATCGAGTAGACCAGCTCGGATTCACAGACCATGGGACTCCCCCTGCGCGCCGAGCGCCCGGCGCAGCCGCTGCTTCGCTCGAAACAGAAGCACCGCCACGTTCTGCCGCGTGAGATCCAGCGCGGCCGCGATCTCGTCGTATGTCAGCTCCTCGAAGTACCGTAAGGTCAGCGGGACACGATAGCTCTCCGGCAGATCCGCCACCGCCGTCCGCACCGCTTCGCGACGTTCTTCGCAGAGCAATTGCGTCAGCGGCCCGCCTCCAGGCTCCGCCCACTCGCGCTCCGCGCCATTCTTGAAAACGAGATTCTCCCGGCGCCGTTTCCGCAGCATGTCCATACATTGGTTGCGAGCGATGCCCAGAATCCAGCGCCGGAAAGGCAAGTTCGCGTCATACGTCGCGTATGCGCGCTGCGCCTTCAAGAACGCCTCGTTCATCGCATCCTCCGCCGCATGCGAGCCCAGAAGGTGGCGGCAGAGCGCCAGGACATCGCCCGCGTGCGCGTCGTAGAGCCGGCCAAAATCCCCGTTTTCGACGTCCTGTCGTTGGCTGGACCGATTCAGGCCTCACCTCCGTCGAGCGATTCAAGCCGACTCTATCAAGCTATACGATCGATCTTCGCCGAAAATTACATACAATCGCCCTATGCCGGTCTCGGAAAACACGCCAAGCCGTTGGCTTCTCCCCCTGGCGATCCTTATCGCCATGCTCGTACGCTTTCCCTTCTGGGCGGAGGCATGGCGCACGCCGCTTGACGCCGATACGGCGATCATCGGACTCATGGCGCGGCATCCGGCCTCAAGTCTCACGATGTGGGGTCAGCCGTACGGCTCGCCGCTGGACGCATGGCTCGCCGCTCCGATTCTTGCTCTCATGGGATGGACGCCTCAGGCGATGCGCGTCTTCTACTTTGTGCTCGGTCTCGCTCTCGTGCCCATGACTCACGCAATGGGAAAGCGTCTTCACCCGGGGGCCGCCTTTCCCGCCGCGCTGCTCATGGCGTGCCCGCCCGCCTATTATCTGCTCCTTTCGGCCATGCCGCCGCCGCTTTATCCAACGACGCTGCTGCTTTGTGGAGGGTTGCTGATTCTCGCGATCGACATCGGTGAACGAACGACCGCGAGCGCCCGTTCTCTCCGGCGCCTCGTCCTGTGGGGCGCGCTCGCCGGTCTGGCGCTCTGGACGCACCTCGTCGCTGCAAGCGCCGTGGCCGTGACGGCGGCTTACATCCTCGTCAAGGCTCGTGCACGACGGACTTCTTTTTACGCCGCGCTCTTACCGTTGCTTGTCGCATCCAGTCCGGTGTGGATCAGGGCGGGAAGCTCCATATCGCCGACTCGTCTTCTGCGCGTGGCGGATCCTCATCGCGAGACGATCGAGCACCTGCGCCTTCTGACGCCGGATTTGCACCTGCCTCTGGGCGGCATTCTCGGAATCCACGCTCCGATCGTGGCCGACAGCGGCGAGCACGTCGTCTCCGCGCCGCGGATCACGTCACTGGCGGTTGTCACGATCTGGGCGTTCGTTCTCGTCGGCACGTTGATCGCCGCGCGCCGCAGTCCGCCCGCTCGAATGCTATTGATCGCCGCCTTGCTTGCGATTCTCGCGTTCATGCTGCCCCTGCGCGCGCGACCCAATACGATCCGATACATGACGCCGCTCTATGTTCCCCTGGCCGCTCTGGCCGCATGGACGCCTGTCGCCCTATCAACACGTCGGCGCGCCGCGATCCTTGCCCTGAGCCTTGCGGCTCTGAACCTTGCCGGAGCAAGTCCGCTTCTGATCGCCTGGCATCGAGCGGATCGCGACAAGGCGCCGTTCCTGCTGCCGGACCTCTCCGGAGTCCGCCGCGCGCTCGAGAACCGCGGCATCCGGCGCGCATATGCGAGTTATGGGCCCGCGTACCGTCTGACCTATGAGAGCGGCGAGAGGATCATCGTTTCACAACCGCGCAACGAACGCTTTCCGCGCATGAAGTTGCCCTACCACGATGAGGTGCGTTTCGCGAAGAACGTGGCATGGATTCTGACGCCGGCGATTCCCTCGGACTTGCCGGCGCCGGATACGTTCGAATCGGCGCTGCGCGCGACCGGCGGAACATGGCGCCGTCTCGACGTCGGTCCCGCCGTCCTTTACTTCGACTTCGCGCCGTCGCGATCCTCGAAAGTCATGACGATCCAGGCGGCCGGCTGCGCCGGAAACGGCGATCCCGGGTCGACAGTGACGCTCGCCCCGAGGTCGCCGCTTCTTCTGCGATTTGCTCGGCCGGTCAAAATGGCGGGTCTGGCTTTCGTCGACGCCGCGCGCGGGTCGACTCTGCCCGCCGAGTTTGACGTGGATGTCAGTGAAGACGGGAAGAGATTCGAGCGTGTCCATGAACGCCGGCGTCGCGGATACGGCCTGTGGTGGGCCAATGGCCATCCCGAGTACGTCACGGATCCAGATTTCTGCGTCATTGATCTCGACGGACAACGCGTAGGCGCGATCCGCGTGACGACGCCGGAAGAGGCGCGCGACGGCTTCGGCGAGATCTTGCTCCATGTCGGAGGCGATGATGCGGCGAACCGAAGCTGGATGGAATGGCTGCCGCTCGATCTCACGTGGAACGCGCGACGCCAGGCGCTCGCCGGCGATCCACGCCGCGATCGCGAGGACTGGCACTACCGATCGGCGATTGCTCAACGGCAATAGAATCAATCGCCCAGCAGTGATTCCAGCAGTTCGCCAGCGGCGCACACCAGGTCGCCCCAGTCGGCAATGCTACGCGAGCGCGATCCTGACGCCTCCATCGAGAACAACGGACGGGACGCCGCGTATTGTTGTTGACGCAACCGTATCATCTCGTCTTTGAGATCTTCGCGTTCGCGCGCGCGCGCCCTTGCCATGCCTCCCTCGCGCACGAAAGCGACGATCCGTCGCAACTCGTCGGCGTCGAACCAAACGCCATGGCCCTTGCAGAGATCGACGATCACGCCCGAACAATGCGCGAAGTTCATGCGATTCATGAGACGGCCGCACTGCGGGCAGGGGATGTAGCGTATCGCGGCGGCGTTAACTTTGCTGTCCGATGAGCGCGTCGACACCGCGCCCAGGATCGCTGAATGATCCTCTCGCTCATTCAGGAGGCGCTCGAAAGCGCGCGCCTCGATCCAGGTGCCGCCGCAACGCGGGCATTCGTCGATTCCGGTCGTTCCCACGACTATCGGGCGCAGATCGTCTCGGCAACGCGGGCAACTGAAAACGACTTCGTTTTCCCTCGACGCCCGTTTCAGCTCGGCGCCGCAGCGGGAACAATGTTCCGAGCCGACAAACTGCATCCCCAGACAGAATGGGCAGGCGACGACGGCCAAGGAGACGCCGCAGTAACGACAGGCTCTTTCATCGGGCGCCGCCGGAGCGCCGCATTTCGGACAACACAGGGTCCCAGCCGTGTTTGTCATCGCGCGCGAGCAAGTATAGCCAGCGTCATCCCTTGTGTGAAGCGTGACTATCGGCTCGGCGTCGACGCTTGATGTAAAGTGCCGCCCCTCGATCCGCTCAGCGTCTCCGTTGTATACTTCATCAAGAGACGCTTGCGAAACCGAATCCTCCGGCGTCGCGTCGCGCTCAAGACGCAGCGCCGGGCCCTGGAGGTCGAGTCGCGATGATTCATCGCATCGCCGTTGCGGTATTTTTTATTTCATGTCTCGCGATCGACAAGGCATACGCCGCCGAGACGCCCGAACCCCTCTGCCCCGCGCCTGAAGTGCGATTCATGTTGCTCGATCCGGGCCGCGCCCACGCCGCCATGCTCCGGCAGGAGCTGTTCGACGGCGTCTCTCTCTATATCGACGTCTATGCGGCGTTGGACTCGGATTTGCTCGATTACCTCGACGGCGTTCGGCGGCTCAACGCGCGCGCGACAAATCCCGCAGCGTTACGGCTCGAAGTGCACGCGAGTCCGGACTCTCTCACGCGCATGCTGGAAGAACGGCCGGGCAACGTCGTCGTTCTCTCCGGTCGAAATCGCGACAGGATTCATGCGATTCGCGCCGCGGTGGAGGCCGGATTCAGCGTGCTGGCCGACGATCCCTGGATCATCCGCGCCGAGGATCTCCCGTCGCTCGAAGCGGTTCTGATCGAGGCCGACCGGCGCGGGCTCGTCGCTTGCGATACCGCGACCGCGCGTTACGAGATCACGACGATGCTGCTCCGCGAGCTGGCCGGAGACAAGGACGTCTTCGGAAGGATCCTGACTGGCAGCGCTGGAGATCCCAGCGTCGTGATGGAAAGCGTCGGTTCAATACGTCAGTTCGCGAAAGGAACGCCGCGAGCGCGACGCGCGTGGTTCTTCGACGTCGAACAACAGGGCGAGGGCCTGGCCGACGTGGGCGCGCGCCTGATCGACCTCATACCCTGGTTGCTTTTTCCCGAAAAGAGCATCGACGCGCAAAAGGACGTACGGATACTCGACGCGCGACGCTGGCCGACCATCGTGCCCCGCGCCGTCTTCCGGAGCGCCGCCGGAGTCGGCGGGTTTCCCGGCTTTCTCAAGCGGCATGTCAGCGGCGACTCTCTTGAATACTTCTGCAACGGACGCGTGAGCTTCGTGTTGCGCGGCGTTCATGCCCTCGTGACCGTCTCCCGGGGCATGGAGGCGCTTCCCGGCGACGGTGACGGCGGCCATACGATTCTCAAGGGCAGTCGCGCGCGGATCGAGGTGCGCGCGGGCGAGGCCGAGGGATTTCGTCGCGAGCTCTACGTCGTTCCGAATCAAGCCAAGGACAAGGCGCGCGTGCTCATCGCCCTGCGCAAGCGGCTCGACGGGTCGTATCCCGAGATGGATCTCGATGCACAAGGCGGTGAGATTCGCGTCAAGATACCCGCTGCTTTGCGCGCCGACCATGAGGCATATTCCGCCGAAGCGACAAAGAGATTTCTGCGCTACTTACGCGACCGCGCGGCCATGCCGGCGTGGGAAAAAGCGAGCATTCTGACCAAGCACTTCGTGACGACGAAGGCGATCGAGCTCAGCCGCCGGGGTCCGAGCGAAGCTCCCGAGCCATGGACGCGATAGGCGCTTGAACATGAAGCGCGGCGTCAGCCCCGGGTGACGGCGCGCGAAGGAGAAGGAGGGCCGCATGATCTCGCAGAAGCTGGTTCGCCTCATCGAGACGCATGCCCGAGAGCTGAGCCATGCCTGGCTCAAGGAGGTTCGCCGGGATCCGGACACGCCCACATATCACACGTTTCCCGAAGCCCGGCTCTCCGAGCGCGTCGACGACGTCTTCGCGCACCTCGGCCGCTTCGTGGGATGCGAGACCAATATCGACGAAGTCGAGCGAACCTACACGTCCCTCGGCGTCGAGCGGCTTCGGGAGGGATTTCGGTTGAGTGAGGTGCTGCGCGCCCTGATGCTCACGAAAAAGCAGCTCTGGAATTTCGTGCTCGAGCATGGATTCTTCGATTCCGTGGTCGAGCTGTACCAGACGTTGGAGCTGTATAACTCAGTTGTCGTCTTTTTCGATCGCGCCGCCTTTTTCACCGCGCGCGGTTACGAGGATGAGGCGTCTCGTCGAGCGGCCGGCGCGCGACCGGCATAGCGATTCGTCGGGCGATACAACGCGAGGCGCGCGCCGGCGTCCGTCCGCGCCTCCGACTCGAACCGCGACCGGCTTTGCTCCGGACCTGTTTCGATTCCTTCGCGAGCTTAAACGTCACAACGACCGGCGCTGGTTTCAGGCCAGAAAAGCGCGCTATGAGCGTGACGTGCGCGATCCCATGCTGCGCTTCATCGCCGCCGCCGCCGCGCCGCTTCGCCGCATCAGTCCATGCGTCGTCGCCGATCCCCGGCCCAGCGGCGGCTCGATGTTTCGCATATACCGCGACGTTCGCTTCGCGAAGAACAAAGATCCGTACAAGACGCATGTCGCGGCGCATTTTCGCCATGCCGCCGCGCGCGACGTGCACGCCCCCGGTTTCTATCTACACCTCGAGCCGAACGACGTTTTCTTCGGCGCGGGCATCTGGCGTCCGGACCCTGAAACGCTTTACGCCATTCGGCGCGCGATCGTCGAGAACGACGCGCTCTGGAGAAAGCTCACGACACACCGTGGCTTCCGGGCGATCTGTCGGATCGACGGAGATTCCGTCGCGCGCGTGCCGCCCGGATTCGATCCCGAACATCCGCTCAAAGACGACATCAGATTGAAGGACTTCACCGTGATCGCCGAGGTCGCGAAAACCGCCGCGCTGCGTTCGAGCTTCCTGGATCGGTTCGTTCGCTTCTGTCGCATCACCGCGAGCCTGAACGAGTTCCTCGCGCGCGCCCTGGGCCTCGATTGGTAAACACGGGATTCGCGGCGTCGCAAACGGTGAAGCGGAGACGTGCGCCGTGCTTCCGCCGGCTCATGCCGAATCGCCCGTGTCCTTTCGTCAGCCTTGTTTGCCCTCGACCGCGCATAGAAGAATCGCCGCCGCCAGGCCCAGACGGCGGTCGAGACGATCGGCGACATCGGGAGCGAAGTCCAGATTGAGCTTGATGACGAAGGGATTGACGTTCTGCCGGAAATGGGCGACGACGGCGCCATCGACCTCGACCGAGTAACGTTGAGGAACGAGGTTGGTGAGGAATCGCCGCACGAGCGCCAGCGCCGTGCTGTCCTCGATGACGCGCCCAATCTCGCGGTCGTGGGCGTCCATCAGTATCCATTCATCGCGGAGCAGAGATCTCCATCCCTTACGTTTTACCGACCCCACCTTGGACCGACTGGGCGTGTCGACGACGTCATAGGCGGCTGAAAAATCCAATATCTGGCGCGCCTTGATGGTCAGGAGCTCCTGACTCATGTCCTCGCCGGCGTAGAGGCGGATGTCCTCGCGAAGCTTGAAAGCCTTCATGCGGGAAAAAAGCGCGACGCTGCCTGTCGAATCGAAGATATGGAAATCCGCCCCCAGTATCTTCAGGATCTTCCGCCGAATCAGATAGGTCGGATGCCGATAGACGTCGGCCAGGGACGCATTGACGCTCATTGATCAACCTCCAATCGAACGGTTATCGACGTACATAGCCTCATGGCGCGGAAGTCGCCGCAAGCTGGGCTTCGTTGGCCATGAGATGCAGTTGTTCCGGCAAGGGCGGCTCACGCAATCCGTTGAGCGAGAACACGCGCATCGGCAGATAGGGATAGGCCTTGATGCGAAGCGCGCCATGCAGGTTTTTGGCGGCGTTCAGCTCGGCGTCGCCGAGCAACATCAAACACGGCTCATTTGAGCGTGCGATCTCCGCGAAATCGCAGCTTTCGTACGTTTCGACCCGGGTTGAAAAAATGATGTCCCGCTGGACGTGCGTGGGGTCCTCGCACAGCGCCAGTCGGACTTCGGGGCGGATGGCGTGTTCGCGGAGCACGTGTTTCAGGATGGCGCGATTGGGCTGGCCGGCGCCGAAAGCGGGCTGCCATACGTAAACGAGAATGCCGAAGACGACCGCCATGCCCGCGGCCAGAAGGGCGACGACACGAAATGGACGCGTGTCCAGGACCGCGGGCCCCAGAGCCACGACCACCACGCCGGCGACAAGCACGGAAAGGAGTTGCGTCGCGCCCTCGGCGCGCCAACCCCGAGGCGTCAAAGCCGACACGACGGGCACGGCGAGCAACACCAGGCAGACCAGAATCGAGACGGCCCGCGAGTACGCGCGCTCGGCGCGACGCCATTCCACGGTCGCGAGGTGTCGTCCGATGACAAGCGCGGCCAGCGGGTAGAGCGGCAACAGATAGTAGTCGAGCTTGCCGCGCGCGAGGCTCAGGGGCGCAACCATGAGCGCCAACGCGAAGAGCAATCGGCGCGCGTGACGGGCGCTATCGCCTTCTTTCTCCTTGATGGCGCGCATGACCGCCCACGGGAGGAGGAGAGACCACGGGAATCCCTGCGCGAAATACGTGATGAGGTAGTATCCCGGCCCTCGACCCAGGTCGAAAGTGGACCCGGAGAAGCGTTCGAGATTCTCCCGCAGGAAAAAGTAATCGAGCGGCGCCCAGCCGAAACGCGCGACGACGGAGACGTACCAGCTCAGCCCCGTCGCCGCGAAACAACAGACGGCCAGTAATACGGCGCCCGGAGAAGGGATCGGCGCGCGGCGGCGCATCCCGAAGACGAAGGGCAAAATCGCAAGACAGGGCAGGATCAAGGCGATGGGACCCTTGGCAAGAAAGCCGAAGCCCAGAACGGCGCCGATGGTCGGGTAAATGATCGCGGGCGCCGGAGCGTGAAGCGCGCGGATGATGAGCGCCGCCGCCGCCGTGGTGCAAAGCGTCATAGGCATGTCCGACATGACGATACGGCCGAAGCTCAGAAACGGAAGCGTCGTCGCGAGCACCACGCCTCCCGCTAGCGCCGAGCGTCGATCAAACAACTGCGCGCCGAGCCGGACCGTCAGGATGAGACACAGCAGGGCGCACAGCGCCGGCACGACGCGCGCCGCTCCGGGCGTTACGCCAAAGACACGGAAAGCCGCGGCGACAAGCCAGTACGTCAGGGCGGGTTTGTCGAAGAACGGCGTCCCGCGGTAGTAGGGAATCAGCCAGTCGCCGCGTTCGACCATCGAACGCGCGCCGGTCATGAAATAGACTTCGGCGCGCTCGAGAGTGCCCGTGCCGCCCGCGGGCAAGAGCAGGGCGATCACGGCCAGCGCCAGCAAGCTCACATGAACGGCATGGGAGCGTGATATGAGCAAGAGTTGACGCGAGACTGTCTTTTTCAATGCGGTTTTTGACTCGAGGAACGGCGCGTGGCGTGAAGCTGGCCACAGGCCGCGCATATATCCTGGCCACGCGGACGTCGCACGACAACCGTCATGCCCGCTTCGGCAAGGAGACGTCCGAAAGCGTCCACGGTCCCGGGCGAGGAGGGTTGGAAGGGAATCTCGGGCGCGGGGTTCAGCGGCATCAGATTCACCTTCCCGCGAATCCCCTTGAGCAGGCCGATCAGCTCCCGGGCTTCTCTCGGCGAATCGTTGACGCCCTTGATCAAAACGTACTCGAACGTGAGCCGACCGCCGCGAGGAATGGGATAGCGCCGGGCCACAGCGAGAACGTCCTTGATCGGAAAACGCGCCTCGATCGGCATGAGGGCGCGCCGGAGATCGGTCCGGGGCGCATGGAGACTGATCGCCAGATTGGGCAAACGGGGCTCTTCGAGCAGCCGCTCCAGGGCGGGAAGAACGCCGGCCGTCGAGAGCGTCAGTCTTCGCGGCGGTACGCCGAATCCTTCGGGATCCATGAGAATGAGCATGGCTCTGCGCGTTGCCTCGAGATTAAGCAGCGGTTCGCCCATTCCCATGATGACCACGTTCCATGGACGTTCAATTCCCCGCATGTCCGCGACGGCCGTCGCGGCCTGCATGAGTATCTCGGCCGCGGTGAGGTTGCGCCGAAATCCATGACGGCCCGTGAGACAGAAAGCGCAGCATAACGGGCAACCGGCCTGCGTGGACAGGCAAAGCGTCCATCGTCTCGGCTCCGGTATCAGAACGCTCTCCACCATGACGCCGTCGCTCAACTCGATGAGATACTTGATCGTGCCGTCGCGCGCGACGAGTCGCTCGATCGGATCCGTCCGACTTAGCGAGAAATCCTCCGACAGGCGACGACGCAGCGACCGCGGGAGATCCGTCATTCCTTCGATCGACGGCACGAGCCGACGATAAAGCCATTCGTAGATCTGCTGCGCGCGATACGGCGGTTGATCCATCGCCGCGACGAGCGCCGCCAGGCGGTCACGATCGAGACCGAACAGATCGGATCCCGCGACGGGCGGAGGCGATGCTTCACCAATCACGATACGGCGCCACTCCGCGGCAAAAACGCGTTTTGGCCGTGGCCCAAGGTTGCGTGCGCGGCCGGCCTTGAAAGGGAATGATTCATGCGCATCGAGGCCGGCGCGTTCTTCAAGAACGTCACGCCGACCCCCAAGTAGATCATATCATCCGTCGAAGCGGCGCGCCGACGCACAGGCAAAGCGTGACGACGACCATCTTGGTTATAATGAGCTTATAGTGGCCGCGAATTCAATCATGAACGCACGGCGGGACGCAATCGACCGGGACCGCTGGAGCAACCGGCGATGAGCGACGTCCCGCGCGAGCCGCGCGTTCTTGTCATCGATGATTCGGCCCTCGTGCGACGGATCCTGGCGCTGACGTGCCGCCAAATTCCAGAGCTGGTCTATTCCGACATCGACCAGGCCGCGGATGGATACGAGGCTCTCAAAATGCTGCGTGAGCACGACTACGAGCTCATTCTGGCCGATATTCGCATGCCGCGTCTCGACGGTTACGAGATGGTGCGACGGATCCGCCAAGACCTCGGAGACACCAAGACGCCCATCATTCTCATCAGCACTCTCGGTTCGGAAGAGGACGTCCGTCGCGGCATCGAAGCGGGCGCCACGGCCTATGTCATCAAGCCGCTTTCACCCTATCGCGTCAAGCTCGTCATTCAGAAATTGCTGCACTCGAAAAAGGTGAGCAAGCGCACGCCATAGGCGCCCGTGGAAGCGCCGCGTTGGAATTTGTGATTGATCTCACGAAAATTCACTCGCGATATGCGAGTATGAAGGAAAGCGACGCCTCTTTCATCGACGCGGCGAAGGAGCGCGTTGAGTCGATGGAGCGGCTCTTGGCGGGCCCAAGCGGGAGGGAGCGCGAAATGAAACGATATCTACGGTCATCCTGTGCTGCGTTCACCGTCGTTCTTGCCGGGTGCCAATGGGCGTCCGTCCGCTCCGGCGACGACGAAAAACGCAAGCTCGAAGAAAGAGTCGCTGATCTTGAAACGCGCCTGCAAGCGACGCCTTCGCCGACTCCGGATTCACTCGACGTCGGACCGGCCGAGGCAGCGTCCTCCGGAACCGAACCGACCATAGATACGAAAGATCTCCAAAAACAAGAGACGAGCGTGACCGCGACGTCCGCCGCTGTCCCGCCGAAGCCCCGCTCCGAGCCGATCATGGCAGTGTCGCCCGCGGCGCGGGACTCGTCCAAGTCGGCTCCCGCCACGACGCAAGACAAACGCGAGACTGTCGTTCGCGAGTGGTCGATCGAGAATGGAAGCGAGCTGACGCTGGTTTTCGAGACGCCAATCTCATCTCAAAGCAGCCGGGTCGGCGATTCCGTCACGACTCGCGTTGAGCACGCCGTCGACGCGGACGGCCGCGTTTGTCTGCCCGGCGGCTCGACGCTTGGCGGCCGCGTGACGAGCGTGAAAGGCGCCGCGCGCGTCGGAGGCAAGGCGTCGCTTGCGATGACTTTCGATCGTCTCACCGTTCGCCGGCAAAAACAGCGCATCGAGCCCTTTTCCGTCGTCCTTCAAGGAGGCAGCGACCTCAAACGCGACGGCGCGCTCGTCGCCGGAGGCGCGATCGCCGGCGCCGTTTTAGGCGGCATTCTCGACGGAGGCAAAGGCGCCAAAAAAGGCGCGGCCGTCGGCGCGGTCGGCGGCGCCGGGGCGGCCGTGGCGACCAAGGGCGAGAAAATCGAGTTGAATGCCGGCCAACGCCTGATCGTCAGCGTCTCGCGGACGGCCCGCGTTCAAAAGTGACGTTGCGCGGGTCGCGTTTCGTCGTTCCGTCGAGGTAGAATCGGCCCGAACGAAGTTGAACGCTCGGCCGTCGTAGGCGAGCCTTGGAGATCTTCTCGGAGTCGCCTTTGTCCTTTTCCACCCCCCGTCGAATCGGCCGTTACGAGATCGTCAGAGAGCTCGGACGTGGGACAATGGGCGTCGTGTACGAGGCGCGCGATCCGGCCCTCGATCGTCGTATCGCTCTCAAGACGATTCATCTTTCCCATCTCTCCGCGGACCACCGACGCCAGATCTATGAGCGCCGGTTTCTAGCCGAGGCGCAGGCGGCCGGACAGCTTTCTCATCCCGGCATCGTCGTCGTACACGACGTCGGACGCGATTCCGAAACGGACCTGCTCTACATCGCGCTCGAGTTTCTCGTCGGCCGCACACTGGCCGAGATCGTCGCCGCGGACGCGCTGCCGGAATGGCGCGAATGCCTGCGCGTGCTCGCCCGCGTGGCTCGCGCTCTTCATCACGCTCACACGAACGGGGTGGTCCATCGCGACGTCAAGCCGGCGAATATCATGATCCTGCCCTCGGGCGAGCCGAAGATCATGGACTTCGGAATCGCCAAGCTGGATACGAGCGAGCTTACCAGTCCGGGCGAGTTGTTCGGCACGCCGCTCTACATGGCTCCGGAGCAGGCTTTGGGGGAGAAGGTCGACGCGCGAAGCGACCTGTTCTCGCTGGGTTCGATCGCCTACACGATGCTCACGGGGCGGTCGCCTTTCGCCGCATCCAGTGTTCCGGGGATTCTCGCGCGCGTCGCTCATCAAGAGCCTCCCAGGCCGACCGAGATCGCGTCCGATTTGCCCAAGTCGGTGGATTACTTCATCGCGCGGGCTATGGCGAAATCCCCCGACAACCGGTATCCCGACGGCCAGAAGATGGCGGAAGACATCGAGGACATCATCGCCGGGAAACAACCCCGACATCGCCGGGGTTGGACCATGCCGGAGCGGGGAGAGGGCACGATTTACATACACCGGCCGGGAAATGAAGCGCCGGAGGCGTCGCTCGGCCTTCAACCGGTCGGCGTGACACCGAAGCCGCTCGGACGGAGAATCGGAGGGGGCGCGCTTCGCTGTTTTCGTCGCATCGGTGCCGCGCGCCTGCTCGCCGCCATGCTGGCGGCGACGGCCGTTGTCTTCTATCTCAATCCCCACTGGGCGGCCTTTTGCAACGAATGGGCGTTCGAACGTGTCGCCGCGCTCGTCTCAGAATCGAGCAAAGGACGGGAAGGCGGCTCGTCGACGACGCCGGCGCCCAAGCTTCCCGAGGAACCGGTCGTCGATCCCGAGCGTCCGAGCGACGCGGAAGGAGAGATCGAGGACATCGAGCTGCCGGCGAACGCCGAGGCCGCCGAGGACGAACCGAACGTCGATCTCATCGATGACAGCGAGGAGTCCGCTCCGGGCGACGTCCCGACTCCCGTTCCCGCCGAACCGCGGGTGCGGCCGCCCACGCCACGTCCCACGGCGCAGCCGCCGGCACGGCTCAAAATCGTGTTCAAGCACGGCTTGAAGAGCGGATCTCTTCGAGTCTGGATCGATCGCAAGCTCGTGCTGAGCGAGCGTCTCGATAGTCGTGTCACGCGCAAGTTCCTCGTCTTCACTTCCCGCAAGGGAGCCGTCGTCGAAACGCTCAAGCTCAAACCGGGGCGGCACGTGATCACCGCTCAGGTTCGCTGGGACGGCAAGGTCAAAGCGGCGGGAATCCGCTCCACTCTCGCTTCGGGTCGCTTACGCTGCCTCGAGGTCGCGGTGCACCGCGGCAAGCTCATCCTGCGATGGCGTTACTGACTAACGCAGGAGTCGTCGAAGACCTTTAAGCGCGGGGTCCTTAGGAGAGAGCACGGCCAGCTCCTCGCGCGCCCCCTCGTGTTGCTGCTTGATGGAGAGAACCGCCCGAAACTCGACGATGGCCCGTGAACGCTGCCTCATCGCCTTGTAATACAGACCGAACTGATAGTGATAATCGGCGTTGTTCGGAGACAAGCGCAGCGCCTCGAGAAACTCGCGCTCGGCATGTTTGGACGTGCGAGGATAAAGCGCCATCGCCAGCGCCAGGCGAATCCTCAGCTCGGATTCCTCCGGCATGAGGTTGACGAGCTTCGAATACGTGCGCACGGCGTTGGCGAAGTCGCCGACGGTCATGCGCAGCTCGCCCTCCATGAGCAGATAGCGCGCCTGTTCTTCGACGGGCAGGACGCCGCGATTGATCCCCGTTGCTCCGGCGGGCGCCTCCGCGGGCGGCGCTGACGGCACGGGTTGGGACGACGCCGGCAATGCCATCTGCGGGGCGACGGGTTCTGGCGGGGCTGGCTCGGGAACAATATCGAACCCGTCGATGGGTATCGTGCTCGGCGATGTCGTCTGAGGCTGGGAAGGAGGCGGCTGTTGTCGTGTCAGCCGCAGCAAAGAGGATGCCCGTCCGAGGATCAGCTCGATGTCGGTGCGCAGAGCCTCGTCGTCTCCGACGGCCTCGAGCAAGGCCTGATAACGTTCCATCTTGTCCTCGAGCGCTCGCAGTAGATCAGCGCGCGGCGCCGTGCGTGAGATCTTGAGCCACGTCTCCCGATCAAGGTTGGACGAGCGCTCGAGCTCATCCTTGACTTCCTTGAGGATGGCCTCACGCGCCGAAGGATCCGGCCGTTTCTGCAGAGCGGAGAGCAGAAAAAGACCGGTCTCGGTCTGAAAGCCGGGCTGCGGCTCGACGGCCGTCTCGTCCGCCTCTCGCAGCAATCCCGACATGAGCAGCCCATAGACGGAACGCATTCTCTCGAACTGAATCCCCCCCGGCGCCCAGGCCAGCCTTCTCAACGTGGCCCGCCGCGCGGCCTGTGCGAGGATTTCGCGTTCCTCGATCGGGCAGGCTTCGATGTCGAAGAGAAAGGGAAGGGAATCGGCCGCCGTCACCCAGCGATCGAGGTTGTCCAGGCCGACCGTCACCAACTCCTGGCTGGCCATGGTCTTGACGCCGTCGTAAAGCAGGCGATGAACCGAGAAGCTGACCATGTACTCGAGCGGTATGGGACAGCGTCGATCCTCGAAGGTGGCCAGTCCGTCGGTGAAGCTGAAAACCGAAAGAATGATGCGGCGCACCTGTCGCGCGACGGAAGTGCCAAGCTGCCGTTTGTCGAGCACGCCCGCCAGCACGAGGGCCTCGCCGAATCGACGATGGCCTTCCTTCATCAGTTGCGACGCGCGACGGAAATCCTCCTCGCTGATGTGCCCCATGGCGACCAGCGACTCGCCCAGCCGATCGCGTTTAAGGTTGCTCGCCGCGAAAACAACGCGGCCGTGATCGAAAAAGACCGTCTTGACGATAGCGCGGGAATGCACTTGCAGGTCCCCGCTGCGTCGTTCCGCGGACAGACGCCGGAGCACCCTGGCAAACGGCGTAACGGAGAGATCGGCCAACATGGTCGAGCAAGGTCATAGCACGCCCGTGGATAGGCTGCAAGCGTCTTCTCCCTGAAAAACGCGCTTGGGTTTCGATGGTTGAGCGATACGACGGAACGCCGGCCCGCCCATCACTCTAAAACGCGACCCTGCCGCGTGACCGCCGAGCGTTCGGGATGACGATCGCGCCCCGTTGGGCGGCAGGTGACAGCGAACGTTTTCCCGAGTCGCGCCTGGAGACAAGCGACCGGTGTTATAATTCAAAGTAAATGCGGTTGTCGTCAGACGAGATCCTGTTCATCGCCAAGAAGATCGTCCGGAGGCTGGTCTCCGAAGAGAAGCTGCAAGTCGACTCCGAGGAGCGCGTCGCCATGGCCATCGCGAAGATCATCGCCGACGAGCTGGCGGTCGAAGACCGCCTGAACCAGGAAGTCCGGGAAACGCTCATGCTGCACGCCTCCGAGCTCGAGCGCTCGAACGTCACCTACACGGAGATGTTCAAGATGCTCAAGAAGAAAATGGCCAAGGAGAAGGGGATCGTCCTGTGAAGCTATCGCGGGAGAAGATCCTGCTTCTGTCCCACTCGATCCTCGACTATCTGAACTCCGATGACGAAATCGAGTACTTCGTCGATCCCCAGGAATTGCGCCGAGAGATCGTGCATACGATCACCGAAGAAATCAAGGCGGACGAGAACATCGACAGGCTCGCGCGCAAGAAGATCGAGAGTCAAAAACGTCTGATTCTTGAGGGTTCGGAGGAATGGGAGATACTCTACCGTAAATACTATGAGGAGGAGGCGGCCGCGCGACGTAAAGTCGTTTAATAGGTTCTCGATACGCCGCTCGCCGCAGGGCGGCGGCATGGACGATCACGCATAACGTTCGATATGTTCGTTTTGGCCGATTTCGTAGCGCCGGCGCCAAGTATCAGCGCCCTAACTCAACTTGCGTACAAGCGCCACGACCTCCTGAAGCTCGACGCCGTCGATCTCGACGAGCTTGTCCCGCCCCGTCCCGCCCCGCACGATGCGCATGCTGGAGGCGGGAACGCGCAGACGCCGAGCTAGCAGACGAACCAGCGCGGCGTTGGCCGCGTTCTCTACCGGAGGAGCAGTGACACGCACGACCAAAGCGCCGCCGCGGACGTTCCCGAGCTCCTCGCGCGAGGCCCTCGGCTGAACGCGGATACGCAGTCGCACGCCGTTTCCGATTGCGCGTGCGTCGAGCGTCGACGCGTCGGCTTCGCTAGCGCTCAAAGCTTGTCTCCGGCGGGAACGCGCCGCAAGCGGGCGTTTACGCCTGCTGCTCGCGCCGCACGAGGAAATGAAGGTTGTCCTCCAGTTCCGCCTCTTCCTGGAGATCGATCAGATGGGCCACTCGGCTGATCAGCGCGCGGATGTCGGAGCGGAGCGCCTGCCGCTGAGAGCGCAGATCGAGAATCGTCTTGTCGATGTCGCCCGCACGCTCCCGCGCCAGTTCCAGCAAGCGGTCGGCGCGCAGCTCGGCTTCTTTCACGATCCCCTCGGCCTGCTTGCGGGCGTTGTCTTTCATCTCCTCGGTCAGGCGCTGGGCGGTGAGCAGAGTGTTCTTCAGGATGGTCTCACGGTTGCGAAAATCCTCGACCAGGCCGCGTAGAGTCGCGACCTCGCGCTCGAAGATGTCGCGTTCCTTCTGCAGCGCGGCCGCTTCCTCGGCGATAAAACCAAGATATGTCCGGACCTCGTCTCGATCGTATCCCCGGAAGCTCTTCTTGAAGACTTGCCTTTGAATCTCCATGGTGTTGATCTTCATGACTCACCTCCCGGCACGAGCCCCGCGCATAGAGTTGCACAATATATGGCTCGGAAACAAGGGGGAGCGCGCATGCAGTTCACGAGAAAGACGTGACGGACTATGATGGCGGAGGAGGCGCAAGCATGGCCTGGCGATCCGGGTATCGTCGAGATCTCGTTCTCTTCGGCGCGCACATTCCATTTGCATTGGCGGTCCTTGGAGGCGTCATCATCGCCGCCTCAATTCTCGGCGCCCTTTTCGAGCCGATACTACGGTCGGGATGCCTGGCGCCTGGATTGGCTCTGAAAGGGCAGCTATGGCGCCTTGTCACCTGGGGCTTGTTCGCAACGCACCCGATCAGCCTGATCTTCGCCTGCCTCGTTCTCTACTGGTTCGGAAAGGGCCTCGCATCGGCATGGGGACCCTGGCGCCTGATCTTCTTTCATCTCGGCTTGAGCGCGGCAAGCGGGGCGATCACGAGCCTCGTTTCTCTGGTCTGGCCCGCTCTCACATGGACGGCATATGCCAGTCCCTGGCCGGCGCTCTCGGCGATGATCATCGTCTGGGCGGAGCTTCACCCCATGCGACAGATACTTTTGTACTTCGTTCTTCCGATGCGCGGGCGAACGCTGGTCTACGTCACGGTCGGCATAACGCTGCTTTACGCCATTTTCGAGGGCTGGTCGTTCTACCTTCCGGAATTCTTCGCGCAGGGAATCGTTCTGGCTTACATGGGCGGTTTCAGGCGTTTCTGGCTACGGGCGCGACTGGCGTCTCTCAATCGTCGCGCGTCGCACTTGCGCGCCGTCGAGCGCAACGACCGGCCGCGTTGGCTGCACTGAAAAGCCGCGACAGTGTCGTGAACGAGATGTCGATCCATGTGCGGCATCAGATCGCGCGGCGGAAAAACCCGCGCGGTGTTTTTTCGGCGCATCGGTCCTGCCCGTCGATTCGGTTCCGAGGATTTCAGCCTTCGACCTGATCGTGGATCGTCATAAGCTTGATGATTTCGTACTCTTTCGTTCCGGCCGGGACTCTGACGACGACGACATCGCCCCGCTCGTGACCGAGAAGGCACCTGCCGATCGGTGACGACGCGGAAATTCGTCCGTTCTCCGGATCGATCTCCTCGGGCGAGACGATCTCGTAGACGACCTCCTGGTCGCTGTCGGTGTTCCTGAGCGTGACGACGGCGCCCAGGCCAACCTTGTCCTTGGGGATTCGTTCGAGGTTGATCATCGACAACGCCGCGACGCGCCGGTGGAGTTGCGCGATACGGGCGTCGAGATAGCTCTGGCGCTCCTTGGCGGCGCTGTACTCGGCGTTTTCGCGCAGATCCCCGAACTCACGGGCGCGTTGGATCTCCTTGGGGAGCTGCACCTTGAGCTCGTAATCGAGCGCCTTGATCTCGTCCTCGAGCCGTTTCTTGACGTCAATCATCGGAATACGAAAGGCGGCGCGCGCGACTCGCCCGGAGCGCCGCGACCGCCTTGAACTATCGGAAGTCAGTTTAGCACGGAGACCGCGTGACGATGGTAATCTCGTGGGCCATGAGCGAACGCTCGCTGATACGGAGCCGGCATAATCCCCTCGTGTGGCGCTTGAGGGAGTTAAAATCACGCGGCGCGACCGAGAATCTCGTCCTGATCGAGGGCGTCAGGCTGATCGAGGAGGCGCTCGCCGCCGGCGTCGAGATCGTCGAGACGGCGGCCGCGCCGCGTGTCGAACGCACGGAACGCGGCCGCTCGCTTCTGCGCATGCTCGCAACGCTCGGCCACAGCGTTCGTTATCTCGACGACGGAGTCATTGCGTCCATCGCCGATGTTGAGACGAGCCAGGGCGTCCTGGCGCTGTCGCGCCGTCCAATGTTCGACGAGAATCAAGCGTTCGACGGAAATCCTCTCGTGATCGCGGCCGTGGCGATTCAGAATCCCGGCAACGTGGGCGCGCTGTTACGCACGGCCGAAGCCGCCGGCGCCACGGGCGTTTATTTGACGCGCGGTTGCGCTGATCCCTGCTCGTGGAAAGCGATTCGCGGAGCCATGGGAAGCGCGTTTCGGCTTCCGCATTTCCAGGCAACGGACGCCGGCGCTCTTCTTCGGCGATTCCACTCTCGCGGGCTCGCCATTCTCACCGCCGTGGCTGCAGACGGCCGGCGATACGATCGCTGTGACTTCACGCGTCCGGCGGCGTTGTTTCTCGGCAACGAAGGCGCCGGGCTTCCCGAGGAGGTACTCGCCGCCGCCGATGAGCGCATCATGGTTCCGACGAAGCCGCCGGTCGAGAGTCTCAATGTCGCCGTCGCCGCGGGCGTGCTCCTTTTCGAGGCGGCGCGGCAACGGCGCGGCCGAGGAAACTGAAGGCCGCCTATTTCAACGAGACTGAACGCGCGGGCTATACTCCGACTTTGACGGTCGCTTCGACCATGGGAACTCTCGCGATCGCACGCCGCACCGGCCGTGACGACGACGAAATCGCGCGGCTCTATGGCGAAGTCTTCGGCCGCGACCTCGCCACGAGCAGCCGCCGGCGCTGGCGATGGCAGTATCTCGATAATCCGAATACCGGACCGGAAGGGCCGGAGATCTGGATCGCTCGCGACGGGAATCGTATCCTGGGCCAGTACGCCTCGATGCCGGTCAAGCTGTGGTGGAAAGATCGCGAGGCGCGCGCCTCGTGGGGAATGGACGTTTTCGTGACGGCGGAGGCTCGCGGACGCGGCGTGGGCGCGCGGCTTTTCACCGCCTGGGCCGATCATGTGGAAGTCGCTCTCGGCCTCGGTCTGACGCCGTCCTCACATGGCCTCTTCCGCAAGCTCGGATATGCCGACGTCGGACCCGTGCCCTTCTTCCAGAAAGTGCTCGATCCGCGACGCGTCGCGGATCGACGCTTTGGGCCGGGACTCGGCCGTATCGTCGCGCCGCTCGTCGGCCTGGCGTTGCGCGCAAGATTCCGCGATCGCCCCATGATCCCGAGCCATGGGAGGCCGGCGGCGGACGTTCGAACCGTTACAACTTTTACGCCGGACTATGACGACCTGTGGGAAAGAACGCGCGGATCATACATGATGTGCGCTCGGCGCGACGCCGCGTATCTCAACTGGAAGTACCGCGATTGTCCCCATCGTCGCTACGCTCTCTGGGAGGCCCGCGTGAATCGACGGCTCGTCGGATTTGCGGTGAGTCGGCATGAAATGCATCGCGATCTTCGACTCGGCTGGATCGTCGACCTCTTCACGGACGCGGGTGACGCGCACGCTCGAGACGCCCTGCTCGATGCGGTGATGCGGTCTTTCCGCGAAGCCGGGGTGGCCCGGGCCCAGTCCTTCAGCCTCGGGTTGCCGCTGGCCGCGAGTCTACGCCGGAGGGGGTTTTTTTCGGCGCGCTCGCCGATGCGTTTCTGCGTGCGCGCCAAGGCGCAGGCCGCCGAAGTCATCGCCGAAACCGAACGCTGGCACGTCGTCTTTGGCGACAGCGACATGGACCGCTGAGCTGATGTGTTCACGTTCCGGGATGCCGCCTCTTGACGCTGAACACGGAGGCCGCGGGCGTCCCTGGCTTTGCATTGCGCGGCGTTGCGTTGTAGGCGGTCCAGGGGCCGTGATATAGTGATTCAACGAAGAGAGGGCGCAACGATTCTCGGATTGCAGCGCTTGTGACTTATGGTCCAGTTCAATTTCAGCGAACGGACCATCAAAGTAAAGGTGGTCTACTATGGACCCGCGCAGTCCGGCAAGACCACCAATCTCGAACAAATCCATCGCATAACGGATCCCGGCGGCATGAACCGTCTGATTTCTCTCAACACCGCTCAGGACCGCACGCTCTTCTTCGACCTTCTTCCTTTCAGCCTGGGGGCGGTCTCGGGATACGACCTCAAGATTCAGCTCTACACCGTTCCAGGGCAGGTGCAATACAACGCGACGCGACGGGTGGTGTTGGCTGGAGCTGACGCCGTCGTTTTCGTGGCGGACTCGAGACGTATCATGCAAAAGGAGAACGTCGCTTCCTTCGAGAACATGAAAGTCAATCTGCTTGCCAACCGCCTCGTTCCCGAAAAAATCCCTCTTGTCCTGCAATACAACAAACGCGATCTGCCCGAGCTTTTCGGCGAGACCGACCTCGACAAGGCGCTCAATCCTTGGCAACGACCGAGCTTCCCGGCCGTGGCCACCGAGGGCCAGGGCGTGATGGAGACGTTCACGGCCGTGGTCGTCGAGACGATCGGCGCCATCGCCGTGAAATACAACCTCAAGGAAAAGGGGCTCGATCCGGCGCGCGTGCCCGATCTGGTGCGTTCGGCCTTTGCCACCGTGAGGCAACAGGCCGCGCAGGCGCAACAGCAGACGCCTGCCGGCGGTTCTCCCAGACGACTCGTCGTGACCCAGGCGGCGGAATCCACGGCGGTCCAGGCGATGCCTTCTACGGGGGACGGTGGGTTGGTTTCCGAGGACCTGCTTCACAGGGCGATTCGTTCGAACGTCGAGCTTGCCGAAGCGCTCGGCGACGTCGTGCAGCAGATGAGCCAAGGGCTGGCCTCGATCCTCTCCCAGGCGGAGATCGGCACGCTCTATCGAGAGGACGCCAAGCGGATTCAGGCGTTGCAGAGCATTCGCGAGGATGCTCTGAAGTTGCGGGAAACCGTTCAGAGCCTTGGCGCGACCGTCGAGATGGCCGGCGGCACGCCGCCGCGGCCGTCCGTCAATCGTCCCGCTCCGGCGCGTTCGGCGCCGTCTCCGACGCCGGTGGACAACTTCGAGAAGACCATCCACGACCTCGTGGCCAGCGCGCGAACGACGCTCGAAGATCGCGGCATCACGCTCGATCTTCGCGTGGCGCCGCGCAGCCCGTCCCCGACGGGAGACTTCCGCCGCGCCGTGAGCGCTCTGCTTCGCGCCGTGTCGGACACGGCGTCGCCCGGCTCTGCCGCGATGCGCTGCGAGAGAAAACCGGTGCTCTTGCGAACGAGCGCCGGCGAAGTGCGACGCGATTTCCTCATGATCGCCCTGGCCCATTCCGGAGGCCTTCCAGCTCAAGAACAACAACGCGTCCTGCAAGGAGCCGGGAGCGGATCCACGGCCGAAGCACATCGCATCGTGAGAGAGATGGGCGGGTTTCTCCGATTTGCGCCGCTCTCGAGCGGCGGTCTCGAAACACGTATTTTTCTTCCCGTCGTCTGAACGAGCTCCCAGTCGATTCGAAACCCTTTTCTGTTGACACGCCAACCGGGCGCAACTTACTATCTGTTGGGCCAAAGTGTCAGCCGAGCCCAATTAGTGGAGGTATGGACATGCCCAGCCTAGCAGAGAGCCGACCTCGATTCGCCATCATCTTGGCGGGGCTGATGCTCGTCTTTGTCCAGAGCGCTCTTGCCGGCGGCTTTTCGATTTCCGAGCAAGGCGTCCGCTCGATGGGCATGGGCGGCGCGTTTCTTTACGATGAGAATGATCCTGCGGGCATTTTTGATAATGTCGCGTCCATCGCTTTTGTCCGGCATCCCTCGTTCATGCTGGGCGGACACGTTGGCTGGACGCGCGTCACGCTGGCCGGGCAGGATGCATTTCCCGGCGCGGCGGCGGAAGAGAGCTGGGCGAATACCCTGAGGCTTAAACCCGTGGCAAGCTACGTCCAGCCTCTTGGCGCGCGTTTGACGGTAGGCGTCGGCGTACGCACGCCCTTTCACCATGCGGCGAGTTGGTCGGACCCGGAAACGTTCAGCGGACGCTTTATAGCGCAGGAAGCCCGGATAATCTCCCGGGAGATCACGCCGACCGTTGGTTATCGACTCGCCGATCGACTCGCCATTGGAGCCGGGATCGGTATCCACTATGCAAGCCTGGATCTTCATCGAAGTCTTCCCGCCGTCAATCCGTTCGACTTTACCGTCGTGGACGTCGCTGCGCTTCACGCCGGGAGCGACACGGCTTCGGCCGTGAGTTGCCGCGCGGGACTTGTGGCGGAATTCGCGAACGGCGTTGCCCTGACCTTCGCTTATGACAGCCGCGCGCAGATCGAGATCGAGGGCGCCGGCGCGATCACTCGCCTGCAAACGGCGAACGCGGAGCTCGACAACCGGATGGCGCTGCTTATGCCGGCGGCCTCCGTTCCGTTCCAGTCCGTCTTGCGCCTTCCGGCGCAAATCGGCGGCACGCTGAGTTATCGCGGAGACGATTGGGGCGCCGTCGCCGACGTGCGGTTGCAGCGATGGTCCGCGCTTCAAGAGTTGAGCCTCGTTTTTGCCGAAAGCCAGCCGCCCTCTTCGGAGCCACCCGCGTTCGATGCGAAGCTTCTTCAAGGCTTCGAGAACGTCTTGCAGTTGCGTTTCGGCGTTGAGCGACAGGTGAGAACCGAGTGGAAGCTGCGCGCTGGATTCGCTTACGATCCGACGCCGGCGCCGATCGACTCGATCTCTCCGGCCTTCACCGACGCCAATCGTTACTGCGCAACCATCGGCGCCACGTGGAGCCGCCAGAATCTTCGCATCGACATGGCGCAGGCCATCCAGTTCTTCGCTGAACGCCGCACTGAGGGCATGAATCCGGAGGGGTACGATGGAAGCTACAAGAGCTTCAGGGCGATTCTCGGGCTGTCGTTGGGCTATCGGTTCTGAGCGTCGCGCGCGACGCATGGCGTCGGCGGCGGCAGCGCTCTATTTCGTGCTTGCCGGTCCGCTCGCCGTAAGCGCACAGGTCGACTTCAGTGTCTATGTGGCCCTCGGAGACAGCCTGAGCGCGGGCATGGTATCCAACGCGCTCGTGGAGACGCATCAAGTCTTTTCTTTCCCGGCGCAGATCGCGCGACAGGCCGGAGTCAATGAATTCCAGCAGCCCCTCGTCTCTCCGCCCGGGATCTACGCCGAGTTGGGGCTCACCCGGTATTTTCCGTTTCCCTATGTCATTCTGCCCATTTCCGATGAGATTGGTCATCCCGTGAACGATTCGTTCGTCGGGCCGTTCAATAATCTCGGCGTTCCCGGCGCGACCGTGATGGACGTCATCGATCGCACCGGCGCATCGAACGGTTTCTTCAAGCTTGTCTTACGTGACATCGGTCCGGCGCTGGCTCAGGCCGTGAACTTGCGTCCCACGCTGGTGACGTTGTGGATCGGATCCAACGACGTCCTTGGGGCGGCGACGACAGGACGCGCCGTCGACGGACTGACGTTGACTCCCGCCGGCGATTTTCGCGCCCGTTTCGAGCAGGTCCTGCAAACGCTCAAGGCCTCCGGCGCGCAGGTTGTCGTCGCCAACCTTATCGATGTCACCTCGATTCCGTTCGTCGCCACGGTCAAGCCCTACGCCGTCGATCCGGCAACCGGCGATCCGATGCTCGTCAACGACGAGCGAGTGCCATTGATCGGACCGACGGGGACGCCACTGCCCTCCAATGCGTTCGTCACGTTGGCGGCGACCCGTTTACTGGCGAACGGCGACGGAATCCCTTCGGCCGCCGGAGGCCGGGGCACTCCGCTACCCGACGAAGTCGTGCTCGATCCGAACGAGACGGCGATCATCCGCGAAAGAATCGCCGAGAACAATCGCGCCATTGCGCAGGCCTGCGACGCCGAGAGCGTCCCGCTCGTCGACCTCCACGCTTTCTCGCGCGAAATCTCCACCACGGGCCGCGTGGTCGGCGGCGTCCAGATGACGAACGCCTTCCTCACCGGCGGGGTCTACAGTTATGACGGCATCCATCCGACCGAGCTTGGATACGCCCTGATTGCGAACGAATGGATCAGGGCGCTGAACGCTCGGGGCGCTTCCTTGCCGCTCGTCGATCTTTCACCATGGATGGGACGGCAGGATCAGAGTCCCGGCTTCCTGGCGGCGTCACGCGCCGCTTATGTGCCTTTTGTTTTCAGCGAAGAGGCCTACCGCCGGTTGCTAGCGATTTTCGGCCCGATCCGCTGATCCAGAAAGACATCGACCCGTTCAACGCTCGTCAAGAGAGTCTTTTTCAAGAGATCGTCGATCGTCATGGACGCTCTCCCTGCGAGACGTGATCGCGCCGCTGGCGACTTCCGCGCATGAGGCGCCGGATCTCGTCGCGAGTCAGCCGTCTCCAGGCGCCCTGTGCAAGAAAGCCGAGACTCAGACCGGCCACGCTTACTCGCGTCAACGCGAGCACGTCGTGACCGACCATGGCGCACATACGTCGGATCTGCCGGTTCTTGCCTTCATGCAGAACGAACTCGATCCAACTCTGGCCGTCACGCGCGACTCCCAGATTTCTGACCGTCGCCGGGCGTGTCATCGTTCCGTCTTGCAGCGTCATGCCCTTTTGTAGACAGCGCAGCGCTCCTTGCGATGGAACGTCTCGAACACGAACGTGATAGACCTTGGGCACGCCTTGATCGGGATCGGCCAGATTCACGCCCAGCCGATGATCGTTTGTCAAGATGAGAAGCCCTGAACTGTCGCGATCGAGCCGGCCGACCGGAAACACCCAGGTTTCCAGCCCGGACAGGAGATCGTAAACCGTCGGTCGATTCCGCGCATCGACGCGCGTGGTCACGACACCGGCCGGCTTGTGAAGAGCGATGACGACACGGTCACGCGGCGCGGCAACCGGAACGCCGTCGATTGCGATGCGGTCATATGCCGGATGGACACGCGTCGCCGGATCGACGACTATGCGGTGCTCGACGGTGACGCGCGCGTCGCGAATCCAGCGCGCGGCCTCCCGGCGAGAGCAGACCCGGAGCCTTGACATGGCGCGCGCCAGCGATAGGCGGGAAGATGCGGTCAAAGGCTGCTTGAGGCTAGAGCTTTTACTGAACACGCGGTTTTGCCACACGATGGATATCGGCATCGACCAGCCGCCCGCCCAAGCCTCGGCGCGCCGCCATGTTCGCGTACACATTGACGCGACTCGTTTCGTTCTCGGTCGCATCTTGTCCCTTTGCGCCTCTGCGGCTTCGCGTCTTGGCGTTCTTTCCCGTACGTACGTTACCTTGCCGACATCGCGGATGGATGGCTCAGGAACGCTCGGCCAGAGCGAAGTTCATCTGCCCCTCGCATACGATCCTTCCGTCGACGCGCGCGACTCCCCGGAGAGTGCCCATCTTGCCGCGCAATCGCACCACGGTTCCTTCCAGGTACACCGAGTCTCCGGCCATGACCGGACGCCGGTATCGCACGCGATCAATGCCCATGAAATAAACCAGACGGGAGCGGTTCTCGGGTTTGATGAGAATCAGCACTGCGCCGACCTGGGCCATGGCCTCGGTGAGAATCGTCGCCGGGAGGACAGGCAGGCCCCGCGGGCCGGTGATGAAATACCGATCGTTGGCCGAGACGTTCTTGATGCCCACGACCCGGCGGTCGGGCTCGAGCTCCACGATGCGGTCCACGTGCAGGAAGGGATGTCGGTGCGGCAGGATACGCTTGATGTCCTCGATCTCGAGCGGCAGTCGAATCTCGGGCGGATCGCTCATGGGACCGTCAGTTTACATCGTTTGGGCCGCCGGCGCGCGTGGTCCTGCCGCCGCATGTTAGTATTCATCATCAAAAACACCGTGGGTCGCCGAAAGGGGGGTCGCGATGGAAGAGCCGAGCAGATCCGGTAGTGAACGGCCGGAAGGTCCCGAGCGCCGTAAGTATCCCCGATACATCGTCGATCTCGCGGTCCGTGTCACGGGCACTTTCGGCGCGTTCACGGGACGGGTGTGCGACATCTGTCGCGACGCGGTCTGGATCGAAAGCGAGAAGGATGTGGCGCCGGACGTGGACGTGGTGTTGTCGATCGAGTTCCCGGGAGAACGTTTCTCGGACGTCGGCGGGCGCGTGATTCGCACCGGACCCGGCGAGCGACAACCGCACGGCATGGCGGTGCTCTTCACGAGCGTCTCCCCGGCCACGACGACCGCAATAGATTTTTTCATCGCATCGCAATCAGACCCCGACTGAGAAGCCGGGACAGGATGCTCAAGACGTCATTCTCGGGAATGGGGCAGATCCCGAGAATCGAACGCACGCTCCACTCGCCGTTGATCCGCGAGAGCACGAAGCCTTCGCGTGGATCGAGCGACTCTTGCGTGAGATCCGCAAGCGCCCGCGCGAGAACAGGCACGCCGTCCAGATTCACTCCGCGCGGCGGCTCCCTGTCGTGCTCCTCGGCCAGGGCCAGCAGACCCTTCTTGGCATGCTGGTTGATCGGATCAAGGCGCAAGATTTCCTCGAATTCCTTGGCGGCGGCGGCGTGATCGCGTTGATCGATGCGGTCTTGTGCGCGTTTCAACAGACCGTCGATCACGCCGACCATGTCGGCCTCGGTCGACGGCGATCCCCCTCCGATGACGTCCAAGAGATTCCGCTCATGAAGCCGGAAGAGGATCACGGCCGTTTCGTACTCCGAGCGCCGTGTTTCGAGCGCGATCTCGGCCAGACTCATGCCGGACGCGGCCAGATCGAGCGCTTGGTCTTCAATAACGCTGGTCGTTCGTTTCTGCGGATCCGAGACGTGAAACCGAACCCGAGCATGGGGCAGCGTACGCCGGATGCGCGTCCAGTCGTCCACGCGGCGAATCCCCTCGAGCACCAGCTCGGTGACGTTCAGGTCGACGTGAACGGCGATTTCGTCCGGCAGATCGTTCTCAAGGAAATCGAATTGACCTTCAGCCCAGAGAAAGGCGTCATAAATGGACTCCTCGGCCTTGACCTGCAACAGCCCGCGCAGTTCCGTCGCAGTCAGCACGCCGTCCTCGATGAGGATCACTCCCAGAAGCCGCCCTTCGCGTTCCTGGCGCAACAGAGCTTCAAAGAGCTGCTGCTCCGTCAAGCGCCGGTCGCGTATGAGGAACTGGCCAAGCCGGTCGCGCGGGTGATTCGACCAGGAGGAGATGAGGCGCCCTTCGCGAAAAAGCAGCCGCTTCTCCACCGCGCGCCGCATCAGATGAAGGGTGCCGGTCTTGCGGCCCGTTCCGATCCACTGCAAGACGTCCGGCAGCGGCATCGTCACGAGATTCCCGGCGAGCGAACTCACGCGATCCGGCGCTCCCGATGCGTGCCTGTCTCAGGAAACCTGCCAGAAGATGTAGTCACGCCAGCTCTCCGGCGTGCGTTCGCGCGCGCACTGCCACGAAAAGACCGGATGAGTTGGAGGACGCCGCGGCCTGCGGATGAGACACAAACCCGCCTCCTCCGGCATTCGGTGGCCCTTCCGCCGATTGCATGAGATACAGCACGTGACAATGTTATCCCAGCCTTTGTGCCCGCCGCAGGCTACGGGGATCACGTGATCGAACGTCAGCTCGGAGGCGGGAAAGCGTCCGCCGCAATACTGGCACCGATATTCGTCCCGAGCAAAGACGTTGCCGCGGGAGAAGGGAATGTCGGCGTAGCGTCGTTTCAGTCGGACGTGACGGAGCAAGCGCAGCACCGATGGGAGCCTGACCCGCACCGTGACGCCATGGATCTCCCGTTCGTAAACGGCGAGGACCTCGACCTTCCCCTGGAAGAGCAGCGTGATGGCTTTTTGCCAGGAGACGACCCTGAGAGGCTCATAGGTCGCATTGAGAACGAGCGTCTGGTCCATCGAACGAAACCCGCTGAATTTTGCGACGCGGTGGAATGCCTGTCAAGAAGCGAGCGGCCGGACAGCGTCAATGCGGGCCAAGGCGCCGTCGAGCGAGGCCATTACGGCCTCGGGAGCCGTTCCCCCGCGGACGCGCTTGGCGCGCGTCGCCATGGCTGCGTCGAACAGCTCCGCCAGCCTTCCATGCAAATGCGGCGCATGCGCGGGAATGACACGTTCCGCGACTTCAAGCAGGAGAACGCCGGTTTTCCGCGACTCGGCCACGAGCGCTCCGACGAGCGCATGCGCTTTCCTGAAAGGCAAGCCTTCGCGGGCGAGAGCGACTGCCAGGTGCGCGGCGACGGTTTCCTCTTGATCCGCCGCGCGACGCATGGCCTCGGCGTTGAGGCTGAGACCCGCGACGATTCCCGACATGATCGCCACCGAGTTGACGACCGTCTCGGCCGCGTCGAAGACCGCTTCCTTGTCCTCTTGGAGGTCTTTGTGGTATCCCGCGCCCAGGCCTTTGACGAGCACCAGAATACGGACGAGCGCGCCCTGAACGCGGCCCGCTTTGCCCCGAATCAGCTCCAGTCCGTCGGGATTCTTCTTCTGGGGCATGAGGCTCGATCCGGTCGTGAAGGATTCGGGGATGCCGAAAAAGCCGTGCTCCGGCGCCGAGAGCCGAATGAGATCCTCGGCCAAGCGCGATAGGCGCGTCTGGATCTGGACGCAAGCGAAGATGAAATCGGCGGCAAAGTCGCGATCCATGACCGCATCAAGCGCGTTTTCCGACACTGCGTCAAAACCGAGATCGCGGGCCAGAGCCTCGCGATCGAGCGGCAACGCCGTTCCCGCCAGGGCGCCGGAGCCCAGAGGCAGAACGTTGGCGCGTTTCCGCGCTTCCGCGAGGCGCTCGGCGTCCCGCACGAAACCCCACGTCCAGGCGGCCAACCAGTGACCGGCGGTGATCGGTTCGGCCGCGCGGGTGTGGGTATAGCCCGGCATGACGAAAGCGGCGGCTTCGCGGCCCTTTTCGACGAGCGTCTCCAGGAGAAAACACAGGCCTTCGAGCAGATGATCGCTCGTCGCGCGAAGCCACAGTCGCAGGGCGGTGACCGCCTGCTCGTTGCGGCTGCGGCCGAGGTGACCCTGACCGGCCAGATCGCCCACGATCTCGCCGAGACGCGTCTCGACGAAGCTGTGAACGTCCTCGCAATCGATTTCGAGGAACGCCGGATCCCGCCGGGAGTTTTCGAGAATACGCGCCAAGCCGTCGACCAGGCGAGACGCGTCTTCCCCGGAAATCGCGCCGCAACGGTCCAGCGCCCGGGCATACGCCTGCGACGCCGCGATCTCCTCCGCGAGCAGACGACGGTCAAAGGAAAAGGATTGATTGAAGGCCCAAAAGGCGTCGTCCGGCTCGGATTCGTAATTGCCGCCCCAAAGCTTCATGATCAGCTCCGATAGCTTCCATTGATCTCCACGTATCCAGGGCCGAGGTCGCACGTCCAGATTGATCCGCTCGCATCGCCGCGATTGAGCCGCACGCGGATCAGGATCGGTTCTTCGACCACGGCGCGCGTCGCCTGCGACTCGTCGTAATCCCGTGCCCGGCCGCCCTCGGCCACCCAGACGTCTCCCAGAAAAATATCCACGCGCGAAGCGTCAAGCTCGACGCCGGAACGGCCCGCGGCGGCGAGGATACGCCCCCAATTGGCGTCTCCGCCGTGCAGCGCCGTCTTGACCAGCGGAGACTCGGCGATGGTGCGGGCGACCCGATCGGCCTCGATGTCGCTCGCGGCGCGTTCGACGCGGATCTCGGCCACGCGTGTCGCGCCTTCGCCGTCGCGAATGAGCAACTGCGCCAGCCTGAAAGAGACTTCGCGCAATCCCTTGCGAAAGGCGTCGAACGCGGCGCCCTCCGTCTCGATCGGGGGTGCGCCCGACGCGCCTCCAGAGAGAACGATCGTCGTGTCGTTCGTCGAGGTGTCGCCGTCGACCGTGATGCGGTTGAGGCCGGCGTCGACAGCCTCGTGAAGGGCGCGATCGAGCAGAGATGCGCCGACCCGAATGTCGGTCGTGATGAAGGCGAGCATCGTCGCCATGTTCGGCGCGAGCATGCCCGCGCCCTTGGCCATGGCGCCGATACGCGCCGTGACGCCGCCGATCTCAAGCTCGACGACGATCTCCTTGGGACAGGTGTCCGTGGTGAGGATGGCGCGTGCCGCGACCGCGCCTCCTTCGGGGCTGAGCGCGGCGACCGCGCGCGGGATCCCCGCGCGCAGCTTTTCCATCGGCAGGTATGTCCCGATCACGCCCGTTGAGGCGACGAGCACCTCCCGGGGCAGGCAACCGCAGTCCGTTGCGGTGAGCGCGGCCATTTCACGAGCATCCGCAATGCCTCTCGCTCCCGTGGCCGCGTTGGCGCAACCGGCGTTGACGACGACTGCGCGGGCTTGACCGGATGCGACGTGCTCGCGCGAGACGAGAATCGGCGCCGCCTGAGCTCGGTTGCGCGTGAACACCGCTGCGGCCGAGCAGAGCTCGTCCGCAGCGATGACCGCGAGATCGAGGCTCTCCTTTTTAATGCCCGTCATCGCTCCGATGGCGCGGAAGCCGCGCGGGGCCGTGACACCGGTGCTCATTGGCGTTCCTTCGGAACAGAGCCGCGACCGACGGCACGAACGCGCTCGGGCAAGCCGAAGAGACGGATGAAACCGCCCGCGTCCTTGTGATCGTAAGCCATGCCCTCGCCGAACGTGGCGAGATCCTGGCGATAGAGGCCACGCGGCGAACGGCGGCCAATCGCCTCCGCGCGACCCTTGTAGAGCCGTACCCTGACCTCGCCCGTCACCTCCGCTTCCGTGGCATCGACGAAGGCCGCCAGCGCCTCGCGAAGCGTCGAAAACCAGAGGCCGTCGTAAATGAGCTGCGCATAACGTACGGAGATCGATTGCTTGAAGTGCAGCGTGTCGCGATCGAGCACGAGGCGTTCGATCTCCCGATGCGCCATGTGAAGCAGCGTGCCCGCCGGCGTCTCATAGACGCCGCGCGACTTGATGCCGACCAGCCGGTTTTCCACCAGGTCAACGCGACCGACGCCGTGCGCTCCGGCCACGCGGTTGAGCTTCCGAACCAGTTCGATCGGCGTCAGGCGCTCGCCGTTCACCGCGACGGGGAAGCCGCGCTCGAAGGCCAGCGTGACGATCTCGGGGACGCCGGGCGCGTCCTCGGGATCAACGGTCAGGCGAAACATGTCCTTGCGCGGCGGATCCCAGGGGTCCTCGAGATTGCCGCCTTCATGGGAAAGATGCCACAGGTTGCCGTCGCGGCTGAACAGATCTTTGGGCGACTGGTCGACCGGCACGCCGTGGGCGGCGGCGTAAGCCAGGGCTTGCTCTCGCGAGCGAATGTCCCACTCCCGCCAGGGCGCGATGACGCGGAGATGAGGAGCAAAGGCGCCGTAAGTCACCTCGAAACGCACCTGATCATTTCCTTTTCCGGTCGCGCCGTGAGCCAGCGCATCCGCCCCCTCGGCCAGGGCCACGCACGCCTGGCGATAAGCCAGCAACGGTCGGGCCAGGGCGGTTCCAAGCAGATACGAGTCCTCGTAAATCGCGCCCGCGGACAGGGCCTTGAAAGCGTAATTTCGCAGGAACTCGTCACGCAGATCCTCGACCACGCATTTCACGGCGCCGGTCTTGAGCGCTTTCTGTTTGACGGCTTCGAGATCGTCGTCCTGGCCGACGTCTCCGCAGTAGGCGACGATCTCCGCGCCGTAGTTCTCCCGGATCCACGGGATGATGATGGACGTATCGAGACCCCCCGAGTATGCCAATACGACTTTTTTGACCTTGCGCATCGTCAAATCATCTTCCTTTCAATGCCGATGACGTTCCAGTGCGGCATCCAGTCATGACCAACGAACGCGGCCAGCGGCTCGAAGGCCGCGCCGGCCGTTCTCTCGATCCGACTCGGCCGCCATGAGCTCCGCGTGATGCAGGCACGCCGGACGCGCCGCGCGGCGGCGGCTCGGGGGCGGCGATACCCGGATCATCCGCCGCGCACGCCCCGTGAAATCGCAGCGACGGCGCCGTGCTCATTGCGCTCCCGCACAAACGAGCGTGCCGGGAAAGCCCCGTAAAAGGCGCGCTTTCCCGGCGATCACGACCTCATTGATGCCGGCTTCGACGGCCTCGAGAGCGACGCGCACTTTGAGCGCCATGCCGCCAGTGATCGTGCCTTCCTCGATGAGACGTTGTGCGTCGTCCGGCGTGAGGCGCTCCAAGAAGTCGTCGCCGGCTCGTACTCCGTCGACGTCGGAGAGGTAGACCAGGGCTCTGGCGCTGACGGCTCGCGCCAGGCCCAAAGCGGCCTCGTCGGCGTTGACGTTGACGGAATCGCCGTCCGGTCCGGAAGACACGGGCGAAACCACGGGCACCAGCGCGCGCGACCACAATGCGTCGACAAGCGCCGTCTCGATGGAAACCGGCGTGCCGACGCGGCCGAGACCCGGTTCGATCCGGGTTCGGATCAGGTTCCCATCGCGGCCGGAGACGCCAAGAGCGGGCACGCCGAACCGACACAGTCCAGCCACGAGCTGCTTGTTCACGAGGCCCGAGAGCACCATCTCGACGACCTCCATCGCCTCCTTTGACGTCTCGCGCCGGCCGTCGATGAAGCGCGACTCGATTCCCAGGCGCTGGAGCATCCGTTCGATGCGTCTTCCGCCGCCATGCACGAGGAGGATATCCGTGTCGCATCGCCTTATCTCGTCGGCCAGCGGCGCGAACAACGCGTGGTCTTCGAGCGCGGGCCCACCGATCTTGTATATGTAGCTCATCGGCGTTCTCTTACGTTCCTCTCTGTCTTCAAGGATCCTTCAAACCCTGCTCGGAAATGAGAAAGCCCACTGGAGAATCATCCAGCGGGCCGTTGGAGACTGGCGTCTAACACCGATTTCGCTAGGTCGTCCCCGTCGCCCGCCGCGTGGACGGGCTTCGCCTCATTCGGGTCGTGACGTGCGTGACGGGCATGAACGCCATTGCGTTGCTGATCATACGCCTTGTCGGACGTTTGTCAAGAACGCTTCCGGCCGCCCGGCCGCGTCGCGCCGTCTGAAATCGGGAAAGCGTCGTTTCGCTCGAGTGTCGCCGTCTCATGCGGGCGCGATGCCGCGAGCAGTCGTGGAAGGCCGTGGCGCGACGCGGCCTTGACTGGAATCCTCCCGCGCGATGGAATGCGCCAGCCGCGCCTTCTCGTCCCCGCTCAGGAGGCGATCGGCGTCGATCAAAAGGGTCAGGCGGCCGTCTGTTCGTATGGCGCCGCGCGCATACGCGGCGCTCTCGCTGAAAAGACGCGGCGGAATCGGTTCGATCTCCCTTCGCAGCACGCGTTGCGTGGCATGCAGAACGTCGACGCGCAGGCCGAATATGGAATCGTCGATCTCGACGAAGAGCACTCGGTTCGTGGGCGTCTCGGTTCCCGCGTCTTTCAGTCCGAAACGCTCTCGCAGAGAAACCACCGGCGCCCGTTCGTTGCGAAACAAGCGAACGCCGAACAGCAAAGGCCCCCACGCCGCCGGACGCTCCTCGCACGAGGACGGGGCGATGCCGACGACGGAGGCGACGTCCAGGGCGTAGCGCTGGTCGCCCACCTCGAAGCTCACGACCCGCACGCTCTCCTCGTATCGCGCGTCCAGGGTCTGACGCGATGCAACGCTTTCGGGACTCATGGAACCTCCTTGGCGCGCGCCGGGCGCTCTTCCGTCGATTCTGCATGCACGTCCTCGGCCCACCGAATCGCCTCGTTGAACGGCAGCGGCGCGCAAAGATGGCCGCCTTCGGCATAATCGACTCCAAGAGATTTCAGCGTGCCGAGATCCTCGCGGCTCGTCACGCCGTCCGCGATCACCGCCGAGCCCAGTTTCCAGGCCAGATGCGTGATCGCTTCCAGCACGGCCTGTCGATTGACGTCTCTGGCGCAGTCGCGCACCACGTAGTCCGAAATCCGGAGATAGTCGGGATGCGTCTCCAGGAGAAGCCGATAACTCGCGTTGGAGCATTCCGTCGCCACCGAGACGCGAATGCCCGCCCAACGCAACTCATCCAGCATGTCGGCCAGCGCTTCTTTCGAAACGGAGCATCCGGCGCCGATCTCGACGATCAGACGCTTCCTCGTCTTCTGCGCCGCGCGCGACGAGTCGAAGAGCGCTTCGATGTCTTTCCTCACGAGATCATCCGCCGAAACTTCGAGATACAGGGCCGCTTCCGCCCGTTCCTCCGCGGCCTTCTGTAACAGGGTCTCGATCAACTCCCGGCCATGAATCGCCGGAATCGACTCGCCGGCAAGCCGTCCGCTGCATCTGGGATGGAGCGCCAGCACCGTCGGTCGTTCAGGAATCAAAGACACGATGGGTTGATACGTCAAGCCGATCCCGTCCTCGAAAGACCCGCTCATGAGGGCTGCTCCTCTCTGGATTGTTTCTAAAATCTATCGCCTTGCGAGCGCGGCGTATATCGGCCGGATTCTGAAACTTCTGTCGGAATCTTCCGACGCTCCGGGACCATAAGATGTCATTGCCCCGTCCGCCGCTGCATCGACGCGCTATTTTTACGATTGGATTCGAAGGTTTCGACTGTAAACGCTGACTCAATACATGAGCAATGCGGTCCGAGTGTCAGTCGACCTGGCGTCCCATGCGGCGCAGGACGGAGGCGGGAATGCCGTTGAGCGACACGATCTCGTTCGCGGCTCCTCGCGCAATGGCCTCGCGCGGCATGCCGAAAACGACGCAAGAAGCTTCGTCCTGAGCAATCGTCCATGCGCCGGCGCGTTTCATTTCGAGCAGCCCTTCCGCCCCGTCGTCCCCCATCCCCGTCATGATCACTCCGACCGCGTTGCCGCCCGCCGACTGCGCCGCCGAACGAAAGAGCACGTCGACGCTCGGGCGGTGTCGCGAGACGAGCGGGCCGTCGCGCACCTCGACTCGATAATGAGAGCCGCTGCGAGCGAGCAGCATATGCCGATTGCCGGGAGCGACGAGCGCCCGGCCGGCCGTCACTTCATCGTTGTTCTCGGCTTCCTTGACTTGAAGCGCGCAGCCCTGATCCAGGCGAGCCGCGAACGCGCGCGTGAACTCCTCGGGCATGTGCTGAACGATCACGATCCCGGGCGTGTCGCTCGGCAGGGTTTGCAGCAGATAATGCAGCGCCTCCGTTCCTCCGGTTGACGCGCCGATCGCCACGACTTTTTCCGTCGTGATGCTCATCCGCTTACGCACGGGCGGAGGCAGCATGACGTCCGCCGTCTGCCGCGGCTCGCCCTTTCGCTTGCGAAACAGACGCGCCGAGGCCGCGGCTCTCACCGCGTCGATGATCATCACCGCCGACTCCTCGAGGAAGCCCTGCACGTCGAGCCTGGGTTTCGTGATCACCTCGAGCGCGCCCTCCTCGAGCGCGCGTATGGCCAGCGCCGTCCCTTCTCCCGTGTGCGCGGAGCAGATGACGACCGGGATCGGATCCTCGCGCATGATCTTTCGAAGGAACGTCATCCCGTCCATGCGAGGAAGCTCGAGATCCAGAATGATCACGTCAGGTCTGCTGAGCTTCATCTTCTGCATGGCGATGATCGGATCCGCCGCGGCCTGGACCTCGATCCCGGGATCCCGCGACAAGACGGCCGGCATCGCCATGCGCACGACAGCCGAGTCGTCCACGACGAGCACGTTCAGCGGACTGGCTTTCAAGGAAAAGTCGGGGGACATCGCGGCCTTTCAGGCATGCGGTGATACGGCTCCCATCAACACTAAATATTACTTTCGATCGAAGCGAACGCCAACTGCAAGGCGTTCTTTTCGACCGGCGTTCTTCCGAGTCAATCGTCGGGCAGAAGTCGACCGGGAGGAGTTTCCTTGAAACGTACATGGAGCCGCGCGACGCCGTCCTTACCGACGTGAATGGAGCGAACAACGGCCTCCGTTCGGTAAGCACCCCCGATTTCCTCGATGACGATCTCTTCTCCCGCGACGATGGATTGCGCCGTCGGCAGGCACGCGCCGCCTCTGCTCAGGTCTTCAGTGACCGACTGTTCCAAGCCCTCGTCGCCCGCGGCCGTCTTACGATGGAGACGGACGTTCAGGAAAACGTGCCGGCGGACCGCTCGCCGTCGCTCCTCACGTTCCGGGGGCGGGTCGCCTGGAAGCAGGTATCGGCACGAGGGGTTTTCTTCGAAGCCTTTGGGCGGTTTCTTGCCCAAAAACTTGAGCCTGACCCACGATCCCTGGGAATCGGTGGAGACGTCGCGAACCAGGGAATAAACACGATAAGTGGGCTGGCCCTGATCGAATTTTCTCATCTGAGCCGGCAATGCCATGTTCAGAAGCACGATCTGACCGCGTGCGACATGGTTTTTGAGAAGAAAGCTCAGGCCGCCAAAGGAGACGTCGCTACTTGTCGTGGTCTCCTCCCAGGCGGTTCCGTCCGTCTCAAAACCCTTCACTCGCACTGGAAGACACACGCACGTGCGAGCATGCGCCCTTCGTTCCGTGTCCGGCCCGTTCATGGTCACACCCTGATCGACGACGACGACGACACGTCCCGCTTGAGACGACAAGCGCGATTCATTCGGCAAAAGATAGCACCAGTTGGCGCTGTTGACCACCGCTTTTTATCGAGCGAGAGAAAGGACAAGAAATCGCGAGACAATCAAAATAAATGGCGGTTGCCGGAGTCCGGCGATCCGGGCGCCGCAGCAAAGGGGAACCTGTCCCGACTGATAACGGGACAGGTTCCCGCGCCGACTCACTGCACCATGATCGACGCCGTCTCGGCGAATGACAGGTCGTTGTCGTCTTTGAACGTGAAGGTCACGGTGATCAGAGCTTCCCGTCCTTCATTCGGAAGGTCGTACCACGCTTCGAAGCCAACGGTGGCCGTGCCGTTGCCTTCGATCCGGTTGCCGCTGGCCTGCGAATTGTATTGATAATGCTCGATATCGTTGACCGGCGTGATGACGATCCCGCCCGAGGCTTGCTGCACCTTGAGGCTCATGGCGGTGATATATCGGCCCACTCCCGCAGTCTCCTGAACGATCACGGTGAAAGACGTCTTCCAGGGGTATTCGATGATCTGATCGGGGTGCGTGTCGTCGCCCTTGATCGTGTATGTGACGCCGCTGGATTGCTCGGCGATCGCGGGATACGGGCTGAACGTGAACACCGACTCCTCGGACGTCGCGTCAGTCACCTCTTCTTCGCAAGCGCACATGAAAGAGACGGTTAATAGCAGGATCGGTAACAGTGTTTTTCGATGCGTCATGGTTGCTCCTTTGTAAATATGGACGTCATTTCATGCTTCTCGATTCCTTCTTGCGGATCGATCGGCTCAGCGGGCGTCGGCTCGGCGAGTCTGGTCGTTGCGGGCGCGAGCACGAATTTGAGATTTCTCGGCTCTCCGAACCGTTGATTTTCGACACGACCAGGGAGTAGGCACGGGTGACGATCGGATCTGTCGCCGTCGGATAAGGCTGTCATCGTCCCCTCGCTCCGCACGTGGGAAAGCTTGCCACATTCAACCTTTTGGAATGATGAAGCTGCGGCAAAGATGCCATTAAGTCGTGTACGTTCATGACTTGCGGGGGAAAATGCCGTTGAGCGCGCCCGCGCGGCCCTACCGGAAAGGTCAGGCGCGCATGTCGCGATCTCCGCCCTCATTCAGAGGAGAGCGCGGTTATTGTTCGCGCAGGACCTGCCTAAAAAAACGAATGCCCGAGGTCGGAGTCGATCTCGGGCATTCGAAGGGCACGACGACCTTTAGAGAGCAGTGACGTTCGCGGCGCGCGGCCCCTTGGGGCTGTCGACGATCTCGAACTGCACTTTCTGGCCTTCGCTCAGCGACTTGAAACCCTCGGCGCGGATTTCAGAGTGATGGACGAAGACATCCGGACCACCCTCGCGCGAGAGAAATCCGAAACCCTTAGAGTCGTTGAACCACTTGACAGTACCTTCGATCATGAGCTTACGGGCCTCCTAGAGCCCACGCCTAGCCGCCCGTGCATACCGCGCGTCCACGATACGAAGGCTGCCAACCATTAGACAGCCCGGTCCGAAACGCCGAGCAACGGCAACTATGCGGATTACAGTGTAGCAGATAATGGCGGCCAAATGTCCAACGGCGAGAAACGCGTCCGCGCGGCTGCATTCGCCCCCCTGCCGGCAAGCGCGGTATCCGTCCACGACCCGCGGACATTCGGACGTTGTCCATCTCCTTGACCGGCCGTGACTGGGAGACGGCGCTCAGTACATCCCGCCGCCGGGAGGCATGCCGCCGGCCATGGCGCTTTCGGTCTTCTCTTCAGGAATCTCGCAGATGACGGCTTCGGTGGTGAGCAGCAATGACGCGATGGAGGCCGCGTTTTGCAGCGCCGAGCGGACGACCTTGGTCGGGTCGATCACGCCCGCGTCGACCAGGTTCTCGTAGACTTCCGTAAGAGCGTTAAAGCCTTCGTCGCCCTTCATCTCCCGCACCTTGCCCACGACCACGGCGCCCTCGTAACCGGCGTTGTTCGCGATCTGGCGTATGGGCTCCTCCAATGCGCGCTTGATGATGCCCACGCCCACGGCCTCGTCGCCTTCGGCCTTCACGGCCTCGACGGCCTTGACGCAGCGCAGCAACGCGACGCCCCCGCCGGCGACGATGCCCTCTTCCACCGCGGCCTTGGTGGCGTGCATGGCGTCTTCGACCCGGGCCTTCTTCTCCTTCATCTCGGTCTCGGTCGCGGCTCCCACCTTGATCAAGGCCACGCCGCCGACCAGTTTCGCGAGCCGTTCCTGCAGCTTTTCGCGATCGTAGTCGGACGTCGTCTCTTCGACCTGAACGCGAAGCTGTTTCACACGGCCCTCGATGTCTTTGGTCGTGCCGGCGCCTTCGACGATCGTGGTGTTGTCCTTGTCGATCGTGATCTTCTTGGCCTTGCCCATATCTTCGATCTTGAGGTTCTCGAGCTTGATGCCGAGGTCCTCGGTGATGGCCTTGCCGCCGGTGATGATCGCAATGTCCTCCAGCAGAGCCTTGCGGCGATCGCCGTAGCCCGGGGCCTTGACCGCGGCCACGCTCAACGTCCCGCGCAGCTTGTTCACGACCAGCGTCGCCAGGGCCTCGCCCTCCAGATCCTCGGAGATGACCAGCAGCGGCTGCCCGAGCTTCGCGATCCGCTCCAGAACGGGAAGCAGGTCCTTCAAGCTCGATATCTTCTTTTCATGGATGAGAACAAGCGCGTTCTCGAGCACGCACTCCATCCGTTCAGGGTCGGTCACGAAGTACGGCGAGAGGTAGCCTCGATCGAACTGCATGCCCTCCACGACCTCGAGCGACGTCTCCATGGACTTCGCCTCCTCGACCGTGATGACGCCGTCCTTGCCGACCTTTTCCATCGCTTGGGCGATGATCCCGCCGATGGTTTCGTCGTTGTTCGCGGAGATGGTGCCGACCTGGGCGATCATCTTGCCCTTGACCGGCTTGCCGAGCTTCTTCAGCTCCTCGGTGACGGCCGTCACGGCCTTCTGAATCCCGCGTTGCACGTCCATGGGATTGGCGCCCGCCGTGACGTTCTTGCTTCCCTCGCGATAGATCGCCTGGGCGAGCAACGTCGCGGTGGTCGTGCCGTCGCCGGCCACGTTGGAGGTCTTGGTCGCGACCTCACGGATCATCTGGGCGCCCATGTTCTCCATGGGCTCCTTGAGCTCGATCTCCTTCGCCACCGTCACGCCGTCCTTGGTGATGACCGGCGAGCCAAACTTCTTGTCGAGGACGACGTTGCGTCCCTTGGGACCGAGGGTCACCTTGACGGCGTCGGCCATGCGGTTGACACCGCGCAGGATCGCCTGTCGTGATTCGTCGCCATACGTGATTTGCTTTGCCATGGGATTCGCCTTTGCTCCTTTTCAGGACTCGCCGACAGGCGAATTCTGAGGTTGATCCGTCTCGCGGCGCGCCGCGCCGCTTCAGGAATTCGTATAAGGGAATTCCTAGGAAAGAATCGCCAGAACGTCGTCCTCGCGAAGGATAAGAACCTCTTCGCCTTCCATCTTGATGTCGTTCCCGGAGTACTTGCCGAAGAGAATCTTGTCTCCGACCTTGACTTCGAGGGCGACCTTCGTGCCGTTCTCGAGGATCTTGCCGTTGCCGGCAGCGAGGACTTCGCCCTCCTGAGGCTTCTCCTTGGCCGTGTCGGGGATGATAATGCCTCCCTTGGCCGTTTCTTTCTCCTCGACCCGCCGAACCAACAGGCGGTCACGCAATGGGCGTATTTTCATCTCGGTTCGTCTCCCTTCATCTAGTCAATCGGCCGGCCGTAGCGGCCGGACGGCGACTCCGACTGTCCCGCGAAAGCTCGCGCGGGTTCTCTATCGGCGTCAGCAATCACCTGCGCGACGGAAAGGGGCGATCGCATGAATGCCGCAAGCAAGGTCCACAACACGAAGAAACCCAGCACGCTCATCAACGCGAGACCGGCCCCGGAGAGCGTTGCGGGAGAGAAGACGACCCAGACGACCGACATCACAGCCGTCCACGCTAGAACGCCCGTCCATTTTTTCGACATGAGATCCCGTTCCCTTTCTCGGCCTGCCGGGCGCCGTCTTCATCTATATGCTTTGTCGAAGTTCCTGTGGTCGCATTTGCCGGAACCCCCCGTCGCTCTCAACTGTAAGCGAATCGCCGGCCAACGACTAATTCATTGTTTTCGAGTGAACCATAGGCGTCGCCAGCGTTGATCGTTGGGCGTCTCGACGCCGGATACCAGCATCAATCCCCCCCGACCTTTCCGTCGAGAAGCGCTCGCTTGACGCGCTCTCCGAGCCGCGTTATGGCCCGATCGACGGCCGTGCGTTCATTGATGGTCTCGATCGTAACGCTGTCAAGAAGCTTGAGACGGGCTTTCATGCGGCAGCGTTTATCAACGCCGCCCAGGGTGTTTGCCGCGTTCGATAGACGCACCGTCACATGTTCGATCCGCGCGCCGAAGCGTCCAAGGGCGAACCGCAGGCGCCGGACCACCCTCCTGCGAAATGCAGCGCTCGTCTTGAGACCCGTCACGCCGACGTCAATCTTCATCATTCAACCGGCGTCATGCCGAAGCTTCCTTCTTGTCGCACTCTAGGCGAGCGATGCGGAGATGACTAATTGAAATACTTCATAAGATCCATAGAGGCCGCCGGGAGCATCGCCACGGCATGGAGCCGCCGATAAAGGAAGCCCAATCAATCGGCCGTTGCGAAATGAGCGCGGCGACTTTTCGCCCGACTTGAGACATCCCCGGCTTGACCGTATCGCTTCCCGGCGCTTGACGTATTGTCCCGGGCTCCGTTCTCTTCATGGATCCAGCATCCATCACCGCAGCCTATGGATCCGACCGTGACAATGAATTGGATTGTCGAAAAACGAGCGAGTATTTTTATACAGAGGGCGGGCATGCAGGGCCGTATCCATGAATGCGGACAACGAAGGGACCGGGAGGGCGCATGATCCATATGAGAGTCGAGTACGTCGGCTTTTCCTCCGACGACTTGGTCCGCGCCTACAATCTCCGCGTGATGCTGATCAGCGGAGAGGTTCACTCCTTTATTCTTCTGATCCCCAACGACGCTTTTCTCTCCCATCGCATCCGTTACCAGGACGGGCCGGAGGTCTGCTATATGAGATTGCAGCGGGACCTCATCGCCTGCGGCAAACAGATGCCGCCGGGCCGGCAAACCATCACCGACGACGACATGGAGCTGTATCGCGCGGCCCATGCTCCGAAACCGCCCAAACGGCGCCCGCCGATGAGCAGGAGTCTCCCCGCCTGATCGGGCTTTCGTTCCGAATGCGGTTGATTCGCCGAACGGGGCGGGACGGCCCGGTTACGGCGGACCGGCGGCCGCATGCATCACCGTCCACGTATCATGGCCGGCGAGAGCGTCTGCGTCGAATGCGTTCGGACTACTTGATATCCCGATGGTAACTTTGCAGCGATCGGACTTCGGCGCGGCCCTGTCGATGCTCGGCAATGCCCTGGACCGCGGCGCGGGCGGCGGCCACGGTCGTGACGTAGGGAATCTTGTGCTTGATGGCGGCCTTGCGGATATAGGAGTCGTCCTCTTGGCTCTCCTTGCCCCGGGGAGTATTGATGACGAGCTGGATGACGCCGTTCATCAGATCGTCGGCGATGTGCGGCCGGCCCTCGTGGATCTTGAGCGCGAGATCGGCGTCGATGCCTTTCTCGGCGAGCAACGCGCGCGTCTTGGCCGTGGCCTTGATCTTGAAGCCCAGATCGGCGAAACGCCGCGCGACCTCGACGATGGCCGGTTTGTCGCGATCGTTGACCGAGAGGAGCACCGTGCCTGCGGTGGGTAACGGTTGGCCGGCCGCCTCTTGCGCCTTGAAGTACGCCAGACCGAAGGTCGAGGCCATGCCGAGCACCTCGCCCGTCGAACGCATCTCAGGACCCAGGACCGGATCGACTTCCGGGAACATGTTGAACGGCAGAACGGCTTCCTTGACGCCGACGTGCGGGATCGCCTTGCGTTCGAGCTTGAGATCGGCGAGCTTGGCGCCCAGCATGAGCCGAGTGGCGATGCGCGCCATCGGCACGTTACAGACCTTCGAAACCAGCGGCACGGTGCGCGAGGCGCGCGGGTTGGCCTCGATGACGTAGACCGTGTCTTGATGGATCGCGTACTGAACGTTCATGACGCCCACGACGTTCAGCTCGCGTCCGATGCGCAGCGTGTATTCCTCGATCGTCTTGATGTGTTTCTCGGACAGGCTGACGGGCGGAATGGCGCAGGCCGAGTCGCCCGAATGGATGCCGGCCTCCTCGATATGCTCCATGACCGCGGGCACGAAGGCGTCGATCCCGTCGGCCAGCGCGTCGGCTTCGGCCTCGACGGCGTTCTCGAGAAAACGATCGATCAGGATCGGGCGCTCGGGCGTGACGCCGACGGCGGCGGCGACGTAGCGGCGCAGCATCTCCTCGTCGTACACAATCTCCATGCCACGGCCGCCAAGGACATAGGACGGACGCACGATAAGCGGATAGCCGATGCGCTTCGCGACCTCGAGCGCCTCCTCGAGCGTGCTGGCCATGCCCGCCGCGGGCATGGGAACGCCCATCTTCTCCATCATCTTGCTAAAGCGGTCGCGATCCTCGGCCAAGTCGATGACGTCGGGCGAGGTGCCCAAGACCCGCACCCCGGCCGCGGCGAGCTGGCCGGCGATGTTGAGCGGCGTCTGGCCGCCGAACTGCACGATCACGCCCTCGGGCTTTTCCTTCTCGTGGATCGAGAGCACGTCTTCGACAGTGAGCGGCTCGAAGTACAGCTTGTCTGATGTGTCGTAGTCGGTCGAGACCGTCTCGGGATTGCAGTTGACCATGATCGTCTCGAAACCGGCGTCGCGCAGCGCGAAGGCGGCGTGGACGCAGCAGTAGTCGAACTCGATCCCCTGACCGATGCGGTTCGGCCCGCCGCCCAGCACCATCACCTTTTTGCGCGAGCTGGTCGCCACACGATTCGGACCGTTGTAGGTCGAGTAGTAATAAGCCGCGCTCTCAACGCCGCTCACCGGCACGGCGTCCCACGCCTGCACGGCGCCCAGTCCGGAACGGCGCGCGCAGATCCTCTCCTCCTCGACTCCGAGGATCTGGCCAAGATAGCGATCCGAGAAGCCGTCCTTCTTGGCGCGGATTAAAAGATCGTCCGGCACGTCCCGTCCTTTGTGCTTCAGGACCGTCTCCTCCAGCTCGACCAGCTCCCGCATCTGCTCGATGAACCAGGGCTTGATATACGTCAGACGATGAAGCTCGCCGACCGTGGCGCCGTGACGCAGCGCCTCGTACATCAAGAACTGCCGTTCGCTCGACGGCTCCTTGAGCGCGTCGAGCAGCTCCGGAAGCGAGCGGCGATTGAAGTCCTTGGCAAAGCCGAGCCCATGGCGGCCGTTCTCGAGCGAGCGGATCGCTTTCTGGATCGCTTCCTTGTAGTTCTTGCCGATCGACATCACCTCGCCCACGGCGCGCATCTGCGTGCCGAGCCGGTCGACCGATCCCGGGAATTTCTCGAAAGCCCAGCGCGAGAACTTGACGACCACATAGTCGCCCGAGGGCGCGTACTTCTCGAGCGTGCCCTCGCGCCAGTAGGGGATCTCGTCGAGCGTCAGGCCGGCGGCGAGCTTGGCCGAGACGAGCGCGATGGGAAAGCCGGTGGCCTTGCTGGCGAGAGCCGAGGAACGTGACGTGCGCGGATTGATCTCGATCACGACCACGCGGCCGGTCTTGGGATCATGGGCGAACTGGATGTTCGTGCCGCCGATGACCTCGATCGCGTCCACGATGCGATAGGCGTAATCCTGCAGCCTGGCCTGCAGCTCGGGCGCGATCGTAAGCATGGGAGCGACGCAGTACGAATCGCCGGTGTGCACGCCCATGGCGTCGACGTTCTCAATGAAGCACACCGTGATCTTCTGGTTCTTGGCGTCGCGCACCACTTCCAGTTCGAGCTCTTCCCAACCGAGCACCGATTCCTCGATCAACACCTGACCGACCATGCTGGCGGCGACGCCGCGGGCGGCGACGATCTCCAGCTCCTCGACGTTGTAGACCAGTCCGCCGCCTGTCCCGCCCATCGTATACGCGGGACGCACGACAACTGGATAACCCAGCTCCGCCGCGACGCGCTTGGCGTCGTCGATCGAGTAGACGGCCTCGCTCTTCGGCATCTCGATGCCCAGCGCGTTCATCGTGTTCTTGAACGCTGTGCGATCCTCGCCCTTTTCGATGGCATCGGCCGCGACGCCGATCATCTGCACGCCATATTTCCCGAGGACGCCCGAGCGCGAGAGCTTCGAGGACAGGTTGAGGGCCGTCTGGCCGCCGAGATTGGGGAGCAGACCGTCGGGGCGTTCCTTTTCGATGATCTCGGCCATCATGCGCTCGTCGAGCGGCTCGATGTAAGTCGCGTCGGCCATGCCGGGATCGGTCATGATCGTCGCCGGATTGGAATTCGCGAGCACGATCTCGTAGCCCAGACTGCGCAGGGCCTTGCAGGCCTGCGTACCCGAGTAGTCAAACTCGCAAGCCTGGCCGATGACGATCGGTCCGGAGCCGATGATCATGACCTTATGGACGTCGAGGCGCTTGGGCATGCTTTGACCTCTAGGATATCGGGATCCAGAATCCTCGATGGAATCAGGGGACATGCTTCCGGCCGGACGAATCCGGCGGAATCAGCTTGCAGAGACTACCACAACACGCCGGTCGCCGGCTTTCAGCCTGGCGCGCGGGCGCGCGGCGCGAACGGCGGGCGGCTCGACGCCCGTCCACGCGCGCCTTCCCGGTCGCGGCAACCTCCGCGGCCGTGCGATAGTCCGTCCATGCTCACTCGTCATTCCGGCGCAAGCCGGAACCCAGCGCCGGCCATGTCGTTTCTTTGCGCCGTCGCGACCTCGCGTCGTGGCGTTCATTTCTATGCGTTCGTGAACACGAGCGTTATGATCCGTCAAAAGGCGTAAAGCCATGGAGGTCCGGAATGCGCGTCCTCATCACCGGAGGAGCCGGTTATGTCGGTTCGATGCTCGCGGGCGTTCTGCTGCAGCATGGCCACGCCGTGACCGTGCTCGATCGTCTTCTCTTTGGAGGCGAATCGTTGCTTGGATACTGGACCCATCCTGAATTCAGATTCTCGGCCGCCGACGTCACGGTCGATCCGCTCGCGCCGCACATGGACGGCGTCGATGCCGTCGTCCACCTCTCGGCCATCGTCGGTTTCCCGGCCTGCCAGGCAGTGGGGCGAAAGATCGCCTGGCTGTACAACGTCGACGGCACTCGGCGAGTGTTCGAGGCCGCCGAGTCGGCCGGCGTCAATCGCTTTGTCTTCGCGTCAACCTACAGCAATTACGGACTGTCCCCTGACGGCGCGCCGGTGTCCGAGGCATCCCCGCTCAATCCCCAATCGCTCTACGCCGAGACCAAGATCGCCGCCGAAAAGCTGCTCGTCGACGCGGCGAAAACCTCGCGCTGTTCGCCCATGATCTATCGCTTCGCGACCCTTTTCGGCGTCTCGCCGCGCACGCGATTCGACCTGATCGTCAACCAGTTCGTGCTCGAAGCCGTCCAGAAACGGCGGCTGATCATCTATCAGCGCGGATACTCCCGCTCCTTCGTCCATGTCCGCGACGTGGTGCGTGGAATCGAGATCGCGCTCATGGCGCCGGAGAAAGAGGTGCGCGGTCAGATCTTCAACCTGGGCGGCGACGGCGGTAACCACACCAAGGACCAGATCGCGGCGCTGGTCCAGCGTCACGTCCCCGGCACGCGCGTGGACCATCAAGACCTCACTTTCGGCGGCGACATGCGCGACATCGCCGTCTCCTTCGCCAAGGCGCGGCGGGAACTGGATTTCGAACCGGCCGTCTCCGTGGAGCAGGGCGTGATCGAGATCCGTGACGCGCTCCTCTCGGGCGTCATCAAGGAGCCCATGGACAGTCGTTATCGCAACGCACGATTCATCGTGCCATGAACCGCACAGGGGCCGCCTGAAGCCGACAAGCTCCTCATGTCGACCGCGGTCTTGGGGTCTTGGGATGAGTCATTGACCACTCGCCGCGAACCGGGTTAGCCTTGACTTCCCACATGGACTGGCTGCTCGGTCTTCCCGCCACCCTCAAGATCGTCATTACTTTTTGGGGGATTCTGCTCGCGCATCGATTCGGTGTCGCGCTGGGGCTGTCCATCCTGATCCACGCGCTCCTGCTGACGCTCTGGACCGGAACCGGCATGCCGGGCCTCGCTCACCAAGTCGCCGAATTCGTGGCTCCGGCAAACTATCTGCTGATCATCGACATCGTGCTCCTGATTCAGTTCATCGAGGCGCTCAAGGCCTCGGGCCGCATCACGCGCACGGTCGAGGCGCTCAAGCGCCTTCTGCGCAGCCGGCGACTCACCCTGGCCGGGCTGCCGGCTCTCGTCGGACTCCTGCCGATGCCGGGCGGCGCGCTCTTCTCGGCGCCGCTCGTGGCGTCCGTCGACGGCGAAGAGCGTCTGACACGCCGGCACAAGGTGGCGATCAATTACTGGTTCCGGCATATCTGGGAGTATTGGTGGCCTTTATACCCCGGCGTGATTCTGGCGATCCGCTATTCAGGGTTGCCCGTGGGCTTGTTTTTTCTGATTCAGATGCCGTTCACGCTGGTGTCGATCATCGGCGGACGCCTGTTCATCCTCCGTAACGTCGAAAGCGAAGAGTCCGCGACGTCCGAGAGCGGCGCCGCGAGCGGGCGCGACTTGTCGGCCACGCTCGGACCGGTGTCGCTGCTGGTGGCGATATCCGTGATCGGATCGACGGCGCTCCCCGGCGTCGGAGTCGCCAAGGCTTCGTCCAATCTGGCGGCGATGCTGGCCGGTCTCTTGCTGAGCTGCGGCTGGGTGCTGCTCAGCGGCGAGCGTTCGCTCCGCCGGCCGTTGCGTCTGCTGTCCTCACGGATGACGATGATGCTCGTCGTGCTCGTCGCCGGCGTTCAGGCTTTCTCGGCCGCGCTTCAAACGCCGATCAGTCCCCCGAGTCAGACGCTGGTGTCGCTCATGCGCGACGAGCTTCTCGCGCTCGGCGTCCCGATTGTTCCCGTGATGATGCTCGTGCCCTTCGTCTCCGGCATCGTCACCGGCATCGCCATGGGTTACGTGGGCGCGAGCTTTCCGCTGGTGTTCGCGCTCCTGGGCGAGCATGCGCCGCTCAATCAGGTCGCGGCGACGACGGCGCTGGCCTATGCCTGCGGATACGCCGGCATGATGCTCTCGCCCATTCACATCTGTTTCGTCGTGACCGGTCAGTACTTCAAGTCGTCGCCGCTTCAGTCTTACCGCTTCCTTGTTGGACCCCTGGCGCTCGTCGTGTTGTCCGCGCTCATACTGAGCGCCGCCTACTATAAATTCCTCTGATAGGGAATAATAGACGGCGATTAAGATCGTTTCAGGATTCAGGAGGGATGAACATGGCCAAATCCACGCCTTCGCCCGCGATCAGCGAGACGGCGACTCCGGCGGCGGCGGCCGCGGGCGCGAACCCGATGATGCAGATGATGCAAATGATGCAAGCCATGCAGACGATGATGGGCATGGGCGCGGGCCTGCCTTCGATCGATCCGGCCGCCATGCCGTTCGCCGCGCCCGAGGCGCCCGCGTCCGAGGATCGCGGACTCGACGCCGAGATCATTCATCCCGCGCGCCTGACAGGGCGTATCAGGACGCAACAACCGCTGCCCACCGGATCGGTGCTCGATCGGCTGTGCCTCACTGACGACGGAAGCGCGGCGCTCGGAGGGCTGCCCAAAGGGTGCACCTGCGCGCTGGCCGGGCCGCCCGGCAAGGGCAAGACGCGCACGGCGCTGGCCGCGCTTTCGTGCATCGCGCGCTCCGGCGTCAAGTGCGCGTTCGTCGTGGCCGAGGAAGGCTTTCAAGACGCGGTCGACTCCGGACGCGACGATCTTTGCTCGCGCCTCACCAAGATCGGCATGGCCGCGACCGCGCTCAACGAAGCCCAGTTCGCAAAACAGGTGCTGGAGAATCTGTACGTCCTCGAGAGCCAGTACCACAAAAGCCAATCCTGGGACACTTTCATCCAGCGCTACCGTTATCTCGTCGAGAAGGTCGGCATCGGCTTCGTGGCGATCGACTCGCTCAACATGCTCGATCCGCAGAAGAACCGCACCGCGGACAACCTCTCGGCGCTCAAGACCTACAACCACGCCCACGGCGTGACGTGTCTGTGCATCGGCCAGATCCGCGACACCGGCATGCCGGTCGGCGGCGAGGCGCTCATGCACACGGCTGACGCCGTCTACCTCGTCGAGGAGATGTCGCTCGGCTCGAAAGAAATCGCGGAGTTCTGGGGCGGCAAGTACCGCGACACGATCGACGTGATCCGCGCCGTGAAGAGCGTCACCACGCCGGTGTTCCCTCATCCCGTGCGCATGGAGCGCGACGCATCCACGGGCGTCATGACCGTCCATCCGGCGCAACCGGCGACCTATGCGCCGCCCGCGATGAAAGGCTAGGCGCGCCGTGACGCTCCAACGCGTGAGCGACGACGCCGTGCTCGACTGGCTCCTGGCCGACGGAGCCGCCGCCGCCGCGGCTCGCTCTCGGCGCGTGCTGGGACTGCGCTTCTCCACGGATGACGTCGCGCAAATGCTCGACGTGCCGCCGCATCTGCCTTTCGCGGTGGAGGGGCTCGCCGAGCAAGAGGGCGAGGACGCGCTGAAGAAAGATGCGCTCGACGCCATCCCCTTTGTCAGCCTCTGTCGCGGCGCGCTACTCCCGCTCTCGGGCATGGCGCGCGAGAGAGCGCGCGCGTTGCTGGGCGTCGATCCCGGCGAGCCGCTCGCGACCGAGGCTCGTCTTGCTCTGGCGCGGCGTTTTCTCGGGCAGGAGATCGGCCTGACCGTGGAGGAGAGAGTCGCCTTGCTCATGGGCGATGTCTTCGCGGGCCGAAGAGGCGGAGTGCGCCGAGACACGCTTCTGGCTCTCGCCGCTTCGCTCGATCTCGTGTCCTTCCGCGCCCTTCGCGATCGATTGACGCGCGTCGCCGACGTCGCGGCCGTGGTCGCCGAGCTGCGCCCCGTGAATCCGCCGCCGCCGCCGCTCACGGCGCGCGAGGTCGTTCTCACGCTCCGGCGTCTGCCGCGGGCCGGGCAAATCGAACGCGGCGTCGTCTGCCGTTCGCTGCTTCAGCGCATGGGCCGCTGCGAGGCCTACTTCTTCTGCCGCCTGTTGCTCCGGAAGGGAACGCCCGGCTTCGACCTGCAACGCGAGGATCTGGCGCGGCTCGTGGCCGAGCGCTTCGGCGTCGACGCCGAAGCCGTCGTCTCGGCCGCCGCGATCGCGGATCTGCCCGAAGTGACGCGCGTCCTCGAACGCAAGGGCGAGGCGGGGCTGCGACGCATACGCCTGCAACCTCTCGTGGCGGTGCGTCCCGCGCTCGCCGGTCCGAGCGTGGACGAGGGCGCGGTCTTTCCCGTGTGGTTCGAGCGCAAGTATGACGGCATCCGCCTGCTTCTGCACAAGGAAACGGACGCCGCCGGCAACGTCTTGTGCGCGGCCTTCACCCGCCAGCGCAACGACTGGACCGAGCTGATCCCGGGCATCGAGACGATCGCCCGCGCCTTGCCCGCGCGCCGCGTCATCGTGGACGGCGAGCTTCACGCGCTCGTCGTCGAGCAGGGCCGGACGCGTCCCGGAACGGTATACGAGCTGCATGCCGCGCTCACCGGCGAGCGCCGCGTGCCGCTCAGAATGCGTTACGCCGCTTTCGACGTGCTCTACCTCGATGGCCAAGATCTCACCTCCCGGCCGTTCACCGAAAGACGTTCCGTTCTCGAACGTCTCGTGCGGCCGATCGCCGGCTGGCCGTTGCCGATTCCCATCATCGTCTCCGACGGACAGATCGCCTCTTCACGCGACGACCTGCGACGCTTGTTTCAGTTCTTCCGCGGCCAGGGTTACGAGGGCGGCGTGGCCAAGGCGCCCGACAGCTCGTACCACCTGGGCCGCCGCGACCGGGCCTGGATGAAGATGAAGCCCGAGATCACGCTGGATCTCGCGCTCATCGGCGCGTTCTATTCCATGGGTTCAGGCGGCGCGCGCGGCTTTGGATCGTATCTGCTCGGCGCGCGTTCCGGCGGCGGAGAGATGCTCGAGGTCGGCGAAGTGGCCGGCGTGGATCGCGAAGGCACGCTGGCCATCACGCAGACGATTGCCGCGCACGGCCTGCTCTCGGGCCGCGCCATCGAACGGCCCGGCGCGACCGGCGCGAAGATCGGCGTCGCGCTTCTGCCCGCGATCGTCGTGACCGTCCGCTTCGAGGGAATCGTGCGCGACACCGAAGGGCGCTTGGCGTTAAGGGACCCCAAGATCGTCGCGTTGCGGCCGGACAAGCCGGCCGCCGAATGCGACCTCGCCTCGCGCATCGAAGAGATCAGCCTGCGCGGACGACTGGGGTGACGGCCGGCGTGATTCGAAAAAAACGAGAGCGACGGCTCATTATCGCGGCCGGCCCGAATCGACGATCGTCAAATTCTTGACGTCGCCATCGAGCGAGAGTAACGTGTTCATGTTTCCTCGGAAAACCACGATGAGCCTATTTTGTTCATTGTACGTGACGATCATTCTTGCCGTTCCGACTCTGGCGATCGGTCAGTCGCTGGCCGAGATCGCCCGCAAGGAAGCCGAGCGGCGCGAGAAAAAAAAGGAGCAAGGCGTCGCGGCGCGTGTCGTCGATGAAAACGAGCTGGAGCAGGCGCGCATCGCTCGCGACCGAGAATCCGGCGATGTGGACACGGACGCGTCCAAGACGCCCGCGGCTCACACGACTCCGGCGGAAACGGATGCGACGCTGTCCCCGCGCGGACAATCATCGAATGACGAGTCCGCGCGGCGCCGCAAGCAGGAGACGGAATGGCGTTCACGCGCGGCGCAGGCTGAAGCGCGAATCGAAACGTCGAAGAAACGATACGAGCAACTGCAGTCGATGTATCTCGCATACGGCGAGTATTACCAAGATTCGAAGGGCCAAGTCATCGCTTCGCCCGAACAACTCCAGGCGATGACCGCCCGCGCCAAGGCTGACCTCGAAGCCGCCGAAAAGGCGCTCGAGGACTTGCGAGACAGCGCGCGCCGCCAGGGTGTTCCGCCGGGCTGGCTGCGATAAAACAGAGGAGTGCCGCTCTCCTTTGGACCGCGCGCACTCGCCTGGGTCGGAAAAGCGCCTGGCGGACCTGATCGCGTCGTCAATCGGGCGCTGTCCCGGAGCTCGTATCCAAACGTTGAAAACGCGCAACAAACCATGTAGAAGAGTATGTCTTGGACGGCCGCTTGCCGCCAAGAGATCGAGCGGAAAGCGGATTTTTCGGAGGTGGATCTCGTGAAAAGATGCACGTCGCGACGGATGCGCCGTAAGTTTCTGAGTCAGGCCGCGGCCGTCGTGGGAGGCGGCCTGTGCGGCGGAATGCTCGGCGCCGTTCCTCGACGGCCGCCGGAGGCAAAAGACAAGAACAAATCGCAATCGCGCGAAGAGAGATCTCACGTGAACGGCGCCTTGCTCGGATACTGTGGTCTCTACTGCGGGGGATGCTCCTTGTATCAGGAGACAAAGGCGGGCGCCAAACCGACGGCGGATGGCAAGAGCGCGGCGCCCTGCGAGGGCTGCGCAAGCGCCGTGGTCGCGTCCTGGTGCGCCGACTGCGCGATCAAGGCATGCGCCCGAGAAAAGGGCGTCCGATACTGCCTGCTTTGCGACGAGTACCCGTGCGCGAAGCTCACGGAGTTCACCAACGACCCGAGATATCCCTATCACAAGGAAGTTCATCGCGACATGGCCCGGCTCAAGGAGATCGGCGAGGAGGCCTGGATGCGCGAGCAGTCGGCCCGGTGGACCTGTTCGAAGTGCGGGGGGACGTATCACTGGTTCGCCAGGAAGTGCCCCGCCTGCGGAACGCGGGTCAACGAGAAGTACTGGCCGGATAATGAATAAGAGACGCACAGTTTCCTCGACGTCAAAGAACCGCGCCTGACCGCGTGTCGATGAGCGTCGAGGCTGTCGGCCTTTTCCGGAGGTGAAGCGTATGAAAGCACGTGTGCCGTGTCGGTTGTGTCGGCGGTCTCCGAGTCGGACCGCGATCTTTACTGACGACTCAACCCGTCGTCGAACGTTTCTCGAGCAGGCGCTCGCGCTCGCGGGGACCGGCCTGCTCGGCCACGCCGCGCGGTTGGCGGATGCCGCGTCACTTGACTCGTCGGGAAAGGACGCATCCGCAAAGGAGGATGAAAAACCGACGCACGATGAAATCCCGGCGTATTTTGGGTGGATCACCGAGCTTCTCGAACGTCCGGTCAGTGACTGTTTCGACGCCGAATCGCCGGAACATGCCGTGCTGACGCGACTGAAAGAAGGTTGGGGAAAGCGCGACACCGCGGAGCTGCTCAGAGGACTCACGGCGCAATACGGCGAAGTTGCCGGGAAGGCGGTGGACAAGTTCCTGGAGTTGAACATCCGCAAGAACTGGGCCGAGATCGGGAAACGACAAGCTCATGATGGCACGGAAATCGAAGACTTCATCCGCGTGCTCTGGGAACCTTTGAAGGAGCATGGCTTCAAGTTCACGATCCGGAGGGATGATGGAACGGCGGCGTTTCGCGTGACGAAATGCCCCATTCACGATCTGGCGGAAAGAACCGGCATGCACGATTGGCTCTATCGCCTCGCGTGCGCGACGGATTACTACACCACGCCGGCTTTCAGCCCAAAAATCATATTCACGCGGACCAAAACGCTGATGCAGGGCCACGATTGCTGCGACCACAAGTACGTCAGGAAACACGCGCCCGGCGAGGAATAATCGTGTTCTCGCGGGCGGATCGATCGGCGCCCGCGCTCCATTACGTTTGATTCTTGCGGAATGTATCGGCGTATCGGGTCCGGCGGGCGGACATCAATGGGGCCGCGACATCGCGTTCTACGCTTGCGCGCGGTTGCGGTAGAGCGCCGGGTCGACGGCCGCGGCCATGGCGTCGACGTCGAGGCGTCCGCCGAGAAACTCGTTGATGCGCTTCGCCTGATCGAGCGGCCGGGCGACCACGTCCGCGTAACGGACGTCGAGCGTTTCGAACTGCGGTTGATGCGCCAGCAGATAAGTCGCCCGCCAGAGATCGCTCTCGTAGATCTCGATCATCCGGTCGGGCGAGAGGTCGTCCTTCTCTCCGCGCCGCGCCAGCATCTTTTTCTGCGAAGCCAGGATCTCGCGCGGATCGCGACGAACAAAGAGCACTTTGTAGTTATTGTCTCGCGGCAGCGACTTGAGCAGATAAGAGACGACCTTGATCGCCTTGGCGCGGGTTCCGTATATCCAGCGTTTGTCGCTCGCCGCCGCCAGATTCTTGATCCTCTCATCCTCGAAATAACCCTTGGGATTGTCCTCGTCGGCCGCCCGCAGTCCATCCATCACCAGCGGCACGCCGCCGGCATCGAGCATCTTCATGAGCATCGACGTGCCCGAGCGCGGCAGGCCCGAGACGACCACGATCGGCTGACCGTAACGAATCCGGCGATATAAACGGCGCAAGGAATCTTGCATTGATCGATCTTGAACCTCGCTCCGCCGCGTATTTTAGACCAGAATGCCGTTGCAAGGACCTTGACGCGTCACTTCCGCAGGAAATCGTTCATAGGGCCAGCGAGGTTCTCCTTGACGTTGTCCAGGTCTTCAGTGATGTCGACCACGCATGGGCTCCAGGGCTGGAAGTCATTCACGTCTGGCATGGCCAGCGCCCTGTAGACCACGCTCATGCGCTACCTCCTTGATTGCGTATGCACGCCGTGTTCGCGCACACCGGACGTCTAACCCCTGCGCCCCCGCGGGACGAACATCGGTACGCGCCGCCGGTACTCGACGTATACGATACCCAACCTGCGTTCGAGCTCAGGCTCTTCGACCAGCTTCAGCTCCACCGCACTGCCCAGTACGAACAAGGGCGTCCACACGAGAACGATGGACACCGAGTCAAGTATGAAGCCGAGTCCGAAGAGCGTCGCGAATACCCCCGTCAGCATCGGATTTCGTACCCAGCCATACGGCCCGGCCACCACAAGCTCACGTGGCGGATTCACCGGAACTGGAGTCCCCGGGGCTTTCAGGAAGAGGACGAGGCACCAGGCCCAGAGAGCCGTCCCCGCGATCACCAGCAGAACGCCAACGCTGACCCCAAGATGACCCGGAAGCAAGCCGGGTAGGGAAAGCGCACGATCCGACACTCGCCCCGCCACCAACACCGCGCCCATCAGGCCCAGGAACACACCCGCCCCTATTGTGGATCGCCTTCCAACCAAGGTCGCTACGATACAGATTCACCCATCCGTCGGAACGACCGTCTGCGGAGATTTCGTCTGGCGCGAAAGAATCATCGTGCAGTTCAGGGGAGGGCCACCGCCTCAATCCTGCGTCTTCTATGGTCCCTATGGACAGCCGGCGTCCGTGGAGTAGTCAGGTGAACCCGTCAAGCCGTCGTCTGGAGAAGGCGATCTCATCCAGCATGGCGCGGGAGCGAGAAGCGGAGTCGGGTCACGCCGTTCCGCGCGCCAGGGCCTTCTTCCTCCTTTTTCTTGCGATGAGCAGCAACGAGAACAGAAGCAGGAGTATCCCGATCGCCAGCGCAGTGATTCCGCGGATGACGCTCGGCAGATCGCCCTCGTCCAAGACGAAGAACTCTTCGGCCAGGTTCTTCTGGAGGCCCCGGATCTTCTCCCGATGGTCGTATTATGTCCTGCGCGATTCTTCTTTCAATGAGGAATGGGGTCAGATCTTGACTCATCGCTTCTTGCGACAACCGGCGACCTTGCTGATCGTCGTGTAGTGAAGACCCAGGTGACGACCGATCTCGACCAGCGTATAACCGTGCTTCACATACGCGTC
>JAFGSN010000234.1 GCA_016934575.1 Vicinamibacteria bacterium
CACCATCGCCGTCGGGTTCGACGGGTAGGAGAGCACGAGGGCGAGCGGGCGCGGAATCGAATGCTTCACGGCGCGCTCGACGGCGCGCAGGAAATCTTCCCCGTTGCCGGCCGGAACATGGCGCATCGCGGCGCCCGAGATGAGAAAGCCGAACTCGTGGATCGGGTAGGTGGGATTGGGAACGATGATGACGTCGCCCGGCGCGGTGATGGCTTGCGCCATGTTGGCGAAGCCCTCCTTGGAGCCGAGCGTCGCCACGACCTGAGTCTCCGGATCGAGCTTCACGCCGAAGCGCCGCTCGTAGTAGGCCGCCTGCGCCCGGCGCAGGCCCGGAATGCCCTTCGACGCCGAATACCGGTGCGTCCGCGGCTTCGACACCGTCTCGACGAGCTTGTCGACGATGTGCTGGGGCGTCGGCATGTCTGGATTGCCCATGCCGAGGTCGATGATGTCGGCGCCATTGGCGCGCGCCGTCGCTTTCAGCCGGTTGACTTCGGCGAACACGTAAGGCGGCAGGCGCTTGATACGGTGGAATTCGTCGATCACCGGGCGTTCTCTCAAATCGGTTGCCGGACAGCTCCGCTTGGCGCACCCTTAAGCGCCTGTGAACCCGAGCATGTCTCACTCTTTTCCCGTGTTTACGCCGAGCTGCGGGGAATAGTCCAGTGGACGGCTCCCAAGGGCGGCCACGATTGGCCGTCAGGGGGAGGCGCTCGGTTCAAGTTGCGTCGCCGCGCAGCCTCCTAACCCCGCGAGCTTCCTGGGGATCGGCACGCCGTTAGGGTTTGACCTACCGTTTGCAGCGCTCGATAATTACATACTGTGGTATGCCTCAATCTGCGGCACTGCAGTATGCGCCTAAGTCTAAGAGAGGCGTGACGCAAGCGCCTGTTACAAGGATTTCGTATCCCTGAGGCGACCTCAGCCAAACTCATATAGGCCATGACCGATACGAGCCACACAGGCACGACCTCCTACCGGATAGACAACCCCGAAGAGTTTGCGCGCAATATGCTGCGCCTCTTTGAGGAGGGCGGGCGTGCGATGAGCGGCCTCCTCGAGCGCCCTGACGCCAAGGTCAGCCCCTTTTCCGCGGCAAGCGAGGTATCGGAAGCGGCCAAGACCGTCACCGACATCTTCCGCATTTGGATGACGGACCCCGCCAAGCTTGCCGAGGCCCAGGGCGCGCTCATGCGTTCCTACGTCGATCTCTGGAACAACTCGATACGCCGCCTCATGGGCGAGACCGTCGAGCCCATCGCGGAGCCCGATCCCTCCGACAACCGCTTCAAGGATCCGGAGTGGTCGTCGAACCCCTATTTCGACTTCTGGAAGCAGGCCTATCTCGTGACGACGAACTGGGCCGAGGACGTGCTGCAGCAGACCGACGGCCTCGACGAGCGCACGCGCCAGAAGGCGGATTTCTATTTCCGCCAGCTTTCGAGTGCCTTCTCGCCGTCGAATTTCCCCATGACCAACCCCGAGGTTGTGCGCGAGACGTTTGCCACCAATGCCCAGAACCTCGTTCAGGGCATGGCCCATCTCGTCAACGACATGGAGAAATCGGGCGATCTCCTGAAAATCAGCCAGACCGACACCGCGGCCTTCGAGGTCGGCAAGAATCTCGCCGTGACGCCCGGCAAGATCGTCTTCCAGAACGACATCTTCCAGTTGATCCAGTACGCGCCGACCACCGACAAGGTGCACGAGGTGCCGCTTCTCGTCGTCCCGCCCTGGATCAACAAGTTCTACATCCTCGATCTCACGCCGGCGAAGAGCTTCCTCAAGTTCGCGGTCGACCAGGGCTTTACCGTTTTCGTAGTCTCCTGGGTGAACCCCGACGAGCGCCTGTCGCACAAGACCTTCGAGGATTACATGCTCGAAGGCGTGCTGAGCGCCTCCGACGCGGTGCGCCGCGAGACGGGCGTCGAGAAGATCAACGTGCTCGGCTACTGTGTCGGCGGCACACTCGTCGGATCGACGCTCGCCTATCTTGCCGCGCGCGGCGAGGCGCCCTTCCGCTCGGCGACATTCCTCACCACGCAAGTGGATTTCTCGAAAGCCGGCGATCTCCTCCTCTTCACCAACGACGCCCAGCTTGCCTCGCTCGAGGAGATGATGGCCGAGCGCGGCTACCTCGACGGCTCGCGCATGGCGAGCGTCTTCAACATGATGCGCCCGCGGGACCTGATCTGGCCCTATATCGTCAACAACTACATGCTCGGCAAGAAGCCGTTTCCCTTCGACCTGCTCTTCTGGAACCAGGATTCGACGCGGATGCCGGCCGCCAATCACAACTTCTATCTGCGTGAGTTCTACAACGAGAACCGGCTCGCCAAAGGCCAAATGACGCTTGCGGGCGTCAAGCTCGACCTGAAAAAGGTGAAGCTCCCGATCTACGAGCTCGCCACCCGGGAAGACCACATTGCGCCCGCCAAATCGGTCTTCATCGGCGCGAAGCTGTTCAGCGGCCCCGTCGAGTTCGTGCTTGCCGGCAGCGGGCATATCGCGGGCGTCGTCAACCCTCCCGACAAGGTCAAGTACCAGTACTGGACGGCGGCCAAGGCCGCGGCCGACACCCTCGAGGAGTGGATGGCGATGGCCAAGGAGCACCCCGGCTCCTGGTGGCCGCACTGGGCCCAGTGGCTCGCCAGGCATTCCGGCGACTGGATCGCGCCGCGCGAGCCGGGAGAAACGCTCGGTGCCGTCGAGAGCGCGCCCGGGAGCTACGTCAAGGCGAAGTCGTAGGCAGACGCCTCACGCCGCCGAGCGCCGGCCCGAGAGAATGTCCCACGCCACGTTGATCTGCTTGATGCGCTGCTCGCGATAGAGCCGGTCG
>JAFGSN010000057.1 GCA_016934575.1 Vicinamibacteria bacterium
GCGCGCCCGGGCCGCCCAGACGAACATGAACGCGCCCCCGATCAGCAAGGCCTGAACAAGGATGACGATTCGGCCGATCGGTGACATGTCCCGAAGTATATACCTGCGATCGACTGCGCGTACTTCGATCCATCCCCGGCTTTCGGACGCCACTACTGGGCAGCGAACGACGCCTACGGGCGCCGAGCGAGAAGCACGGGCCGACTCTGCGTCCTGGATTCCTTGGGTTGATTCGGCCACTCGATGATATATTATTGTTGCTTTGAAGAGAGTCCTCGCGACGATTATCACGCTGGCGGGATGCTTGTCCTGCCGATCCCACCGCCCGATGACGCCGACTCCGATCTTTCCCCTGGGAAATGTCTGGGACGTCTCGGCCGGCGATCTTCAGGGCGAAAGCGCCGCGATCCAGACGCTGGCCGGGGACGGCCATCTGGCGCTGGTTTCTTTTCACGATGGCGGTCTACATGCATTCAACTGCGTCGACGGCGCGTTGCTCTGGTCACGAAAACAAATCCCGGGCTCGATTTCGATCGGCGCGGGTCTGCTGGTCACGGCCAGGAGAAACGGAGCCGTAAGGAACATCGATCTCCGTACCGGTGACGAGATCTGGAGAACGCAAACCTCCGTTTCGGATCCTCTTGTGCCGTGTATCGATAACGACAGAATCGTCGTCGCCGGACGGGGCTTGGCTTCCCTGGAAGCCAAGACGGGCGTCATCCACTGGACCCGCGATGAAGCGCAATTCACCTCGCCGCCGCGCGTTATCGACGCCAGAATCATTGTCGGCGACTCCAGGGGAATCGTTCACGCTCTCGATGCGCGCACGGGACGCACACGCTGGACCCGCCGAACGAACGGCGCTCTTGTCTGCCCGGCGGTCGGAGATCGGGACGGACGCCTGCTCCTCGGCACGACGGGCGGATGGTTCATGGCGTTGCGTATCAGCAACGGCGGACTCATATGGCGCTGGAGAGTGGGCGCCGACGCGATCCACTCCGCGGTCATCCACGAAGACCGGGTTTGCTTCGCCGGCAATGACGCCGTCATGTACGCTCTCAAGAGACGCAATGGCCATATGATCTGGCGTTCTCCGCTTCCATCAAGACCCATCGGTCCCCCGCTGCTTTACGAAACGACGCTGCTCGTTGCATGTTATAGCGAACATGAAGGTCGCAGCGTGATCGTTGGCATCGATGTTACAAGCGGCCGTCGACTCGGAACCTTCGAGACACCGGCCGAACTCGCGGTGCCTCCGCTATCTTGCGGCGAGCGCCTCGCCCTGGGACTTCGCGATCGTTCGATCCTGATCTTGGCGCATCAGAGTCCTACGCCGACGCCGGCACCTACGCCGATACCGCCCCCCTCTCCGACGCCGACACCATCGAGCGTTGATCTCTCCGCGCTGGCCCCCGCCACGGCATCGCCTTCGCCTTTAGAATCTCCTCTCTCCGTTGATATCGAACCATAGACAAGATTGTTCGCCTCCGGATCATTCGCCGTAGTTTCAATGGCGTGCGACTTGCTTGAGAATAGGAATGCGTCAAGCCATGACTCGGATGGCCTTCCGAAGCCTTACGACGCTCGATTGACAGCCTATGAATCACGCCAATAATGCGAGGCCGACATTGTTGCGCATGATCGCCAGCCATGCTGCGCGTCCGCTCGACGCATGTCCTCTCTTGGTGGCACTCCTCATCGCCGTCGACCTGTCGCATGGAATCGTCAAAGAACCCTGGTTGCCGCTGTGCGGCATGCTCCTTCTTTTATTGACGATACGGCGGAAATCCGTCGCCTCATCGGGCGTTTTACGCTGGCTCGTCGCCGCGCTCTTGCTTCTCGACGGAACGACGCGTATCCATGTCGCCTTCGAGAAACACGATGCCGCCAAGCGCGAGTCGTCGCGCGTCGAGCGGCTGCTCGGCGAAGTCGAGATTCGTGAGATGAAGCTTTATTCAACGCTCGTCGCGTCCGCCGGCAGGGTGGCGGAGACGCCAAAGGCCGCATCGGCGCTATCAGGCGACGCAACGTCGCTATCCGCGCTGTTTTCCGGCCTGGAGAAGTATCGAATATCGCTCTCCAGCTTGCCCGTCCAGGATCTGGCGCTCAGCGTGCGATCGACGAGATCCACGACCATCGCCTGGGCCGGCCGCGCTCTCGACGCCGCGCCTTTCCGGGATCTTCCCACGTCTCCCCCTCGTATCTTCGCCGACGTGGGCTCGATCGCGACCACTCTTGTGGCAATCGCGCCCATCGTTCGGTTGGGCGAGACACTTGGCTATGCCACCGCTGAGTTGCGCGTGGTCGGTGACATGCGCGTGCGGCGACGACCCCATGGGCAATTCAGCTCGGTCTGGCACACGTCGCCCCGAGTCGAAATCCGGTATTTCGGTCACGGGGAAGAAGCGTCACGCGTAGGCTCCGACACGCCGGATCCGCCGCTCGCCCACACGACCGTGCTCCGCGAATCCGATGGCGCCGCTCTCGCTCGCGTTCGTGTCACGGGTCGGCCGTTAAGCGAAAGGATCGATCTGCTTCTCGCCTGGTATCGCCACGCAGCAGCGCTCCTGACTGTCTTGATCTTCATCGTCTGGACGCTGCGTCCGACAAGGCCGGATCGGGTCCGAATCATTCTCGGCGCGACTCTGCTTCGTCTGGCGCTCTTTCTTCTTATTTCTCCCTCGCGGCATTCTCTCGACATCGCATCCGGCTGGTCGCATCTCGCGGCCGGCTTCCTTTCGCATCCGCTCGATGCATGGCTCACCTCTTTATGGATCCTGACGGTCGCCATCTGTGTGCTGTCGAGCACGCTCGCGCGTCAGCGCTCGCCGCGCCCGCTTGGCGTCGCGATGATCGCCGACCTGGCGGCCATTCCGCTGCTAGCGGCGACGTTCGTCTGGATGGCCGGGATCCTGGCGTCTCTTCCCTTCGAATTCGAGACGATCTCCCTGGCCCTGACACGCCCGAGAGATATGATCGTGCTGACCGCCGCGCTCATGGGAATGACCGCGGGCGGTTCTCTGTTGCTCGCGCTGCTCGTGTCGGGCGGTCAAACGATCCGCCAACCTCGCCGGCTTGCGATTCGATTGACTTATTGGATCGCCTTGGGCCTCGTTGCGTATCGTTACTGGCCGCGCCATACGCTGGGCTTGCCGATGATTCCGACATTGCTTCTCTTTTCTTCGGCAGCCGCGCTTGCCGTTTCGTATCACGTCTGGCTTCCTGCCTGGCGCGCCGCATCCGCCGCCGACCGTTTCTTTTACATGCTGGCGTTCGCCGCTTTCATCTCGTTGCTTCTATATCCAAGCGCGGTGCATTACTCCGAGAAATCTCTCCGCCGGAGGATCGAGTCGGACTTCGTCAAACAAGTGCGACGACAGCCGCAGCGCCGCCGCGTGGTTCTGGCCAGCTCCTGCCGTCGTATCGACGAGTCTCTCGACGCGCTTGATCGCAAGCCTGTCCGTGCGCGCGAACGCATCGAGGAACTGGCGTTCACGCTGTGGTCCGAGACGGCTCTCGCCGAAATCGGATTTTCCTCGGCCGTCGAGCTTCGTGATCGTGACGACAACGTGATCAGTCGCTTCGCGCTCAACCTGGCGTCGCTTTCCGGCGCGCCTCCCGACCGACCGGAAAGCACGACATGGCGAGTCTCCTCTGAACGCCTCACGGTCGGCAGCGCCGTTCAAGAGGTTCTCCACGCACGGCGTCTCGTTGCCATCGACGGCCGCTCTTGGGAAGAATTGCACGTTTACGTCGCAGATGATTACTGGAATCTGCCATTCCTTTCCGGCCGGGATCCGTACTCCCTCCCGGCAAGAACCCTGGCGCGTCCGAATGACTCCGGCCATGTGCAACTCGCGGTCTGGGACGATCATCTCCGTCCACTGTTCTCCTCGTCCGAACGCCATCCGTCGTTGCACCCTTCCTTCAACATCCGCATCCGGGAAAAGCCTTCCGGCTTCTGGACGACGCTGCTCTTCGAGGGGCGCAGTCATCACGCTTTCGCTTTCGCGGACAGCGAAAGAATGTACGCTCTCGGTTATCCTCGGCTCGGACCGGTTCGTTTCGCCGCCGATTTCGCCGAGACAATCGCCGTTCTCATGGCCGTCATCATCACGATGTTGATCGTGTCGATGGCCGTTCGCGGCGCGCTCCGTCGATCAACGGCGCCGCTCTCGACTCTCTGGCTGTTCATCGCCAATCGCTTCGCCTTGCGCCTTTTCGCGTCCTTCATCGCCGTTGCATTGCTGCCGGCGATCGTTCTTCAAGTCACGATCCGCGAGTTCGTCGCCGATCGTCTGCGGCGCGAAACCGACGCGCAGGCTCTCGAACGCGCCACGGTGGCACGCAAGGCGGTCGAGGATTTCGCTCACTTCCTTGGAAGCGACGCGCCGACTTCACAACCGGTGACCGACGATGCGCTGGTGTGGATCGCAAGCTTGATCCGCAACGATCTCGATCTCTTCATCGACGGCGAGCTGACCGCAACGAGCAAACGCGAGCTTTACGCTTCGGGTCTTCTGCCGCGGCGTGCTTCCGGCGCCGTGTTCCGCGCCCTTGTTCTCGACAAAGCCCCTTTCGTTCTGCACACCGAGCTTACCGCCGGATTGACTCATCAGGTCGTTTCGATTCCCGTTCGGCTTGATGCGTCTAGGGCCGACGTCCTCTCGCTTCCTCTCGCCTCGCGTGAGCGAGAGCTGACGACGGTGCTCGCGGATCTCAATCGTTTCGTGCGGCTAGCCTCCGTCCTCTTCATCTTCGGCGCCGCCGGCCTGGCGCATTCGATGACGCGCCGTATCTCCAAACCGATCGCCGATTTGACGCATGCGGCTCAACGCATCGCCCAAGGAGACCTCGGCGCGCGAGTCGCGAGCGCGAGACGCGACGAGTTGCGCCGTCTGGTGGAGGCCTTCAACCAGATGGCACGCGACCTCGAACGACAGCGAATCGATCTCGAGCGAAGTAATCGTCTGGCCGCTTGGGCCGAGATGGCGCGACAGGTTGCGCATGAGGTGAAGAATCCCCTGACGCCCATTCAGTTGTCGGCCGAACACCTGAGACGCGTTCATCAAGACCGATCGGCCGACTTCGACGCCACGCTCGAAACGTGCACGCAGACGATTCTCAAACAGGTTCGCACCTTGCGAAGCATCGTGACCGAGTTCTCCGCTTTCGCGCGACCTCCCGCGCCGGCGTCCGAGCCGGTTCGTCTCTCGCGTCTCGTGGAAGAAGTGCTCGATCGCTACATGACGGCGCTTCCGCCCAAGGTGCGGTTGAGCTTTGCTCGCGCCGACACGGACACCGTGATCGGCGACCGCCGTCTGATAGAGCGCGCCATCGTCAACTTGGTCGAAAATGCGCTCCAGGCCGTCGGCGACAACGACGGCTCGATCGACGTTCTCGTTGCACGAGCTGACGAAGGACGCTCCGTGAAAATCGTGATGACCGACTCGGGCCCTGGCGTCTCCGAGAATCTCAGTGAAAAAGTCTTCGAGCCGTTCTTTTCGACGAAAAGCGGCGGCAGCGGTCTTGGGCTCTGGCTGGTGAAGAAGATCGCCGAAGACCATGGCGGGCGAGTATGGATCGAGAACGCTCCGCCTGGAGGCGCGCGGGTTACGTTTCTGCTCCCGTCCGCCGCCACGAAGCCCCGAGCCACCAAAGCCGATCCAGGGTTCGCCCCCGAGTCCTGACCTTATCGACGGATTCCGCGAGCTCTGTGTGACAGGCGAGGAGTTCCCCGCCCCTTGGAGATAAAAAGCGCGATAAGGTTCCGATCCAGACGCGGGACCTGATCAAGAGCGATGTGTGTATGATAAACATAACCATCTCGGTCGCGATGGACGACCAAGCATGGACCGGTGGTAACGTCAAGAGGAAGAGCGTTGCCCTCGAGCACGAGATCGAAAGCGAGACGCGTCCCCGGCAACAGACATTGTCGGGTCTGAATCGTGAGCTTGTCGGGCCATAAACCCACGAGTTCGGCGTCTCTGGGCAGGGAAGTCTGTCGCGCGCGCGGCATTGGTAGAAATCAGGCGCGGTGCTCATGCGAGCCCGGGCTCCTGAATCCCCCTTTCAAACCGTGCGTGCGGATTTCCCGCAC
>JAFGSN010000235.1 GCA_016934575.1 Vicinamibacteria bacterium
CCTGCCAGGTCGAGTGCGAAGGTTCTGGTCTGAGTCAGCTCATAACCGGCCGAAATCATGACAGATAATGCGTTGACTTCGCCTTCGATCTCGCCGAGACCGCCGCCGATCCAGACGCGATCGCCGATCCAGTGACGAACGTTGAGCGCGATGATTCTGGATCCAACCACGGTGTCGCCCTGCGGCGCCATGATCATGATCATGGACATCTCGACCATCGCGGAGGTCTTATTGCTGATCATCGATCCGGCATGCAGCCCGCTCGACGTTCCGAAGCCGGCCTCTTCCAATAGCGCTCGCGTTCCGCCTCCGGTGAAAAATCCAAAGACGAAGCCTTCGCGCTTCATCGCTGGAACGGCTGTTTTTGCTAACGCCTTATCCACAGGCGCAATGACGAAGAGCATGCACGCCGTCACGATCAGGATGCACGTTGAACGCGCGCTCTCACTGATACGTACGCGCCGACAATCGACGTTGATCGGCCGATGATGAAGTCCATGCACTATGACCATTGGCACAGCCCGGCGTAAGATTAGCGCGCGCGCACAATCAATGTCATAAGAAACGCCTAGGATTTCGATATGATTTTCAGCGTTTTATCCGAAATTAATCGCGCGACCAAAGGCGTGAGCGAGGCGGGCCAGATGAGGCTCCAGGACGGTTATGGCAAGCTGCTCAAGTCCTGGCTGTCCGCGGCGCGCGACGCCCGGCTCCAGCCCTTCAGCTCCTGGATAATGTGGCCAGATCGGGCGCTACCGGTAACGGCGCCGCGCAGACGTCATGACGCACGAATTCGCGGTCGGGCAGGCGAGCCGTGGAGCCTAACACCCGCGCGGAGAAAACCACACGTCGCATTCGTGTGAATTCAAAAACGCCGTTAGAATGGATATGACGTCGTTCGAGGGACGAGGGCGTCCTTGCGTCCCGCATGCATCCCATGGAGGTCCAATGGCCGAGATCAAACTCAAGAAGCTCCCTGGATACAAGCCGTTTCCAGGCCCGCTCGTCACCGTCATCCTGGACGGCGTCGGCATCGGCAAGCACGACGAAGCCGACGGCGTGTTCCGGGCGAACACTCCGGTTCTCGACGCCCTGCTCCAGGAGCCTTTGAAAACGACGCTGCGCGCTCACGGCATGGCCGTGGGATTGCCGAGCGACGACGACATGGGCAACTCCGAGGTTGGGCACAACGCTCTCGGAGCGGGACGCGTGTTCTCGCAGGGCGCCAAGCTCGTCAACGAGGCGATTGCCTCGAAGCGGATCTTCGCGGGCCAGGCGTGGAAATCGATCGTGTCCCGCGCCGTAAACGGCGGAACGGTGCATTTCATCGGTCTCGTTTCCGACGGGAACGTTCATAGCCACATCGATCACCTCGACGCGTTGATTGAGCGCTGCGTCACTGACGGAGTTCGACGCGTTCGCGTTCATGCGCTCCTCGACGGCAGGGATGTCGGGGAAAAAAGCGCTCTCGAGTACGTCGAACCGCTCGAGGCGCGACTGGCGCGGATGTCGGAAGGCGGCCGGGATTATCGCATGGGCTCCGGAGGCGGACGCATGGTGACAACCATGGACCGCTACAACGCCGACTGGCGCGTTGTCGAGCGCGGATGGAAGGCGCACGTGCTGGGCGAGGGGCGCGCCTTTGCCTCGGCTGCCGAGGCCATCAAGGCTTACTATGCCGAGGATCCCGGGATCACCGATCAATACATGGATTGTTTCGTCGTCTCTGAAAACGGCAAACCCGTCGGGGTCATCGATGACGGAGACGCCGTCGTCTTCTTCAACTTCCGCGGCGATCGCGCGATCGAGATCTCGCGCGCTTTCACCGAGGCCGATTTTTCGGACTTCGATCGCCGGCGCGTTCCCGAGGTGTTTTACGCCGGCATGATGGAGTATGACGGAGACGCCAAGATCCCGAAGAACTATCTTGTCGAGCCGCCGGCCATCGACCGCACGCTCGGACAATATCTTTGCGCGGCGGGAGTCACGTCGTTCGCCGTCTCCGAAACCCAAAAGTTCGGCCATGTGACGTACTTCTGGAACGGCAACAACTCCGGCTACATCGACGAGAAGCTCGAGCGCTATGTCGAGGTTCCTTCGGACAGGGTGCCCTTTGATCAGCGTCCTTGGATGAAGGCCGCCGAGATCACGGACGAGGTCATCGGCGCCGTCAGGGGCGGTGAGCGCAAGTTCGTTCGACTGAACTTCCCGAACGGAGACATGGTCGGCCATACAGGGATCGTGCCGGCGATTCTCATCGCCGTCGCGGCCGTTGATCTCGGTCTGGCCCGGATCATTCCATGGATCAAGAACGCCGGAGGCGTGCTCATGGTCACGGCGGATCACGGCAACGCCGACAAGATGTTCACGGAAAAAGGCGGCAAGCGTACGCCGTTCGTGGCGCACACCCTCAATCCGGTGCCTTTCGTCGTCAAGGACTACTCCGGGGCGAACGAATGGAAACTGGCCCAGGTCGACAAGGCCGGCCTCAGTAATGTCGCCGCCACGATTTGCGTTCTGATGGGGTACCAACCGCCGGACGACTACGATCCATCGCTCATCCGCTTATAGAGGTCAGGGCTGGATGAAGGTCACGAACGTTTCGTCGTCGGGCGCGAGACGCGAGAGTCCTCGATAGGTTCCGAACCACTTGAAGTCGTCGGCGTCGATCTCGACGGCGTAGACGTCCGATCCGAGGAGGCCGTGCTCGGGACCATACCGCCGCCATGACGTTCCGTCCCAGACGGAAACGCCGTTGTAGGTTCCGAACCACAATCGTCCGCGATCGTCCATTTTGCCTTCGAAAACCCAGTTCGAGGCGAGGCCGTCCGCGTCCTTCACGGACGTCCATCGGTCGCGGTCGAGCCTGCTGATGCCTCCGCCCCACGTACCGAACCACTTGACGCCGTCTTGGTCGACGACGCACGCCCAGACGTCGTTATGCGACAGGCCGTCGTCGCTCGTGTAACTCGTCCAACGGCCGCGAGCAAGCTGCGCCACGCCGCCGTTCGTGCAGACCCAGATCGAGCCGTCGAGATCCTCGGAGATGGTGCGGATCGAATCTCCGGGCAGACCGTCCGTGGTTCGGTGATTTCTCCAGGTCGCGCCGTCGTATGTGAAGACGCCCTGTTTCGCCGACGCGATCCAGTGCATACCACGACGATCTTCCAGAACGAATCGCACGCCCTCTTCGTTCAAGGGGCCGTCCTCTCGCATGGGCAACAACCACGACCAGTCGTCGCCGTCGAGCAGGGCGATCTTCGGGCTATAAGTTCCGAACCACTTCCTGCCGTCGCGTCCGACATGAACGTGTTCGACGAAATCATGCGGAAGGCCGTTCGACGAACGGTATTGACGGAGGATTTCGCCGGACCTGCGGTTATATAGAAGCACGCCGCCGCTCGTCGCCACCCACAGCGCATCGCCATCCGCCTTGATGTCGTGGATCTGGTTCTGCGCGGCGTTGGCCGGAGCTGCGGATGCCGTTTCTTGGGACGTCTCGGAGCGTCGAACAAAGGTTTTGCCTGAAGCGCGCAGCCAGGTCCATGCGGAGACGCCGGCGACCGTCAAGACGAACGCCAGCAGAAAGAGACGTCGCCGGACTTGACCGCCGTCGTTCCGAGAAAGGGGCGCATCGGTTTCCGCCGGAGGATTCCGGGAGGCGCCATTGTCGCTCATCGACAACCTCGCGCAATCATCGTCATTCCTCGGGCGCGAGAGCGTTCCGACGCCAGCCCGTCGCCACTCCCTGATTCTGCTCGTCGAGCCAGGCTTGCAAGGGGGCGAAGTAATCGAGGATGGCTGTAGCATCCATGCGGCGCTCTCCGGTAAGGACTTCAAGGGCGTCCGGCCACGGCCGGCTCTGGCCGAGCTCCATCATACGGCTCAGTCGCGTCCCCGCTTCGCGGCTGCCGTAGATCGAGCAGCGATGCAGCGGTCCGGTCTGACCGGCGGCCGCGCAAAGAGCGCGATGGAATTGGAATTGAAGAATGTGGGCCAGGAAGTAGCGCGTGTAAGGCACGCCGGCGGCAACATGGTACTTGGCGCCGGGATCGAAGTCGGCCTCGCTGCGTGAGACGGGCGCGGCGACGCCTTGATACTTTTCCCTCAGCTCCCACCAAGCTTGATTGTATCGATCGGGCGGGATCTCGCCCGAAAAAACCTTGAAGCGCCACTGATCGACGAGCAGGCCGAACGGCAGAAAGGCGACCTTTTCGAGCGCCATTCGCAGGAGTTGGCCGACTTCCTGTTCGGATCGCGTCGTATCGTCGCCGAGTCCGATCTCGGCCAGGTAGCGCGGGGTGACCGAGAGGGCGATCGTGTCGCCTATGGCCTCGTGAAAGCCGTCGTTGGCGCTGTCGCGGAAGAGAAACGGCAGCTTTCTGTAGGCGCGCTGGTAGTAGTTGTGTCCCAGCTCATGGTGGATCGTCGTGAAGTCCTCGCCCGTGATCTCGATGCACATCTTGATGCGCAGATCGTCCGCGGCGTCGACGTCCCAGGCGCTCGCGTGGCAGACAACTTCGCGGTCCCGCGGTTTGACGAACAGCGACCGTTCCCAGAAGGTCCGGGGCAGAGGATCGAGACCAAGCGAGACGAAGAAGCGTTCCGCAAGGCGCACCATTTCACGTTCGTCCACGCCCTTGGCCTTGAGGAGAGCGGTCAAGTCGCGCGACGACGCTTTGTCTCGAGGCGCAACGAGAGGATAGAGATGGCTCCAGTCCTGCGCCCACATGTTGCCGAGAAGATGGGCCGGGATCGGACCGTTTTCCGGAACAATGTCGGGACCGTAAGCTTCACGCAGCTTGCGCCGAATGTAGGCGTGCAGGGAAACATAGAGCGGACGAACCTGGTCCCAAAGGCGCTCGACATCGCGCGAGAACTCATCGGGCGGCATGTCGTACTTCGCGCGCCAGAGGACGCCGACATCGGCGAATCCCAGCTCGCGCGCGCCGGCGTTGGAAAGCTCGACATGGCGCGCATAGTCCCGGCGATAGGGCGGCGAGACCGTGCGCCATCCTCGCCACAGATCGAGCATTTCCCGTGGATCGCGGCTTGCTCGCAAGATACGGCTCATCTCATCGAGGCCAAGGCCGGCCGCCTGGCCCTGCTCGTCCTTGCGGCGCCACTTGCCCTTTCCGTATGCTCCTTCCATGCGGGCGAGAATCCGCGTCAGCTCCTCGCGCGCCGTCGCTTCGGCGGGCGCCGGGATCGTCTGCGCCAGCTTGAGCAGGCGCAATTGACGCGCCAGCTCCGACGGCAAGTCCGCCTTGTCGAAGCGCGTGGCGTCGCGCGCCAGCTCCGCGGCCGCGGCCATGCGCCGTTCGTTGGCCGAGGCGGCCAGCATCTCGGTGTCATCGGTGATGTAGGTCGCCTGCACCCAGGCCGCGCGATCGGCCTCCACGGCAAGCTTGTGCAGACGCGCCTGCGCTGTCTCGATGAAGAGCGCCGCATCCTCTAGTGTCGCGCTCGATGCGGCCGCGGATCGAGCGATCAACACGCCAAGCAGGCCTGCCAGGGCCGCCAGCGCGAGACAGGAACTCGGACAACTCGTGATCCAATGACGCATGATCGATTCCTTTCGAAGCGGGATTCCGGGCAACGTCGATCTCAGACTACGATGGACGGCATTCGAGGTCAACGTCGAACTGAGTTGACCGCGACTCGGCGTAAGGCTAACGTCGGCCGACGGCGCGACGGCCATGTCGCGCCGCGGTCGCGCCGGTTTCGCAAGCATGCCGATCGTGGCATTGACGTGAATCGCGCGCATGCCGTGGCGAAGACGATAGCCGCGACGAGCGAATATGCGGAAGCGAGGACCAGGCATGGAAAGGCGATCGATAAGCGTGCTCGAGACGTTTCCCAATCCGAGTCCTGAACGAGAATATACGATCGAGATCAACTGTCCGGAGTTCACATCACTCTGCCCGAAAACGGGTCAACCCGATTTCGCCACGATCGTCATCAGCTATGCGCCGGCAAGGCGATGCCTCGAGCTGAAGAGCCTCAAGCTGTATCTCTTCGAGTATCGCGACCAGGGCGTCTACTACGAGAAGGTCACGAACCAAATCCTGGACGATCTGGTCGTGGTCGTGAAGCCGCGGAGAATGCAAGTCGAGGGCCGTTTCAGCGTTCGCGGCGGGATCGCCACTGTCGTCCGCGCAGTTTACGAAGCGAGACGCCGTCGTCCTTGACGGCGGAAGAAGATCGATCAGATGTCGACGCCGCGCGCCGGCGTCGCATGGCGGCGAAAAATTTCGATGCGGATCAGCGGCGGCATCCGGCGCAGCCGCCAGCGCTTGACGTGCAGCCCGAACAGGACGATGCGCTCGCCGAGACGAAGCGCGATCCGCTCTTGAAGGCAAAGGCCGACAGTTGGCGGGTCACCTTTCGACTGTCGCAGTTGGGGCAGGGAATCTCCTCACCGCTACGAAGCACGATCTTTTCAAAGCTGGCGCCGCAGATGTCGCAGCGATATTCGAATATCGGAATGGCACGAGCCTCCTTGACGATTCCAGTATGAGCCGGGCAGGGGCCGCGTTCAAGTTGCGTTCAATCCATGTCGGTAACCCAAAAGAGGGCCGGCGTGACACCGGCCCTCGTGAGTTGGTGCTCCGATACGCCCTCGTAGCGTGTCGCTAATAACGACGACTGCGCGGTCCCCGGTGTCGTCGCATGTATGAGGAGAAGGCGCTACGATAACCGCGCTCGAAACCGTCACGGTATCCGGCGGCATAAGCGCGCCGAGCGCCGAGCTTGCGTCGAGCGTCGCGGTCAGCGTTGCGGAAGTCGCGATGGCGCCGGAGATCGTAGTCGCGATGAAGTCTCAAGTCCTGCCTGGCTTTTCTCTGACCGTCTCTATGTCCATTGTCATAGCCGTTACTGAAAGCCGCGCGGGTTCGTGGAGCTTGATGCCTGTGACCCAGGGCGATCGCGACCGAGACGCCGGCATGCGAGGTCGGCGGGAAGAGAAGCCCTGTCGCCAAGAATGTCGCTGCGATCCAGCCGAGTTTCATTGTGAGCCTCCTTTCGTCCGGGTCCCGTCGCCGGGCCCGGCCATTATGTTTGCAACGAACGTGCCGTTGACTAAAACACTGTAATGTCCTTTAAAAAAAGGAATTGCTGGATTCACGATGGTTTGTGGTTTGTCCTCGATGGAGGACAATGTCACGATCGTTCGTGATCAATGGAGGCGGTCATCAAAAACTAGTAAACCGTTATACTCATGCCATGGAAAAAGGCCTCTATATCGGAAAGGCTTTCGATCCCGCAGCGGCAACGATCGGAGAGCGGTTGGAGATCGATCCAACGGATTTGCTCACGCACGGCCTGATTGTCGGGATGACCGGATCAGGGAAAACAGGCCTGGCCTGCGCGCTCATCGAGGAGGTTCTTCTTCGAGGCACGCCGGTGATCGCGATCGATCCAAAGGGCGACATCGGAAACCTGCTGTTACTTTTCGAGAAATGGGAGGCGCGGCAAGTCGTGCCATGGATCGACGCCGATGCGGCTCGACGCGACGGAAAGAGCGTCGATGTCGTGGCGGAGGAGACCGCCGCGTCGTGGCGAGCGGGCCTTGCGGAATGGGGGCTTGGATCCGACGACGCGATCGCTCTACGCAGGGCGCGCGAAGGCGTGATTTTCACGCCCGGATCGTCGGCTGGCGTTCCGTTGAACATCCTGCAGTCGCTCGACGCTCCGCGCGCGTCTTTCGACTCGATGGAAGAGGATCTCCGCGATGAGATCGGCAGCCTGGTTCGGGGACTACTACGACTGGCGGGTGTCGACGCGGACCCCGTGCAATCCACCGAAGGCGTTTTCCTCGCGAATCTGATCGAACGGGCATGGCGGGAAGGGCGCGACCTCTCTCTCGAAGCGCTTGTCGCCTTCGTGGCGGATCCACCGTTCGAGAAGATCGGCGCCTTGCCGCTCGCGCGCGTCTATCCGCGTAAGGCGCGCGAGAAGCTGCTCATCGCGCTCAATAATCTTCTGGCCGCGCCGGCGTTCGAAGCATGGCGCAGAGGGGAGCCGCTCGATGTCGAACGTCTGTTGCGGAGCGACGACGGCCGGCCGCGTCTTTCGATCATCTATACGGCCCACCTCGGCGACGAAGAACGTCTCTTCGTCACGGCGCTTCTTTTCGATCGCATCAAGACCTGGATGCGCCGGCAGAGCGGGACCGGCGAGCTGCGCGCGCTCATATACATGGACGAGATCTACGGATACTTCCCCCCGCATCCCGCCGATCCGCCGACGAAGCGCCCTTTGCTCACGCTGCTGAAACAGGCGCGGGCGCAAGGGTTGGGAGTCGTGCTGGCCACGCAGAATCCGGTGGATCTCGACTACAAGGGGCTGGCGAACATGGGAATGTGGCTCGTCGGCCGGTTACAGACGGAGCAGGATCGCGCGCGGCTGAAGGACGGCCTGCTCGGCGTGGGCGCGAAGGCGAAAGACGTTGACGCGCTGCTCGGCGCGGCGCGCAAGCGCGTGTTTTTGCTGCATGACATTCATCGCTCGGCGCCGTGCCTGTTGCATTCGCGCTGGACATTGTCGTTCCTGCGCGGGCCGCTGACGCGGCCGGAAGTGGCAGCGCTCATGAAGGAGCGACCTTCGCCTGAGGCCGACGAGTCAAGGGTCGACGAGCAACGAGATCGGGAGGGCCAAGAATCGAGCGCCGCGCCTCTTTTGCCGCCGCCGTTGCGTCATCATTACCTCGACCGTCATGGCTACAAGAGGGCCGCGCCGCATATCTTCGTGAAGTACGCGGTGAAGCACGCCGGCCTGGGCGAGCGGATCGAGCTGCGCGCCTTCGCTCTCGCGGGAAAGACGCCGGCCGAAGCCTTTGAAAGCGAGTCATTCGTCATCGGGGAGGATGCCTTGAGAGAGAAGGCGCCTGAAGCGATGCAGTATGAGCCGCTTCCCGAGTATCTTCATAGCCAGGGAGTCAAGGGACTTGAACGCGCCTTGAGGGAACGTCTGCCCGACAAGCTGGCGGTCAGGCTCTTCGTCGATCCGTGGTCAAAGGAGTTGTCTCGACCGGGCGAGGAACGCAGGGAATTCGCCGATCGGCTTCAGGAGACCGCCGACATGCCCAAGCTTGAAAAGCTCCGGAAGAAAATCGACGGCAAGAAACTGAAACTGCAAATGTATGAACGCGATCTCTCGGGGCGACGGACGGAGAAGTGGGCGGCTCTCGGCGGCGCTCTTCTGTCCAATCTGGGCCTTTTTACCGGCCGCAAACGTCGAATAACCGGCGCCACGACCGTGCTTACGAAGGATCGCATGGAGAACGCCGCCGAGGCGCGCGTCGAGTCCATGAAGGCGGAAATCGTCGCGCTCGGAGAAGAAGTCGATCGCCTCAAGGACGTCGATCCGTCCCGCTTCGAGGAACGACTTGCGATTCCTTCACAGAAGGACGTTAAGATTCTGCGCTTCGACATCGTCTGGGTGCATTGAGACGCGTCGCTTCAATCGTCGCTTCGGGGTAAACGGTTTGATCGATCGTCGCCGACTCGTGGTAGCGCTGGCGTTATTCCTGGTCGTTGCCGCGCCGGCGTTCGCCGACGAGCGGGGCGTCGTCAAATGGGTCATTGACGGCGACACGCTGCGAGTCCGACTTGGCGGCAGAATCGCGACGGTTCGTCTGATCGGCGTCGACGCTCCAGAGACGGGCCATTATCGGCAAGCCGAGCCGTTTCATGCGCAGGCGACGGCATGCGCCGTTCGTCTGGCCAAGCGGCGGCGCGTCAGACTGGAACGCGATCCCATAACAGACGACCGTGACAAATACGGACGATTGCTGCGCTATGTTTGGTTGCCGGACGGCCGTCTGTTGAACGCCGAGATCATCGCCGCCGGATGCGCGAAGGTCATGCGCAGATTCGAATACGTTCGCCAGGATGAGTTCCGGGAACACGAGCGGCGGGCGCGCAGAGAGAAGAAAGGAATATGGGCGTCCTCCCGTCATGACTGAAGCGCCGCGCCATGCGTGAGATCGACGGCGGCGCGGACCGTCTTATTTCGACCCAAGGTGCAGTACACTCAATGGTCATGAACGACTTGGACGACTTCGAGCTCAACGCCGACGGGGCGGGAGCTCAAGCCTCGAAACCCGGCTCCGGCGGCGGGAGAGGTTCAGGCCTGATCACCGGTGGCATCGTATTCGCCATCCTCGTCGGAGCGACGATCTGGATCCTGAAGACATACTCGCCGCCCTCCACGCCGCATCCCACCCCTGATTTTCGGCATGTTTCGAGAACGCCTTCGCCTTCGCCTTCGCCAACGCCCATGCCGGCGATTCCTCTACCGGCTCTCGATCAAAGCGACGAGCTCGTGCGAAGCCTGACCGGCGGCCTCTCGACGCATCCGCAGCTTGGACTCTGGTTGGCGCAGAAAAATCTGATACGACGTTTCACGGCCGTCATCGAGAACGTGGCGCGCGGTGAAAGCCCGCGTCCGCACCTTCATTTCCTCGTCATCAAAGGCGAGTTCGGCGCCATGAAGGAACATGGGCGCATCGTGATCGATCCATCGAGTCACATTCGCTATGATTTCGTCGCGGACGCCGTCGAGTCGCTCGACGCCGCAGGTTGTGCCGGCGTTTACCAGCTTCTTCTGCCGCTGGGCGAGAGCGCCTATCGTGAGCTGGGCCACCCGCAGGGCGGACTCACACAAGCCGTGGAGCGCGCGTTTCGACACCTGCTCGATGCCCCCGTGATTCCGGGACGTATTGAACTGAAACCGATCGTTCGCGGCAATCTCGTGCTCTACGAATATGCCGAGCCCGATCTGGAGAAGCTGTCGCCGGCCAAGAAACACCTGCTTCGCATGGGTCCGAAAAATGTCGGCCGAATTCAGGCGAAGCTAGGAGAGCTGGCGGAGGCGCTGGGACTGCCGGTGGCCGGGAAATCCGCTCAACACGAGCAGCCATAGGCCGTCTTCCGGCGGCCGTGGAAAAAACGAAGATCCAACCTCGACGAGGGAGATTACCAGCGACTCCGGGGATTCCGCCGCCGGCTGCCCTTGCGGCGCGGTCGGTCACGCATTCCGCCGCCGGGCATGTTCCCGAAACCGCCGTCAAAAGGCGCGCCGGAGAAGCTCGGCCGCGGTCGATCCTGCGCTTCATTGACACGCAGGGGACGGCCGTCGAGAAGAGCGCCGTCCATTTTGCTGATGACGCTCGCTATGCCTTCGTCGGAGTTCAGCGTCACGAAAGCAAAGCCTCGCGAGCGGCCGGTTGTCCGATCAGTGGCAAGATGCACGTCTTCGATGGTGCCGTGCTTTTCAAAAGCGGCGCGGACCGCCGCTTCTGTCGCCGTGAACGGAAGATTACCCACAAACAGTCGATGACCCATTCATACTCCAGTTCGGCTGATGACTCCGGACACTCTGCATCCCCGGAACCGGCTTGACGTCCGATCGAGCCGTGCGATCGAACTGGTCCAAACCGGCCAACATGCCCATTCTCCGCGGATCTGGTGGCCGGTTACTGCTCGCAGATACAAAGCGAATCGCGCCTGCGGACACGCCGTGTACGGCAGGATGCAATTCATAGTGTAACCTCTTCGGAGGTCGAAGGGAAGAGGCCGATGATGACGGAATTCCGAAAAGTCAAGGAACGACTCGGGGCGTGAAAAGGCGGCCGTGCTCGGTGTAAACTCCGTCGTTTCGGGAGTCATGGGCAAAATGGCGAGACTGAGCGGCTACCGGCGTCTTCATCCTTCGGTCGCTCTGGTCGGCAGTTTCTCTGGATTGACATTTATCGGGACGTTGCTGCTCCGCTTGCCCGTTTCCTCGACCGGCGCTCCGATTTCTTTCATGGACGCGTTTTTCACCGCCACCTCCGCCGTGTGCGTCACGGGTCTCACCGTGGTGGATACGGGCGCGCGCTTTTCGCTTTTCGGGCAATGCGTGATCCTGACACTCATTCAAACCGGCGCGTTGGGCATCATGACCTTCGCCGGCTTTGTAGTCCTGGCTCTCGGGCGAAAGATCTCGCTTCAGGACCGTATGGTCATTCAGGATTCGATGCATCATTCGCCGAAATCGGAGCTCCGTTCGCTCGTTCGCTATATTGTGGTTTTCGCCTGTGGCGTGGAGACGGCGGGGGCGCTCCTGATGTGGCTGCGGTGGCGTCGTGGTTTTCCCGGATCTCAGGCTCTGTTCTTGAGCATCTTCCACTCGATCTCGGCCTTTTGCAACGCCGGGTTTTCGCCGTTTCAAGACAGCCTCACCGCTCTGCGCGGCGACATCTCGACGAACTTGGTGATCACGGCGCTCATCATTGTCGGAGGCCTGGGATTCCTCGTCAACATGGAGCTTCGCGACAAGGTTCGGGACGTCATTCATGGCCGAAGGACGCGTCCTGTCACCGTCCATGCGAAGCTCGTTCTGTCCGTCACGGGTTGTCTGCTTCCGATCGGAATGACGGCCTTGACGGAAGGCGATATTCTTGTGCTTGTCGGAACGGACGAGCACATTGGCGACGTTGCGCGCGAAGTGAGTTAGGAGGGTTCCGCCATGTCTGGGTTCATGGTTCGGCTGCAGGATGGGAGCGAGATCGGCCCGCTCGATCCGGTGATGCTGCGCTCTTGGTACGAGCAGGGATTGATCGACGACGGAAGCCTCGTGATGCCGGCGGGCAGCAAGCGCTGGACGAAGCTTTCTGAAGCGATCAACGTGAGCGGCTGGATCGGCGGCGGGGCGCCGCAGGCTCGCGGCGGCCGAAAGCGCGTGGCATCAAGGCGCGGTCGAGTCGCGAAGGCTCAGGAGCCCATGCGCGGATTCGAGACGCCGGAGAGAGCGCACAACGTGAATCTGCGGATGGTTTTTGCGGCGTTTGTGCTGACGGCCGCCGCGGGCATGACGGGCTATTGGGCTTACTCGCCCGCCAGACAGCTATCCGCGTTGAACGATGTGCCATGGCTGCAGGCGGCTCTGGTCTTTCTCGCGTTGGCCCTGGGGTTATACCCGAGCTGGGAGTGGGGACGAAAAGCGGCGCGGGTCGCGCTCCTGATGGTTTTCGTGGCCATGTTTCCCCTGGCGGGCGTTGTCTGGGCGGCGAAACGTCCCTACGAGGTGTTGCTCGTCCTGGCGGGCGCCGCAAGCATGTCGATCGGCCTCGTCGGTTTGCTGGTTCGTGAGGCGACGTCGATCTGGAAGGTCGTCGCCACCGCCTTTGTCGCCGTCATTGGGCTGGCGGGCATGATCCTGTTCGGATTCGTCCCCGAGGGCGCCGGAGAACGGAGCCTTCGCGACTGGATCGCGGTCACGCAGGAATACTCGGATTCGATGACGGGTCTTCACGTGTCTCCATCGCGTGGTTGGGTGATTCTGAGCGCGGACCAGGCCGTTCTCGAGATACCGCCTGAAACGCTCGTCTCCCTGGCGCGACAGGATGGCGGCGGATTCGCATATCTGGCGACCGAGAAGATCAGAGTCGTATCCACGTTGGATGAGTACCTGGAGCGAGCTTTCACTTTCCGTCGCATGAGACGTCCGGCGATCAAAGAACAGGAGCGGTCGAGCGTCGACGTCTGTGATCTTCCAGGCCGGCGAGTCATCGCCATCTGGTCGGAGGAAGACAAGTCGTACTATGACGTCACGACCGTCTGGCGCGACGGTTCAACGCATTTCACTCTCGCCGCGTGGGTCGTCGGCGAACCGGAACGTCCGCGTGAGGCTCTTCGAAGCCTCGACGCGCTGATCGGCGGAGTCGCGTGCAGCGGACAGAGCGCGAGACAACTGCGAGACGCCGTGGCGCGCGCCACCGAGGAACTGCCGTTTCTCTCTCCCGAGACGGCCGAGACGCTCATGTCGATGAGCGACGCGGAGGTGCTGGAGCCGGACGAGGTCTTTCGCCGCGCCCAGAAGCTGGCGGCGTCTGGAATCCCGAGACTCGAGAAGACCGAGATCGCCGAGTTCCGTGGTCTCAACGACGCGATGTACGCCTCGATCCCGAGACGGCAGCGGAACCAGATCGCGCGGTATCTCGAAAAGCTGCGACGCGGGGAGCTCTCCGCCGCCAAGGAAGACCGGGAGATGCGCTCTCTCTTGAAGCAGGCGACGCTCAGCCTGGGCGCGGAGAAACGCGCCAGGCTTCAGGCTCTCTATCAGAAAGCCATTCTCATCGCCGCAAGACAGGCGGATTGAGCGCATGCACCGCGTCTGCGCCGGCGACGCATTGACGTGCGTCG
>JAFGSN010000236.1 GCA_016934575.1 Vicinamibacteria bacterium
GACGAGACTTGCTTCTTCCTGGCGGTCGACTTCGATAAGACATCTTGGCGTGACGATACGGCGGCGTTCCTGAGCACGTGCCGGCGAATGGGCATACCGGCGATTCTGGAACGATCGCGATCCGGAAATGGAGGGCATGTCTGGCTGTTCTTCAAGGAAGCCGTCCCGGCGTCTCTGGCGCGCAAGCTCGGCTCGCATCTCATGACCGAGACAATGGAGCAGCGTCCCGAGGTCGGATTGGATTCCTACGACCGTTTCTTTCCCAATCAGGACACGTTGCCCCAGGGTGGCTTCGGCAATCTCATCGCCTTGCCGCTCCAGAAGGAAGCGCGGGAAAAAGGAAATACTGTTTTCTTGGACGATGATTTCACGCCCTATCGTGACCAATGGGCGTTTCTGTCCACCGTCCGCAAGATTGAAAAGCACGAAGCCGAGCGAATCGTGCTTGCGGCCGAGCAAAGGGGCCGCATTGTTGCCGTACGCATGGCGACACTGGAGGAAGACGAAGATGCCCCATGGACCGCGCCGCCATCACGACGTCGCCGGTCCGCACCGATTGCCGGGCCGCTTCCAGCAACTCTGGAGTTGGTCGTGGGAAACGAGATCTATATCGAAAAAGACGTGTTGCCGCCGGGGCTCCGTAATCGCCTTCTCCGTCTGGCCGCCTTTCAGAATCCGGAGTTCTACAAAGCGCAGGCCATGCGCCTACCGACTTATGACAAGCCGCGGATCATCGCGTGCGCCGAGGACCATGGACGTTTCATCGGTTTGCCGCGTGGCTGCATGGAAGACATGCGGTCATTTCTATCCGAAATCAACGTCACACCGATCATCAGGGACGAAAGAAACGAGCCACGCCCGCTCCACGTGACCTTTCACGGAGAGCTGCGCGGCGAGCAGAGAGCCGCGGCGGAAGCCATGCTCGCTCACCAAACCGGCGTTCTCTCGGCCACGACCGCTTTCGGCAAGACCGTTGTCGCCGCATGGCTTATCGCCAGGCGCGGCGTCAACACATTGGTGCTCGTGCATCGCCGTCAGTTGATGGAGCAGTGGGTCGAGCGGCTTTCTTCGTTCCTGGGCGTGCCGGCCAAGGCCATCGGCCGAATCGGCGGCGGTAGAAAGAAGCCGGGTGGCGTTCTGGACGTCGCTCTGATTCAAAGCCTGGTCCACAAGGGCGTGGTCGACGACATCGTGGCCGATTACGGGCACTTGATTGTGGACGAATGTCACCATGTTTGTGCTCATAGCTTCGAGCAGGTCGCCCGCCGGGCAAAGGCGCGCTATGTCACGGGTTTGTCCGCTACCGTGACGCGCAAGGATGGCCACCATCCGATCATCTTCATGCAATGCGGTCCCGTTCGGTATCGGGTCGATGCCAAACGACAAGCGGCGACACGACCATTTCGGCACACAGTCCACGTCCGCCCGACGGCGTTCCGTCCGAAATGCGCGGCCGATGTCGACCGCCGAGCTCAATTTTTAGAGCTCTATAAGGAACTGATCGCGGATGAGGCACGAAACGCAATGATCTGCGACGACGTGACGCTGGCACTGAAGGACGGACGCGCGCCTCTCATACTGACCGAACGTAACGATCATCTGGATCGGCTCGCTTCTCTCTTGGCGGCGAAGGACCGGCACGTGCTCGTTCTGCGTGGCGGCATGGGCGGGAGACAACTCCAGTCGCTACGCGCGCGCCTGGTGGATGTCCCCGAGGGCGAAGAACGGGTTCTTCTGGCGACCGGACGCTTCATCGGAGAAGGCTTCGACGATCCTCGGCTCGACACGCTCTTCCTGACGCTTCCGGTGTCCTGGCGCGGAACCGTCACGCAGTATGTCGGAAGGCTGCATCGCCTCCATGAACGCAAGCAAGAAGTGCGCGTGTATGACTACGTCGATCTCCGCGCACCCATGTTTTCCAGGATGTTCGATCGTCGATGCCGCGGCTATGAGGCCATGGGTTATGAAGTCTTGCTCCCGGCCAGCGCGGTGCCCGGCTGGCCGATCGATGTGCCGCTTCCCGTGGAGCCAGCCTGGAAGAGCGAATATGCGGCGAGCGTTCGGCGCCTTGTACGCGATGGAGTCGCCATGCCGCTTGCAGGGCTATTTGCAGATGCGACACGTAACGTTGGGCTGGAGTCGCTGGGCGCCAATCAGGCAAGAAGCGCCACCGAGGCGTTTCTGTACCATCGTTTGGAGACTCTGGCTGAGACCAGTGGCCGGTTCCATTTGAATGTCGGACTCCCCATAGCATTTGACGGCCGAGGCCGAATGGAAGTCGATCTGCTTTGCGCGAAGGCGCGAGTCGTTATTGAGTTGGACGGCGCTCAGCACCTGGGGGATCCCGACGCCTATCGGCGCGATCGACGCAAGGATATGTTGCTGCAGGAGCAAGGGTATTTCGTGTTGCGCTTCCTGGCCGAGGACGTCGTCAAGCATCTTGACTCCGTTCTCGATGCGATTCTGAGGACGCTGTCGCATGCTCACCGCAAAGAAGCGCTTGACGAACCACCGCATGACTAACGATGAGCGGCTCGATCTGGCGATGGGTTTGGGCAATCAAGACTTACTACCGCAACTTGAGAATGCGGTATGCGTTTCAGATAGAATTGATCGAGAAGGCACGCTCGCGCATTCTTCATGAATCGTAGGAGGAGGTCGCATGGCGAAGGACCACGCCGGTTGTTGTGAGCTATGCGGGCACGAGGCGCCCAGGACCAAGATGGCGCAGCATCTTGCCGCCTGCTGTCCGAAGCACGATAAAGGGGCGAAGCCGGGTCGGATCGTTCAACTGCATGTCGACGCCGTGGGAATGCCGGAGTACTGGCTCTATCTCGAAGGCCGCGATGACGCGACTCTCGAGCAGTTGGATTCATTGCTGCGTCATGCCTGGCTCGAATGCTGCGGGCACATGAGCGCCTTTTTCAGGGATCGAACGGAGATCGGCAAACAGGCGACATTGGGTTCGCTCGCGTCGAAGGGCGTCGCTTTTCAGTACGAGTATGACTTCGGCTCGACCACCGCGCTCAAGGGCAAGGTGCTGGGATATCGCAAGGGTTCAATCGGGCGCCAAGTCGTGCGGTTGCTCGCCCGCAACAAGCCGCCGCGACTCGTGTGCGCGGCTTGCGGAGCGCCTGCCACTCAGATTTGCTCCTATTGCATCCATTCCGGCGCCTGTCTTTTTTGTGATGCGCACGCCGCGGAGCATCCCTGCGCCGAAGAAGAGGCGCTCCTTCCGACGGTCAACTCCCCGCGCATGGGGGTGTGCGCCTACAGAGGGTGAAGCTGTCGACAACATGTTCGGCAATACACCGGCTCGATATCTTCGCACCTGGATTCCGGCCCCGGCATTCGCCGGGGTGGCGCGCGCCGTCATTCCGGCGCAAGCCGGAATCCAGACACGTCAATCACTGGACCCCGGCTTTCGCC
>JAFGSN010000237.1 GCA_016934575.1 Vicinamibacteria bacterium
CGTCGACACGGACGGCATCGACGTCGAAGCCGTGGTCCGTCGCGACACGCGGCTCGCGCTCGTGACGCCCGCTCATCAATATCCCACCGGCGTCGTGCTTTCCGCCGAACGGCGGGCGGCTCTCGTCGCCTGGGCGCGCGAAGTGGACGGGCTCGTCATCGAGGACGACTACGACGCCGAGTATCGCTATGATCGAATGCCCATCGGCGCCGCTCAGGGCCTCGCTCCCGAGCGAGTCATCTATGCGGGATCGCTTTCCAAGACCCTCGCGCCAGCGTTGCGTCTGGGGTGGATCGTTCTGCCGCGAGATCTCGTCGCCGACGCCGTCCATCTCAGGAAATACATGGACCACGGAAATCCGACTCTTACGCAGGCCGCCTTCGCTCTCATGTTGGAGTCGGGCGACTACGACCGCCACCTGCGCCGCGCGAGACGCATCTACCGTTGGCGCCGCGATCTTCTCGTGAAGGCGATCGAGAGCTTGACGCCTCAGTTGACTGTGAGCGGAGCGGCCGCGGGGCTGCATTTCGTCGCCTCGCTGCCGCCGACATTGAGTGAAGACGAAACGATCGCGGCCGGCGCCGCGCGCGATGTGGGTCTTTACGGACTGAGCAGCTATTGCGTGGGCGAAGATGTGCAGGAAAAAGACGCATTGATCCTCGGCTACGGTAGCGTCACGGAGCGCCGATTCAATACAGCACTTCGCCGCCTTCGCGACGTGTTTGAATCGCTCGGAGCGACAAGCCGTCACGTCCGTTCCTGACGGCGGTCGCCGACTATATCCGGGTACCATACGCAATCCCCGTCAACAGCACCCGCTCGACGATGGGACGCGGCGGGCCGTGCGCGAGCTTCAAGCGCTCCGGTCGGATGCGCAGCAGCTCCTCGATGTGCTCGGTAACGCGTGTGTAAAGCGGAGACTCCATTCCAAGCTGGATGCTCAGATGCACGAACGTGACGAGGCTGATGAGGTGATCGGTGTGGACCTTTTAATCGCGCTCACCAACTCCAAGCGAGTCACGCCGTGCCGTCAGCACTATTGTCCTTGTACTCGGTCACGAGTGTGTCGTGAAGCTCGCGGACGTTCACGATTTGTGCGTCTTCCACGGCTTACCGATCCGTGCGCGGGCGCTTAGTTAGTAGCCCAGTGTTTTTGGTAGTTGGGACCGTAAGATCTCGGCCTCGTCGTCGGTTCGCGGATATGGATCGTCAAAGGTATAGGAAAATCGGTGCCGATGATGGCGGCTTCGCCAGGACGGAGGTTGGGTAGAAACGCGGACGCAGCGCGATCGACTTCGCCGCAAGCGCGCTCAACCACTTCGCGATCACGATCATTCGTCAAACGGTGTAAAATAAGGGTTCCCATTTGACTTAGGACTCCTTTCAATATCGCCGACCTGTTGGAGCGAGACGTTGTACTGCGCCACACCCGCCTTGACCGACTCGACATGCGCGAGAATTCGTAACGACCGGAGTAGATGCGATAGAAAGACGGGGGAGACTAGGGCCCCATTCACCCGAATGATCGCCAGCGCCTGGTTTGTGTTGGCAGGCAACAGGGACGGGTCGACAACCGCAGAGCGCCCCATCGCGCCAGCAATTGAGAACAAGACATCGCCAGCTTCCAACTGCGAGCGCGCGAGGGCTGCGTGTGCCTCTCTGGATATGTGCGCTACCTTTGAGCTGACGATCATTCCGTCTGCGGACAAAGACTCGATCTTGATGAAGTTGATCCCGGAGTCCTCGAAGCTGAATCCGGCCGTTGTGGGTGTAGTACCTTTGGTAATGAGTTCGCTGACGTCACGGATTGGCACGTGGGGGAACGCAGGGCTCGCCACAGCGCCTTCCCGATATCGCTCGCCGCTGAGGTTGTAGTCGCCATTCGCGGAGATCTTCTCTTTGGACACGATCAGGCCGCGGCTCGGCTTGAGGTCAGCGGTTGATTGTCTGCTGCGGAGGGCTTGGAGGTAGGCGTCTAGCTCAGCTTTGACCTGCGGGATGTCGTTCTTCTCGATGGCGCGCCGCTGCGCGCCGAGGCCGAAACCGTCGTTTTCCACTTTGAAGAAGGCAATAGTGTCGCTCTGCCGAGCGAAGGATTTGTCGAGGATGAGGATGGAGGTTTTCACGCCGGAGTAGGGATTGAAACAGCCTGCCGGGAGGGAGACGACGGCGACGAGGGAGTTTTCAATGAGCATCTTCCGCAGGTTTTTGTAGGCGGTCTGGCTCTGGAAGATGATGCCCTCGGGCACGATGATGCCGGCTCGGCCGCTGGGCGTGAGGTGCTCGGCCATGTAGTCGACGAAGAGGACTTCACTGCGCTTGGCCTGGATGGAGAAGAGCTTGTGCGGCTTAATGCCGCCCTTCGGTGACATGAAGGGCGGATTGGCGAGTATGACGTCGGCGCTCGTCGTAATTCTCCTCCAGCTTGTCGAGCCTGCGGGCCAGTTCAGCATGCGCGGCCAGCAATGAGCGCAGTCGGACGAATGCGCGCATGATTTCGATGTTGACCAGCACGGCGCGCTCGCTGCGCAGAACGCTGGACAGCATCGCGACCCCTTCCTGGGTGAACGCTAAGACCGGTTTTCGACGTCCGCCCCGGCCCGTCTTTGATATTCCACTTTGGAATATCAAACGCTCGGCCTCCCGAGCGGGAATGGATAACATGAAGTCAGGCGGTAACTGACTCCTGTTGCGCGCCACCGCCTTGTTCAGGTTAAAGGTGGTCACGCCGTACAGGGAAGCCAGATTGAAATCCAGCATGACTTTCTGACTCCGATAGAGCCGAATGACGTCTTGGATTCGATCGGTCGTGGCAATCGCTTTCGTCATCCACCCATCACCATCAAGCGGCGAACTGGTTCAAGGATACATAGTCCTTGACGTACTCCGGGACGAGCGTGCGGAATCTTCGCGGCACCGCCTTGAAATCACGAGTGGAGAATACGGGATTGGTCGCCAGGTCGGTGAATTGCCGGCTGTCGATGATGTCGCGCACGCGGCCGCTGGTGACGTAAGCCTTGAAGTAAGTCTTGATCGCCGGAATAGCCGTGGCTTCGTCGGGCTTGTAGTCGGCGACGAACTTAGCGAACTCCTTCTCCAGCAATTCGTCCTTGGACTTGAAGCGCGGAATGAGGCCGAAGACCTTCTCCAGGATCTCGCGCAGAGTAATGCGGCGATCCACGGCGGCGGACTGACGCAGCTTGTCGAGGGTGTAGTACTCCTCGGGCTTGTCGAAGACCTCGCGGTTCACGTAGTCGATCACCCTATCCCACTGGACGGCATCGACGGCGGCAATGATCTCGGCGTTCTTGCGCATGGCTTCCTCGAAACGTTCGAAGAACATGCGGTCGATCTTCATGCCTTCAGGTCCGACGGTCTCTTCCCTGACCGAGGCGATGATGTCGATGCCGAGGTGTTGGTACGTGCCCCCTTGGACCACGGGACCTTCGCCGCCAGATTCATCAGGCCACTTGCCCGTTGGTCGCGGGAGCTTGAGCACTTCGTCGTAGTTGTATTCGGTTTCGAAATACTCACAGTTGGCAAAGAAGTCGAAGAGCTTGAATGCGGTCTTGCGCGGCCGAGTCACGCCCGCCTTGACGGCGTCATCGAAGAGCTGCTCCAGGAAATCGTGATTGCGAGTGCCCCGGCCCTTGATCTGGATGAAGTCGGTGGGTGAAAAGATGGGACGGAACATGCCAAGGTTGAGGATGTCGGTGCAGTCGTAGCCGGTGGTCATCATGCCGACCGTGACGCAGACGCGCGCCTTGCTGATCTTGTAGGCGGGGATGAAGTTGGCCGAGCCGAGGAGATTGTTGTTGGCGAAGTTGGTCGTGAACTGCTGGGCGTCCGTGACCGACGATGTGACCTGTACGGCGAAGTCGGATTGGTACTTGCCAGGGAACATGCGGTCGGCGATCTGGTTGAAGATCTGGGCCAGCTTGGCTGCGTGGTTCTGGCTGACGGCAAAGACGATCGACTTGCCGATCTCGCCGCTGATCGGATCGCGCAAGGAGTTCTCGATGAAGGTTTTGCAGAGCCGATTCGTCGCATCCGAGAAGAAGCGCTTCTCGAACTCCCGCTGCTTGAAGGTCTCCTGCTGGTCCTCGCCGGTGTCGTCTTTGAACGAGACGACGAAGCCTTCTTCGGAAAGCAGCGTGGTGGTGATCTCGGTGCGGGCGTCCACGACGGTGGGATTGATCAGATAGCCGTCCTTGACGCCATCCAGCAGCGAGTAGCGGAATGTCGGCTGACCGCTCTCGCAGCCGAAGGTGATAGGTGTCCAGCAGCAGGCGGCGCTCGGCCTCGCGCGGATCGTGGGCGGCGGCATTGGTCAGTCCGAAGCGGCGAAGGTAGTCCCGCGGGGTGGCGGTCAGACCCAGTTTGTACCCGATGAAGTAGTCGAACACGGCGCGCGCGTTGCCGCCGATGGAGCGGTGCGCTTCATCCGAGATGACCAAGTCGAAATCGGTCGGCGAAAAAAGCCTTTGATACTTGTTGTTGAACAGCAGCGACTGCACGGTCGTCATGACGATCTCGGCGCGCCGCCAGTCGTCCCGGTTCTCTTTGTAGATGAACGTCTGGAAATCGGCGGCGAGCAGCGCGGCGAACGACTTCTTGGCTTGGTCTTCGAGCTCGAGGCGATCCACCAGAAACAACACGCGGCGCGCATTGCGGGAACGGAGGAAGAGCTTGACTACGGCGGCGGCGGTGATGGTCTTCCCGGTGCCGGCCATCTCGAACAGAAAGCGGTCCTTGCCGTCTTTCACGGCGAGCTGGAGCTGATGGATGGCCTTAAGCTGGTACGGGCGCAGAAAGCGCAGCTTGTTGGCCTGGACGTAGGCGGGACGTTCGGACTCGTTCTTCCATCCGGCGTCGGACTGGTAGTTCGGGCGCTGGGTGAGCACGAGATAGTCGTCGGCGACTTTCTCCTCGACTACACGTGCGGGGTTTGGCGTGACCTTCCGATAACCGATGACCGAATCGGGCGAGGGGAATGACGTGATGATGTAAGGGTTGCCCCGCTCGAGAACCCAAAAGTAGTGAAGGTTGCCGTTCGACAGAATCACGAAGCGGCAGTTCTGGGAGCGGGCGTACTTGCGGGCTTGCTCCTTGCCGACAAGAGGATTTTTATCCTCGGCCTTGGCCTCCAGGACGATGAGCGGAAAGCCTTTGGCGTCGAGAAGAAGGAAATCGACGCAGCATCTTTTGGTCTTCTCGAAATCATCTCCCAGCGCCTCCAGTTCGCATGACTTGATCGCGACGGTGAGCTCGAGCCGAATGTTGGCGGGCTCGGCGCCCTCGGGAAAGAACGCCAGCCGGCGGCTTCGAGCTATCTATTGATCTTGATGCGGGCGGTGGCTTCCTTCTCCGGCACTGAGGGCCTCTCTCGGCAATGGTGATCAGAAACGGATTGTATCAGGAACAGTCGGAACTCTCGCGATCACCCGCAAAGCGGCGCAGGTTGATATACGTGACGACGGCGGCCGGAAAACGCGGAATTCTGACCTGACGACCCGATTCTGTTCAGATTGAGTGTACAGTCATCCGCGGCGAAGCCGCGTTTCATTGGAGATCGATATTGTCTCGAGACAAGGAAAAGCCCCGGTGGTCCCTACCGACCGGGGCGGGAACGACCATAGTGCTCCAATCATCGCACTGTCGCCAGAGCTTGTCCACCTTTGGATGAACGATGGCGGTGAAGCGTATGGTGGCGAACGTATTCTTGTACCTGCTGCTGTGCGGCAGGTACGGGACAAGATCCGCGCGCTGCGTCCGATTCCACGCGAGGCGTTTCTCAGGCGGCGGACATTTCCGGCGGAAAAGTGTCAAGCGGACTGGGCCGGCTTCGGCCACGTCAAGGTCGGCGCGGCGCCGTTGTCGTTTCCGAGCGGAAGCCGGCGAGTCAAGGGGTTTCATTTCGAGACCTCGAGAGCGGAGGTGACGGTTCGAGCGCTTCGCGGAGACGAATCAATGCCGAGCGGATACGAGTCTTGATCGTGCCAAGGGGCTCACCCAGGCGCTTGGAGATCTCGGATTGAGTGAGACCTTCATAGTACGCAAGCTCGAGCGCCTTGCGTTGGTTTGGAGACAGGCTCTCGAGCGCCTTGCGGATCGCCAGGATTTCAACGTTGGGCGGCGTGGCGGTGACTCCCGGAGAGGCGTCGCTGGGCTCTTCGCGGCGCGAGGTACGGCGGCGCAGACGATCGAGGGCTCGTGTACGCGCCAGGGTCGAGAGCCAGGCCTCGGGACTGCCGCGATTCGGATCGAAACGGGAGGCCTGACGCCAGACCTGAACGAAGACCTCTTGAACGACGTCCTCGGCGTCCGAAGGATTGCGAAGAATGCGAAGCGCCAGCCCGTTGGCCAGGCCGGCATATCGATTGTAGAAAAGCTCAAGAGCTTCGGCGTCGCCCTCGACCATTCTGCGGATCAGTGACGTCGCGGTGGAATCCGACATGAGAGCCGACATCATAGCTGATCGTTTCACGCCGGAAAACCGACCGTCGGAGGATGGATGATGTGCGGCCCGAGGACGACATCCATGGACACAGTCGGTATCGTATTCAATATCGGGGACGTGGCTTGGATCGGTTTCGTCCGCGACATACAATCGGGCGGGGGCCAGGCTCGATGAGTCGAATATACAGGAACCAGACCGGGATCTATTCCATAGGCGCGCTTGAGGCTGAAGAGAAGGCTCGCTTCGAGGAACACATCAGGGATTGCGCCGACTGTCGCGACGCGGTTCGCGCGTGCCATGAGGCTCTCGCTTACATGACGCCGCATCATGCGCCCCGGCCGCAAGCATGGGATCGAATCAGAGACTTCATCGAGATACCAAAGAAGCCGGTCGATATGGCGAGTTACCCCTGGCAAGAGGTGGGAGGGGGCGTTCGTCTGAGCGTTTTTCGCGAGGATGTCCAGCGCGGGGTCAGAACATTGCTGATGTGGGTGCCGTCTGCGTCTCTGCGCGCTTCGCATCACCACTTCGCGGATGAAGAGATCCTCGTGTTGTCTGGAATGCTACGAGTCGGGGAACAGACTTGCTCGACTGGGGAGATGTGCCGCGTTCAGGCCGGAAGGGAGCATGTCGAAGAGGCTGTTCGAGGCGAGGACTGCCTTTATGTCGTCGTTCATCGTACTTCCGAAAGACCGGTCGTTCCCAGGGGGACACTCGACGCGATGTGTCGTAATTGCGACTTTCGTACGATTCATGAAGCCGCTTTCAAACGAAGAGCGGTCTAGGTCGTCGCGGCGACGTCGCGTGCTGTCGAGATCGGAGTCGTTCCGTCTTCCGGGCGATTGCCCGGCAATGATCGATCAGGCGGCGGATTGGAACGGCGCCGGCTTGTCGACGGAAAGGAGCAAGAAGCTTCACGTGCGCATCGTCGTTCAAAAAGGGGCGGTTCCGGTCGGGGCGATTCTCGCCGCATCAAGCGCGCTCGGCGCCGTCATCATCCGCATCCTGCGTTTCGACCAGGTTCCTTTTACACTCTGCACTTTCAGGGCGATTACGGGAATACCCTGCATGAGCTGCGGATCGACGCGCGCGCTGGCGCGACTGGCGGCGTTCGATCTGGCGGCAGCCTTCAGGATACAGCCGCTCTTCACGGTCTTGATGCTGGGTGTCATGGCCTTCGGTATCGCGGATCTTGCCGTGTTTCTCGTCCGGCGGCGCGTGCTCTCTGTGCAATGGACCCGACGTTCGGTCAAGTGGTTATCCATCGTTGTCGTCGTGCTGGTCATGGCGAACTGGATCTATCTTATATACGCGGCGAGGGCTTGACCGGACTGAGGCCGGGCGCATGGCGGCCGGATTCGGGCGGTGTTTCCCGTGGCGGAAATGATGCCGGCCTGCCGCATCAGGAGCAAACGGCTCGAAAGACAAGCGCCGACCGCGCAGGCGACGCCGGGCGGAACATCTCCAAGGATCCCATGGCCGCGCTCTACCGTAAAGGACGCCCGTCCGATTATACTTATCGGGCCATGAAACACGAGAAAACTCCTGGAATCTCGCTCGTCATTCCCATCTACAATGAAGTGGACAACGTCGTGTCCTTGCACCATGAGCTTACGGGCGTTCTCGCCCAAATGGGGCGCAGTTACGAGATCATTCTTGTCGACGATGGCTCCAATGACGGCACGCGGGAGCGTCTGGCGGCCATCGCGGATTCCGATCCGTGCGTGCGCCTCCTGCTTCTCCGGCGCAATTTCGGTCAGACGGCGGCCTTTTCAGCCGGTTTCGATCACGCTCGCGGCGATGTCGTCGTGACGTCCGACGGCGACCTGCAGAATGATCCAAGCGAAATCCCGCGCCTCGTGGCCAAAATCGAGGAAGGCTATGACATGGTTTGCGGCTGGAGAAAGCCGCGCAAGGATCCGCTTTCAAAACTCATTCCTTCCTGGTTCGGAAACCGGCTCATCTCCTGGGCCACCGGCGTTCGCCTGCACGATTACGGCTGCTCGCTCAAGGCGATGCGCCTGGACGTCGTGCGCGGCCTGCGGCTCTATGGCGAGATGCATCGCTTCATCCCGGCCGTGGCGTCGTGGATGGGCGTGACGTTGACCGAGGTCCCGGTGCGCCACCGTCCCCGTGTGCGCGGTTCGAGCAAGTACGGTCTCGGGCGAACCGCGCGAGTGTTGCTCGATCTTCTGACCGTCAAGTTTCTCGTCGCGTACGGCACGCGTCCCGCGCATCTCTTCGGCTTGATGGGGCTGGCGTTCGGCGGTATCGGGCTTATGATCCTGGGTTACTTATCCTATATACGTCTTTTCGCGGACACGGCCATAGGCGGACGGCCGTTGCTGCTGCTCGGAGTGCTGCTTTTCCTGACAGGCGTGATCTTCGTCAATTTCGGGCTTCTTGGCGAGCTTCTCGTGCGCACCTATCATGAAAGCCAGAACAAGCCGATCTACGTTCTCAAGCAGACGCCGCCGCGGCGGACGTAGGAGCGTGGCGATTGACGCGTGTCTTGTTCCTCACGGAGTCTTATTTCCCGGTTCTCGGCGGCGGCGAACGCCACATTCAACTGCTCGCGACACGGTTGACGGAAAAGGGAATGCCGGCGTGCGTGCTCACGCGCCGGACCGAAGCGTCCTGGGCGGCGGAGGAATGCCTGGAAGGCGTTCGTGTGGTGCGCGTTCCGCCGCATGGGTCGGGACGGGCCGGCAAGTACCTGATGTTGCCGGCCGTCGTCCGCGAGTTGCGGCGGAGGCGAGACGAGTACGACTTGATCGTCGTGCGCGGAACGCGCGTGCTGGGAATACCGGCCGTGGTCATGGCTCGTTCGTTGCGAAAGCCGGTCGTGTTGCAGCCGGAGATCACGGGAGAGGTGTCCGGAGACGTTTACACCTGGGGGACTCGGTGGCATGGAACGTTCGCGGCGCGGTGCGTTCGAACGGCGGTCGGATGGCGAAACCTTCTCTTGAGGCGGGCCGATCAGTGCATTCCAATCTCGGAGGCGATTCGACGTGAGTTCATTGCGGCGGGTTTCGACTCGCATCGCATCGCGTTGATTCATCACGGCGTCGACACGCGCCGTTTCCATCCCGCAAGCGATTCGGAGAAGAACGAGTTGCGACGGAGACTGGGCTTGCCTCCCGGCGTCGAACTCCTGATATTCGTGGGGCGCCTGCTTAAAGGCAAGGGGATCGAGGTCTTGATCGAAGCGTTCGAGCAGGTGGCGCGCGCGCGTTCGCAGGCAGTCCTCGCTCTCGTCGGATCCGGGGACGGCCAGAGCCTGTCGATAGAGGAGAAGACCCGAAGTCGCGTCGCCGGCTCATCGCTTGCTCAACGCGTGCTTTTTACCGGCAGGGTCGATAACGTCGAAGACTATCTACGAGCCGGGGACATGTTCGTGTTCCCCTCGCTTTTCGAGGCGCTGCCTCTGGCGGTGATCGAGGCGGGAGCTTGCGGCCTGGCTTGCGTAGCTTCGTGCACGGGAGGCATTCCAGATGTCATCGAAGACGGCGTCGACGGACTTCTCGTCAGGCCCGGCGATACGCCTGCGCTTGTCGAAGCGACGCAACGCATGCTCGAAGCGCCTGATCTCCGAGCGCGGCTTGGGAACGCGCTTCGTGAGAAGGTCGTGCGATGCTTTGACCTTCAATTCAACGTCGAGCGCTACCAGGCGCTTTTTTCCACCCTTTTCGAGAAGTAGACGACACGCGGCTGTCAACGTGGGTCCGCCCCCCTGCGCTCCCTCATCGAGATGGCGGCCGGCTGGGAGGCATGAAGCAGGACTTCAATATCTGGAGCCGGCGCGCAGGCCGCGACGGCGCTGGTGCCGGAGAAGGGGTTCGAACCCTTATGAGGTTGCCCTCACGGGATTTTGAGCCTGAACGCTACATTTAATAGATATGAATGTATGAGAACAAGCACGAAAGCCCAAGGAACTGACACATGCTCCCGCTGTGAACGTGTGCGAACGTCGGCGAAGTTCGCGACTTGTTCATATCCGTTATCGGAAATATCTCGGAAATATCTCGGGAATACCTCGGGAATTTCAATCCCGGGCAACCGCAATATAGCCCGAATTTCCGCGCCCTTCGCCACGCCCTGGCCGAACGCCAGAGCGCAAGGCCCTGAGCATGGACGCCTAGCCGATCGGCCAACCTGGGGCAATGTGGAGCGTCGTCGGGTAAGGGGCCATCGATTGGATGACCCCTCCGATGGCCGCACGACGGCCGCGAAGGGTGTAGCCGTGGGCGACACCCTTGGGGTTTCACTCAAGCTTGAGTAAAACGTCGTGGGCGCGTTGGCGCGACGGCCGCGCGTTCGTCCACGTTTGCAACCGTTTGACCTGCGACAAAAGCGACATAAGCGACCGAACCCCCCCCTTTTGTCGCTTTTGTCGCTTTTGTCGCAACTGAAACACGGTAAACCTCCGACGGTCGGCCGCCGGTTTTACCTGCACGCCGAGCTATTCTCAATTCTGAGAATAACCCCCAAGGCGGTGCGACTCCCTTCGCCGTCGCGCCAAGATCACATGGCGCTACATGGACGCCCAGACGAGACCGTACTCAAAAGGGAGTACGGTTAAAACAGACGCCCTTCACGCGCCGCCATGGGCAAGCCAAGCGTGCTTACCCTCACCGCATCTCGGCGGCACTCTTGTCAAGGTTTTTTTGCCCGACGCCTCCACGTCACACTTTTGACAGAGCGACCGCACGAGAGCAAAGCGCATCTCAGCCAGGGTTGATACAAACCGATATTGTGAATTGTGAAGCGCCCAAAAGAAAAGCGCCTCGCAGCCGGAGCCACGAGGCGCGAATGCGGAATCTTACGGCGGATCAGCGGGCCGCAAGCGTGACAATCGGACTGACGGTCGTCACGCCGTCGGCGAGCACTTTTGCCGAATCCCAAAGCGGCCGAGAGTCGCCACGGAAACGCGCACGCACGGTCAAACTGTCGCTATCAAAAAGCACATGCAAGGAAGTGTCAATCGTGATGTCTTTTCGAATGCCTATGCAAATCTGGCTTCCATCGATAAGTAAAATGTCGCCGCGCTGGCCGAGCGCGTTGACGCGCGACGAAACGAAAGCAGGCCGCCCGAGCAGCGTGTAACCGCCTTTGCCATCGGATTCAAAGCCAGGGCGCGGAGCAAAGCCAGCCGTGCCGGCGTTGATCGCCATCGAAAGCAACTCGGGCAGGCAACTCGGATGAACGACCCAAACGGCTTTTTCGTGACTGCCGCTCGCGAGCGCCGCAAACATCGAGCAAATGTTGCACCACTCAAGTGAGGCGGCCGCTTGGCCGATGGCTTTATCAACGGTGACGCATGCAGGCGCATTCAAAATTCCGAGCGGCATGCCAAGGCCGGAACCGATCAGGATGCTTCGATCAAGTTTTTTGGCGATGGCCGACGAAAGCGCCGTCATGAGCGTTTCGAGGTAACTTCGGCCGTCTTCAACTAGTTCGTTTGTTGCGGACGCATAAACGACCAACTTGCCGGCGTGAAGGTCGACACGACGCAGCTTCAACGTCTGAGCGCTTGACGCCACGCCTTCGCCTGTCCAGCCAGCTTTTAACGCAGCGACTTCGTCATCAACGTCGGTGCTGTCATCAAGCGCGGCGATTTTTAATTCAGACGACACCATGCTTTCAAGCCGCGCGCCAATGCGAAGCCACAAACTTTGTTCCGCCGTCCGTGAAAAAATATCGCGCGCGGTTGCGTCTGGAACGGCAAAACCGCCGTCGGTCGGAACGCCCTCGGTTCCGAGCGCCAGCGGTCCGGCGAGCGCATGACCGTTGACGCAGCGCGAAAGCGTTTCTCGCATGCCGGTCATTCCCGCCGTGGGGTCGGCCGACGCGCCCGAAAACAGGGCGCTGATTGTGCGCACGGTGCGGCGTGGAAGCGGCGGAAGGCTCGGGCTCGGCGGGTCGTCGTCGAAAGAACTGGTAGCGCCCGGCCTCGGAGCGCCACGATAGGCGTCGGGCCAATCCACGACATCAGCGGCGTGGAGATCACGTTCCAGGCTGGCGCGCGCGCGCACAAGGTCGCTCTCAAGCGTTTGGATTTCGGCTTGCAGCTTGTTGCTCTCGAGGCGCTCGTCGTCGGACATGGCGCGACCCTCGGCCGTGCATTTTGTCAAGGTCGCCATGACCGCAGCGCGCTTCGCCTGAATTTCGGCTTCAATCTGTCTTTGAGGTTTCATTTCGCCTTCTCCTTTGCCAGCGAAAAGGCAAAAGCGCCCGCCGCCGGCAGATAAAAACGTCTGCCAACAGCGGGCCGTTAGTGGCGCTCTGTCGTCACCGCCGAGCGGGCTTAATTGCGCTCTCGACGGTCTTACGTCTCACGAACGAACGAGCACCTGGCGCGCGCGGGACCGAGTCGCCGCGCCAGGCGCTCCAGAGCCACGGGCCTTTCGCGCGCGGCTGTCGCGCGGTCCGGTCTTGCGAGCAAGTCCGCGCCTCCGTCTTGGCAATGCATCAATGGCAAGTGATGGATCCTTCTTCATCGCTTGCCTCGATGGAAAAAAGCCGCACGGCATTCGAAAGCGGTTGTTTCGCGCAACAAAGCAAACACGCGATCGCGGCCTCATCAGGCCGAATCCAAACAACGAAGCCAGCTCCCGGCAGGCTCGCGTGTTCAAGCGCGCCCGCGAAAACTGACTCCGGCAAGCCGCTCAGGCCGCCGCTTACAAACTCATCAACGGCCGCGTTCAGCTCCTCGCGGGCGGGAATGTCGGCTTCTTCAAGCCGAAGACACTCGACCGCGCTCTGCGGACCCTCAGCCAACACGCGCGCGCGGAGCGGCGGTCCAGGCTGCACAAGGACGCTTGCCCTAACCTCGGGCACGGACAGCACGCGCACGCGGTCAAACGCGGTCCGCATAATCGGCTCGCAAGCCGCGAGCAGACGATCCCGGACAGCGCCAGCGCTCAGGGTCTCAGGCAGCATCAGCGTCTCTCCGTTGCGCGCGCCGCTCGGCCGCCTTCCGGCGTCGTGGCGCGACCAGGCGCGGAACGGGCGCGCCCTCGACCAGGTCGGTGACGGCCTTGCCGATCGACATCCGGCCGGACTGTTGGCTTTTCGCGAGCGCCAGCAGGCGCAGCTTGTCGAGAACGCCCTTCGAAATTCGGATCGACGTGATCACCATTTCCTCCACCAGCCACCTCCATTTAACATTTTAATAGCACATCAATATGTGTCAAGCCCGTTTTCGTGGCGTCCCATTTGCCAAAATCGCGTCGCGCAATCTGTCCGCGCGCACGCGAAGCCTTAGCGCGGTCTCCGCGCGGCACGTTGTGAAGATTTGCCCCCCCCCTGGCCGTCCCCGCATCATTCGGGGCAAGCGCGCCGGCCAAGGCTCGAAGGATCTCGTGGGCATCATCGCGTGTCATGTGCCGTCGCCTCCGTTGGCGCGCCGAACGCGCGTAGCCGGATGACCTGAATCCTGACCGCTCGGGCGCCCTCGCTGTTGATCTCTCGTGCTGCGCACCAGCGCCGGAACGCCTCGCCGTGAATGTCGCAATCCGGATGCTCGGACAGCCACTCTCGCGCGCGAAGCTGAGCGCCAAGCAGACTCATGGCATTTCTCGGGCCTTGACCAGAGCCTCGCACCGAAGACAGTGGGGATTAGGCCCCCTCGGGTGAAATTCGCAGCCTGTCGGCGCGGTCCGAGCATGGTGAGCACGATGAGCATGATTCTCTATTAGGGGGTTCGGGGGGTCTTTTGTCTGGGGAGTGTTCAAAACCCTACAATAGGAATCATGCTCATCATGCTCGTCGTGTGCGCGTGCGTCGCCAACGGCGCGTGCCCGGGCAGCGACGATCCGCTCCCGTGGGTCGAGATCTTGCCGACCATAAACGGTAGTTTGCCGGCCATCGATTCGCCAGCGGCCGCCAGCCTGTGATGCTGGATTCCGACAAAGTATGTATCCTGCCGTCTCCAGCCTGTAGGCTATCTGGCGAGCATTCCGTCGATCCAATATCCAATCGCGGAACGTGGCCTCAACCTGCGGACATTCGGCGATATCTTTGACAAGTAGGACGTCTGGCCTACCAAGCGCTTCAATTGCCGTCATCATTTCGTCATCTTCCGGCGCTTGGTTAGCCGCGACGATTTCCCAAAAGGCCGCCGTCTTCTGTGGTGGCGCTTTCGCATCGAATTGCGAAAGATCATACGTCGCCAGAAATGCCGCGACGTCGGCCGCGCCGCCTTGTTCAAGCCAGGAGTAAAATCCGGTCCAGAAGCCCGGATCAAAATCACGTTGTGCCTCGGTCTCTGACCAAGCCACGAAGTGACGCCGATCATTCGCTGGTAGATAAATCCCCCCCGTCTTGTGGTTCGTGGTCATAACCACGCCTACAACATTGGGAATTGCATACGGCCGAAGATGTTTTTCGTTGCACGAAATCACTTCAGGCGGCGCAGCAATGATACCTTTCATGTGCTCATAGAATGAATACCGATTTGCCTCGCCTGTGTCGCGCACCTCGTTAATGCGCAGAATTACCGCCCGAACATAGGGATTGAAGCTTCCGAGCATAGCCGCCGGGCTTTCTTCAGCGAAATTCCATACGCCAACAGTTTCACGGACTGGCGCAAGGATTGTGTCTTTTCCAATGCCTGGCAGCCCTCCAAGCACAAGAGCATGGTTGACCTTCTCGTGCGGACATTGAACGCGATGCGCGCACCACGCCATGATGTGATCTGCTTCGCCCGGATAAAGCTTGCGGATGAGATCCGCCCAAGGTTTCGCGTTCGCGGGATTGCCTTTCGGTTTTGCGGGGGCGCGATAACTGTTGAAGATTTTGTTTCCCGCGCGATAGATCAATTCACCGCCAGCGAAAACGTGGTCTTCTATGATTTGCGCTCGACCTGGCCACCATGTCATTTGTTCCACTGGACGATTCTTGTCAAGCCAATGCGACGCGCCGACTATTGTTTTCTCATCAATCCGGATCGGCGGGATTCTGGCATTAACAGATGCGCCTGGCCACATATCACGCGTGGGCGCAAATATATAAAGATGCATCGGCATGTAGGCGTAAAAATCATCGAGCGTGACATGGTTGGTCACCGTCACCGCGCGCTTTGCGTCGTCACCGCCCAATGAATGGCAGGCAGTCGGCGTCCAGAGCGGCGCGGCCTTGACAAGCGCGAGCAGATCGTCCTTGTCGTGGCCAGCGTCAAGGAACGCCGAGGCGTCCTTGAAGCCCGGCATCTCGATGACACGCGCCTTGACACCGGCACCGTAGAGCGACTCCGCAACCGCCTGTGCATGTTTTCGGCCAGGGCCATCGGCATCCGCAATGACGACGACGCTTGCGCAGCCGACCAAGCAGCGCGAGAAATCATCCGACCATTTTCCCGCGCCGCCTGAATTTGTCGTCGCGATGAATCCGAGTTTCGCGAGATTCACAACGTCTTTTTCGCCCTCTACGATCCAAATGTGTCGATGAGCTTGCGCAGCCTGGGCAACTTCTGGCAATTTGTAAAGAACGCGCGGCGTGCTTTCCAGGTTCCATATCCAACCGCCACGGCCATCGGGCCTTCGCGGTCGGAAGGCTTTCGGACTAAATCGGCAAACCTGATAAAGCAGCGTCCCGCTTGCATCGTGATAATCGTAAGTCTCGATGATCCTCCCGAGCGTTTGCCGTGCCGGCATCGCCGGCATCAGGTCGCGCATCGTGATCCCGAGCGCCATGCAGATCGCGAGCGGGTCGCACCCCGCGTGACAGTGGAGAAGGATCCGGCCATCGTCGCCGATGCCAACCGACAGCGACGCATGCCCGTCTTCATGCGCCGGGCACCTCGCGACATGTCCGTCGCCGGACGGGCGGACGCCATCGAGACGCGTCAGCAGGTCGTCGCGGGTCACGGAGCACCTGCTTCGACCGCGCGGTCAATCGCCACTGACAGCGCCCGCGAAAAACGCCGGCGAATTTTCGCCTCAAGGTCGCGCAGTAGCTTGCGCTGATCTCGTAATGTGCTATGCTGAGGCACCGTTGGATTTACCCTCTTGCGCCGCGCTCTTGGCCGGGCCGGCGTTTGCCCGCGCGTCACGACGCGATCCCGCGCGCGCTCAACGCATCTTTCGGCGCGCGATAATCGCTCACCGGCCGCGAGTGAATCCAATCAAGCACCTCAGATTCAAGATATCCGCTGATTTTGTTTGAGATCATCCGTCGCTTCGGGAACGTGCCCGCGCGCTCCATCTGCCAGCGCTTGGTTCTGCCGAGCCCGGTCATGCGTCGGCACTCGTCTTCTCTGATCATTCGTTCAATTGGGTTCATCATCACAAATCGCCTCCATTCACAAAGACGATTGTGGAGCACGAACGCCTATCGAGTCAGCGTCAACAATAGGGGGGTATTTATGACACCTGAGCGCCGGGAATCATCGAATGTGGCGCGGCACTACGACGCGACGCCAACGACGCCAGGCGCGATCAACGGCGCTTTCGCTGACGGCGCAATGCGCCGCGACAATCTCGCGCGCTGTTTCGTGAGTGTGTTGCGCCTTCGCGCGCCAGAATTCCATGGCCATCACGATGTCGCGTGCGTCAACGATTTCGTCAAACGCATCTTGACGCCTTCCCGCGCCGGGATGCCTCAGTTCCAAAGCTTCGGCGATTCGCGCCGGCCGTTTCTCTCGCGGAGTATCGCAAAGCGCCGCGAGCGCGCGCGCGTTTTTTGCAAGATGGTCCATCGCCCATTCTGGCAAGGGAATGTTAGCGGCTCGCGCTTCGGAAATCGCACGCCATACGTAAAGCGGATTCGAATTTTCTTGATAACACCGCTCGGCAAAATCGACGCCACGCCGCGCGCGGTTTCGTCGCGTGCTTTCCGTCTCAATGACCGAGCCTTGATAATCGATAGGGGATTTGAAAAAGTGCCTAGCGCTCGTCCACCAGAGACCAACGGCGCACCTCGTCTCCGCGAATTGTTCTTCGATCGTCACGACGATTGCGCCTTTGCGAGCTTGCCGAGTCCTTCGGCGATGTCGGCCTCCGACACGATCGCATAACGACGGTAGACGCTCTCGGTTTTGTGGCCGGTGACTTGCATCGCGACCGATCGAGAGATTCCCGCGCGCTCCATGCGACGGACGGCCGTCCGCCGGAAATCGTGGAGCAGCAGGCCAGGACGTCCGGCCGCTTTACACGCCTCACGCCAGGCGACATACAAAAGCGGTATCGGCCGACGCGCAGCGTCGATCAGCGGCGCACCGTCCACGTGAAAGACGTTGGGGATGATGACTCCGCGCGTGCGCTCAATCTTCGTCGTCAGAGTACGCTGAGCTCCAAGCAGATCTCGAAGAGCCGGCAGAGCGCGGAAGGGGAGCGTGCGTCCTTGCCGGTTTTTCGTGGTCCCCGGTTCGA
>JAFGSN010000238.1 GCA_016934575.1 Vicinamibacteria bacterium
AGGCTTCGCAAGGAACAGAGTCACCCCGTTCACATGCTGGACGAGATTTCCAAGGCGTTGCCGAACTTTCTCTGGTTGGCGCAGATGGATCAATCGGCGCAGGGAGTCCAGCTTCAGGGGAACAGCAACGGCTTGACGCCCGTGGCGGACTTCATCACGAACCTGCAGAACAGCGGCTGGTTTCCTCAGGTGGATCTGGGTCGAACGGAGGAGGAGACGTCAACGGGTGTCATCAAGTTTGCGCTCAATGCGACTTTTCGTGATCCTACGATGCCGACGCCGACGCCTCTGCCCACACCGTCGCAAGGTGCGGCCGGTCAGCCCCGGTGATCGGGAGACAGGAGAGCGGCGATGCCTGACAGCAGCTTGAGCCGACTATCAGTTCCGCAGCAGCTCGTTCTCTCGATCGTGCTGGCGGTTCTGATTCTCGGGGCGTTCTGGTATTTCAAATGGAATCCCATGGTTCGGGAGGAGCAGCAGAAGACGGCGACGCTGACCAATCTGCAGAACGAGATTCGCCAGCTCGAAGTGACGGCCAGCAAACTCCAGGAGTTTCAGCGCGAGGTTGCGTTGCTGGAACAGAGACTCGAAACGCTCAAGCGGGTCTTGCCGGCCCAGAAAGAAACGGATGATCTCATTCGCAAGATCAATAATCTCGCTTCCGAGTCGAGCCTCAAGATTAAAGTGTTCAGTCCTCAAGCTGTCGCCAGTCGCGAGTTCTACCTAGAGTACCCCATCGAGCTGCGTGTCGAGGGCACCTACCATAATTTGGCGATGTTTTTCGATCGTATCAGCCGTCTCTCGCGCTTGGTGAATGCCAGCGGGCTGAAAATCAACGCAGCCAGATCGCAGACCGCCTTCGTCACGATAGACGCATCATGCACTGCCACCACTTTCGTCTATCAAGAGAACGCGGGCGCCGGCGCGGCGGCTCGCGCCGGTCAAGCAGGAGCGGCGCGATGAATGCAAAAATGAAAGATTTGTTGCTGGCTTGCGCGGTTTGCTTGTGGTGTGCTCGGCCAATCCCGGGGCAAGTTCCGCACCAGGCGACGCCTACGGCCATGCCTGAAGCCGCGATGACGGCGCCGCCTGACGTGGAGAACACCGAGGGCATCGTCGAGATGCCGCCGCAACCCGGAGGATATACGTATAATCCGATGGGGCGTCGGGATCCGTTCATGAGTCTGATCCGGCCCGTGACGGCTTCCAATGAGATGCGTTCTCGCGTGGACGGACTGGCGGGCACGCTCATCGCCGAGGCGGCTCTCAAGGGCGTCATCAAGAATGTCGACGGTTATATTGCTTTTTTTCAGATCTCCGACGGAAAGTCTTACTGGGCCAAGCACGGTCAGAGATTTTATGACGGCGAGATTACGTCCATCGACATGACGACCGTTACGTTCCGACAGGAGGTCACGGACCCCTTGTCGCCGGTCCGGACTAAAGAAGTCAAGAAAACGCTCTATCCCTCCGAGGAGGCGACGCCATGAGAGGCAAGCTGTTTTGGGTTCTCTTCACGACAAGCATTTTTGCGCTGATCGGCGCGGAGGCGGGAAACACCGAGGAGCGAGCGCAGGCGGTTCTGTCGGGGATCTGGCAGGAAAGTGACGGGAACTCGACTCGGCTGACGATCGAGAGCAACGCGCCGCTCACATATACGTACTACAGCCCCGATCCGCTCACTCTGGTGATGGACATTCCGGAGGTCGACGCCGCGAAGGTTCCAGCGAAAATCAACGTGGGATCGCGAGAGGTCGAAGCCGTACGCGTCACGAACATGGCCCGGGCGGACGGGCGCCGGCTTGTTCGTCTCGAGATCCGCCTTGCCAATCTGGCGCCGTACCAGATCTTCAGCGCCGACAATCGGTTGACGGTTCTTTTCGAGAGTCCCGGCGCCGATTCTCGTCCAGCGGCGAATGCCAGCGAGCGTTTGCCGATCTCAGCGACGGCCACTGGACAGGAGAGCGCTTCAGAACGAGCACGAGAAGTTCCGAGCGTGGATCGACGGGATTTCGAGGAACAGGCTGCGGTCGAAAAGAGCGAATCGCCGATACGGACGCAATCTCCGCCGACGTCCACGCATCCAGCTTCGGCTCTCCTGGACGTTTCTTACATCTCCGCCCAAGGTCGCCTGGAAGTTGTTCTATCGGCCGATGGACGCTTGAGATATCAGGATTTCTTCCTGGCGAATCCGGATCGCTTGGTTGTCGATCTGACGGACGTCATGGTGCAATCGTCGACGAAACGGCTCGACATCGACCACGAGTTCGTGCGAAGGATTCGCATGTCGCAGTTTTCAGCCAGCTCGCCCAAGGTCGCCCGCGTTGTTTTCGATCTGACAAGTCGATCCGAGTATCGCATTGTCGAGGGATCGGATGGCATCAAGGTCCTGTTTGGTGAGGGCGAGAGAGCGTCTCCGGAACCGCTGGCGGCGTTGGGCCCTGCTCCAGATATGGTTTCGTCGGCCGTTATCGAGTCTGTCGTGCCCGCTCCGCCTACGCTCGAGACACTGCCGGCAATGCAGATACTGCCGTCCGATTCTTTCGAAGGCCGAGAAATCGGTCCCGCGGACAAGCCTTTTATCGGCCATCCGATCAGCATGGATTTCAAGGACGGCGATCTCCAGGACATTTTCCGTCTTTTTGCCGATATCAGTGGTTTGAACATCGTCGTCAATCCGGGTGTCAGCGGCAAGGTTACGCTCAAGCTGACCGAGGTGCCGTGGGATCAGGCCCTCGATTTGATACTGAGAACGAACAGTCTGGGCTACTCCCAGGAAGGCAATGTCATTCGAATCGCGAAACTCACCGATCTTCAAAGAGAAGAGAAAGAAAAGCGTGATCTTCAAGCCGAGAAGGAGTTGGCGGGGGACTTGCAGGTATGGAGAAAAACGCTCTCTTATGCAAAAGCCAAGGGACTTGAACCCACGGTGAAGAGCGTGGCTTTGTCGGCTCGCGGCAATATCACGATCGACGAGCGCACGAACACGATGATCATCACCGATCTTCCTCGATTCATCGAGCAGGCTAAGGATCTCATCGCCGATCTGGACCGGGCGAATCCGCAAGTCGAGATCGAGGCGCGTATTGTCGTCACTACGCGTAATTTTACTCGTGAACTCGGCATACAGTGGGGGTTCATGAACCAGATGACCCCGGCGTTCGGAACGACGACGAACAGGAGTTTCCCCCACTCAATGATCATCAATGGCGCAGGGGTTCGGTCGGATGGAGGATTGATGGCTGATCAGGGTGAGGGTTTGATTGAGCCCCCGCTGGCGTCCAGTCAAGGTATCGGTGTCGCCGGTCGAGGATACGCAGTGAACGTGCCGACGGGAGAAGCTCCCAACACCGGAATTGGAATTTCCATGGGCAATATTGGCGGAAGCTTCAGCCTCGACGCCGCGTTGTCGGCGCTCGAAAAACAGGGGCGCGGACGCATTCTATCGACGCCGCGAGTGACCACGCAG
>JAFGSN010000058.1 GCA_016934575.1 Vicinamibacteria bacterium
ATGCGGCGGCTTGGCGCCTGGTCTCATCGATAGGTCAATGGAGGCTGCATGGAAGACAAGAAGGTCCTGATCGTCGGCGGAGGGATCGCCGGGCTGTGCACGGGCGTCTATTTGCGGCGGCACGGTTTCGACACCGAGATCCTGGAGATGCACACGATTTCCGGCGGCCTGGCCACCGCCTGGAAGAAGGACGGCTTCACCTTCGAGAACTGCATACACTGGCTCGTCGGTTCGAAGGACGGCAAATGGCTGAACGCCGCATGGAAAGAAGTCTTCGATATCGGCCGGCTCGAGTTCTTCGAAGACCCTGTGTTCCAGGTGATCGAGCGCGGGGGCGAGAGAATCACGATCTATCGCAATCCCGACCGCTTGGAGGCCGAGCTTCTGGCCAAAGCGACGCAGGACGTAGCGGCCGTCAGGGAGTTCGCCGGACTCATCCGGAAGATCGCCAAGCTTCACATGCCCGAAGGCGGCACGTTCCTGCAGAATCTCGGCGCCTATCTGAAGCTCGTCCCCTGTCTCCCAATGTTGTTTAAGTATGGCAAGCTCAGCATGGCGGACTACTCGAAGAGATTCACGAATCCCATCTTGAGGGAGTTCTTCTCGGGCGGCATCAGTGATCTCTCGTTCCTGGCCATCGTTTTTTCCTTGGCCTGGATGGCCCAGGGCAACGCCGGCTACCCGATCGGCGGATCGCTGCGGATGATTGGCCTCATCGAGGACAACTACAAGAAGCTCGGCGGCCGCATCCGGTTCAAGGCCCGCGTCAAGCGCATCCTTGCCGAGAACGGGCGCGCGGTCGGCGTCGTTCTGGAGAACGGCGAAGAACTGCGGGCGGACGTTGTCGTCTCGGCGGCGGACGGCCACGCCACGATCTTCGACATGCTCGAAGGCCTATTCGCTGACGACGGCATCCGGAGGATCTACGAGACCTACAAGCCTTTCCCGTCCTATGTCCAGGTTTCGTTCGGAGTCGGCGCGGACCTACGTGAGGAGCCGGGGCACATCACGCTGCTTGTTGACAAGGACATTGAGATCGACCCTGGGACGACGGAAAATATCGTCGCATTCCGCGTCTTCCACTTCGATCCGACCTTCGCCCCGCCCGGCAAGACGGCGGTCGTGTGCTTCCTGGCGACGTACAACCACGAGTACTGGTGCGCATTGCGTGAAAAGGACGCGACCCGCTACGAGGCCGAGAAGCAACGTGTGGCTGCCGCCGTCACAGCCGTGTTCGAAGGCCGCTTTCCGAAAGCACGGGGCAAGATCGAGGTCGTGGACGTCGCGACACCCGCGACGGTCGTCCGCTACACGGGCAACTGGAGAGGCAGTATGGAGGGTTGGCTCTACACGCCAGCGACGGGCATCAGGCAACTCCCGTGCGTGCTCCCGGGCCTCCGGAGCTTCTACATGGTCGGCCAGTGGATCTCGCCGGGCGGAGGATTGCCGGCGGGATTGATGACAGCCAGGCGCGTCTCGAAGCGGATCGCTAAAGACGCTGGGATCCGCTGGGAACTAAGTTGACGGGCGAGAAACCGAAGCTGGACCAGGGGCCGGTAAGTCGGAATGAACGCGCTATATCCGTTTTGCTCGATTGGACCGTATCGCGTTTTTCGGATGCGTCCCTTGATCTCCTTGCACTGATTGTGCCTCCAAACAAGAATGCTAACAGCGGGATCGTCGGTGAAGCTCTGAATCTTCGAATCGGCCCATGCGATATAGAACGGACTGGTGAAAGGAATGACCTCATGTTCCTTAATACGATGGGAGGGAGATTCGCCGGCCTTGCGCTCGCGGGCGCTGCGCTGGCGGCGGCTTGTGCGGGTTCAAGCGACCAGCCTTCAGAGGAGAACACCACCGCCATTGTTGATCTGCTATCCACCCGGCAGGTCATAAGGGGTTTTGGTGGAGCGAACATACTTCCTTGGCGTCCAGACATGACCGTTGACGAGGTCAACACGGCGTTTGGCAGCGGGCCAGGTCAGTTGGGATTCACGATCCTACGCCTCCGCGTGCCTCGCGCGCAGAGTGAATTTGGGCCTCAGATCCCAACTGCTCGGATTGCGCGTTCTCTTGGAGCCGCGATCATCGCCAGCCCATGGTCTCCTCCTGAGTCGATGAAAACCAATAACAACCATATCGAAGGCGAGCTCAGGAGTGATTCATACGAGGCCTACGCCGCCCACCTCAGGGCATTTGCCGGCTATATGTCGAGCAATGGAGTTCCTCTGCACGCCATTTCGGTCCAGAACGAGCCTGACGTTACCGTTGACTACGAATCCTGCTACTGGAATGCCGCGCAGATGCTTGCGTTCGTGAAGAACAACGCGCCATCCATCGGGATCGACGTCTTCGCGGACGAGTCGTCCGCGTTCCAACACAACCTCACCGACGCGATTCTCAATGATCCTGTCGCGGCAGCGAACCTTCCCATTATCGCGGGGCACATCTACGGAACACTGATCGAGCCCCGTTCCTTGGCCTTGAGCAAAGGGAAGGAGGTTTGGATGACCGAGCATCTCGATCTTGACACGAGCTGGAATGCGGCGCTTGCCACGGGCAAAGAAATCAACGATTGCATGAATGCGAGCATGAGCGCCTACGTTTGGTGGTACATCGTCCGATACTATGGGCCGATTCTCGAGGACGGCAGCGTTTCCAAGCGCGGTTACGTGATGTCACAGTTCGCCAGATTCGTGCGTCCCGGATACTTCAGGGTCAGCGCCACAGCCAGCCCTCAGTCGCTTGTTGATGTGAGCGCCTACAAGAGCGGCTCCGGAGTCGTCATCGTTGCTGTCAATCGCAACTCGTCCGCGGTCAGCCAGACGTTCGCGATAGAGAACGGCGCCGTGGCGACGTTCACGCCGTACACCACGTCAATGGCGAAGGATTGCCATCAGGAAGACCAGATCGCCGTGTCGAACGATCGACTCAGCGTGACGCTGGATCCGTCCAGTATCACAACCTTCGTTTCGAACTGACA
>JAFGSN010000239.1 GCA_016934575.1 Vicinamibacteria bacterium
ACTCGAAGCCCTCGCCTACCAAGTGCGCCATAGCGGTACCGACAAGAAATGGGAAGAGCTGTCGAGCCTGCTCCAGAACCAGGGCGAGATGTTTGACGCTCATGGCCATCGCCGTAAGCTCGTCATCTTCACCGAGCACCGCGACACGCTTCGCTACCTCGAAGACCGTGTCCGCAGCCTGCTGGGCAAACCCGAAGCCGTCGTGACCATTCAAGGCAGCATGGGGCGCGATGATCGTCGCAAAGCGCAAGAGCTCTTCACGCAGAACAAGGAAGTCGAGATCCTCATTGCGACCGACGCGGCCGGCGAGGGCATCAACCTCCAGCGCGCTCACTTGATGGTCAACTACGACCTTCCTTGGAATCCCAATCGCATCGAGCAGCGCTTCGGTCGCATCCACCGCATCGGCCAGACCGAGGTCTGTCACCTGTGGAACCTGGTCGCCGAGGAGACGCGTGAAGGAGAGGTCTTCAAGCGCCTCTTCGAAAAGATCGAGGAGGAGCGCCGCGCGCTGGGCAACGGCGTCTTCGATATCCTGGGCAAGCTCTTCCGCGACCGGCCGTTGCGCGAGCTGCTCATCGAGGCGATTCGCTACGGCGACCGGCCCGACGTCAAGGCGCGCCTCGTTCAAGCCGTGGACAACCTCGCCGACCGAAAGCGATGCGGTGATCTGCTCGAAGAGCGGGCGCTGGCGCGCGATACGATGGACGCCACGCGTGTCCAGAAGGTCCGCGAGGAGATGGAACGTGCCGCGGCGCGCCGGCTCCAACCACATTTCATCGCGGCATTCTTTCTGGAGGCGCTCCATCGTCTTGGCGGCGCCGTTCGCGAGCGTGAGGCCAAGCGCTTCGAGGTCACTCACGTTCCGCTCGTCATCCGCAGCCGCGATCGCGTCATCGGGCACGGCAATCCCGTGCTCGATCGTTACGAGCGCATCACATTCGAGAAAGACCTCATCAGCGTCCTCGGCCAACCGCTCGCCGCGTTCGTGTGTCCAGGTCATCCCCTGCTCGACTCGACGATCGATCTCGTCCTGGAGCGCTATCGCGATCTCTTCAAGCGCGGCGCCATCCTTATTAATCCCAGTGACCCGAGCGACGACGTTCGCGTTCTCTTTTATCTGGAGCACTCGATCGTCGACGCCCGTTCTGACGTCTCTGGCGACCGGCGCGTCGTATCGCGCCAGATCCATTTTGTCGAGATCAACCGTGAGGGCTTTTCGCATGTCGCGGGATTCGCGCCGTACCTGGACTATCGACCGCTCGAGGAAGAAGAGCGTCCGCTGATCGCAAGAGTCCTCGAAGACCAATGGTTGCGCGAGGATCTGGAATCGCGTGTCAACGACCACGCCGTCGCCCATCTCGTGCCGCGGCATCTGAGCGAGGTGCGCGCGCGACGCGAGGAGATCGTCGACAAGACCATCCAAGCCGTGAAGGATCGATTGGGCAAGGAGATCAACTACTGGGACCACCGCGCGGAGGATCTCAGGGCGCAGGAGCAGGCCGGCAGAACGCCGCGTCTCAACTCCGCCAAGGCTCGCCAGCGCGCCGACGAGCTGGCCGCGCGCCTCCAGAAGCGCATCGCCGATCTGGAACAGGAACGCCATCTCTCGGCGCTTCCTCCTGTCGTCGTCGGTGGAGCGCTCATCGTGCCTATGGGTTTACTGAAGCATCTCTCAGGCACGACTGATCAGGATGAGCGGGCTCTCGAAACGGCTCGCATCGAACAGCTTGCCATGGACGCAGTCATGGATATGGAGCGTCAGCTCGGCTTCGAACCGCATGACGTGAGCGCCGAGCGCTGCGGCTACGACATCGAATCACGGATCCTCGGCACGGGCCGCCTGCGCTTCATTGAAGTCAAGGGCCGCCACAGCGAAGGCCGAACGATCACGGTCACGAAAAACGAAATCGTCACCGCGCTTAACCGGCCCGACGACTTCATCCTCGCCATAGTACAGGTGGACGGAGACCGCGCCGAACCGCCGCGCTACGTCCAGCGGCCCTTTACGAAGGAGCCGGACTTTGGTGTGACGAGCGTTAACTACGACATCTCCGAGCTGTTGGCCAGATCGGAGCCTCCCCAATGATGACGTTTCGCATGCTCCAGGGTTGGGATACTCCCACAAGCGCCGTGTGGCTGATGACCGATATCGCAGAGTCCAAGGGCCGAACACAACTATTCGCCAAGCAATCGCCGCAGATCCTCAAGGTTTTACTCGAGACCGCACTCATCCAGAGCGCTGAATCCTCCAACAGGATTGAAGGCGTCACGGTCGATCCCGAGCGGCTGCGCCCGCTCGTCAAGGGATGTGCTCGTCCCAGGGATCGGTCGGAGCAGGAGATCCAGGGCTATCGGCGGGCCCTCGATCTAATTCATGCCAAGTGGCCACGGCTCTCCATCACGCCAACGACCGCTCGCCAGTTGCATCGGCTTGCCTTGAACGACGCCGTCGACGCCGGCGCATGGAAGAAGGCGGACAACGAAATCGTCGAGCTGCGCCCGGGCGAGTCTCCCCTCATTCGTTTCCTTCCTGTTTCCGCAGTCGACACGCCGCGGGCGATGGACGAACTATGCCTTTCCTACCGCGCGGCGAACGAGCAGCGCCACTTGCCTCCACTTCTGGCAGTCGCCGCGCTCGTCCTGGACTTCTTGTGCATCCACCCATTCCGCGATGGCAACGGCCGCGTCTCGCGGCTCCTGACGCTGCTCGCTCTCTACCAGCATGGCCATGATGTGGGTCGCTACATCAGCACGGAGCGGCTAGTGGAGGACGCCAAGGAGGACTACTACGGCGCCCTCGGGCGAAGCTCGCAGAGCTGGCACGAATCCCGACATGATTTCGTGCCCTGGTTGACCTACTTCTTGACGATCGTGCGTCGCGCCTACCGCGAGCTGGAGAAGCGAGCAGGGGACGTGAAGGCGCCGCGCGGCGCGAAGACGCAGCTTATTGAGGCGGCGATTGATGGTTTTGTTGCGGACTTCACCCTAGGCGAAATCGAGCGCCAATGCCCTGGTGTCAGCCGTGACATGATCCGGCGTGTCTTGCGCGACCTTAAAAACGCCGGTCGCCTACACTGCCGCGGCCGCGGCCCTGGCGCTCGATGGTCGAGAAGGGGTAATACCCTCAAGAAGGGGTAATAATGAGGGTAATACATGCGTCGGGCCGCCAGGGACCAGGAGCGGAGTGCTGATGCGATAATCACATCATGTATCGTTTAGGTGATGTGATCGCAGGGTGAGCAGAGCATGACGGAACAGGAACTGAACGATCTGATCGTAGGCCACGAGGCCGATCGGGTCGAGTTCACGACCTCGACGAAGGACACCGACAAGTTCTCCGAGGCAGTGTGCTCCTTTGCCAACGATCTGCCCAACCACGGACAACCTGGGTACCTCGTGGTCGGAGTCGACGACAGAGGCCGGTTCGCCGGAATAACGGTGACCGACGAGCTCTTGCGCAATCTGGGTGGACTCCGTGACGACGGGAACATCCAACCGCTGCCGACGATCACCGTCGAGAGGCTGGTGACGTCCGCGGGACAGGCGGCGGTGGTCGTCGTACAACCATCGACAATTCCACCCGTGAGGTACAAGGGCCGAGTCTGCATTCGGATCGGACCTCGGCGCGGCTACGCCACCGAGCAGGACGAACGGATCCTCATCGAGCGCCGCGTCGCGCAAGCCAGGACCTTCGACGCCCAGCCCTGCCTCGGGAGTGCGCTCGACGACTTGTCCAAGCCGCTGTTTCTCATCGACTATCGCCAGCAGGCGCTTGCGCCTGAGGTGATCGAGGAGAACAAACGCCCCGTCGAGCAGCAACTGGCCTCGCTACGCTTTTTCGACCTCAAGCGTGGCTGTCCGACATATGCCGGCTTGCTGCTCTTTGGTCTTGACGTGCGGCAGTGGCTGCCCGGCGCCTACGTTCAATTCCTTCGCTTGTCCGGCGA
>JAFGSN010000059.1 GCA_016934575.1 Vicinamibacteria bacterium
CGCGGGCGATGGCCATCTTGACGCTCTCGGGCGTGAAGCCCTTTTTGGCGACATGCGCCACGAGCCGCGACAGCCCCGGTTCGAGATAGTCGGCCGGATCAGGCGCCGTCAGCGCGAAACGCGGCGTACGTCCGCGTGGAGCGGGCGGATGACGGAGAACGCGCTTTTCCGCGACCAGCGCTTTCAAGGCCGCCGCGACGGTTTCTTTGCCGATGCCTCTCAGTTTTCGCGCCACGATACGCGCGATACCGGCGGATGTGAGCGGACGATCCGCGAGTGTGCCGATGATCGCGCCGGCCGCGCTGTCTTCCGGCGCTTTCGCTCCAAAACGATCGCGAGGCCAGCGGTGGACCGCGCCTGACGCGCACATGGATCTCAAGCGACGTGCCAGCTCTTCCTCGGTCGGTCGATAGGCTTTTGGCAAGGCGTTGCGGATTTGTGACGGCGCCAGGGATCCGGCGGCGTCGGCGAGGATGCGATGGACCATCGCATCCATTTCTTCTGCGGTCAGCGCCGATGTTTTGTTCGACATGGCATCGTTCGCAGAGCATATCACGTGCGGCGCCGCGCGTTTCCCGCGTCATGAGTCATGGATCTGGTAGATCCGATTCGGATGCGCGTGCAAGACGAATAGTCGGCGCAAACCTGAAGGGGATGGAGGGCGCTGGATTGTTTACGATCCCAGGTTAACGCGAACGGCGTGCGCCAATAACAGGTTGAAACGCATATCGGACGCCTGGCGACGGCCTTTTTATCGCCGGTGGCCACGTCACCCGGATCCTGATAATCTGGCATCGAGACGAAGAAATACGCCGTGTACAGAAAAGTCCAGGACGAGATCACGAAGGCCAGCGAGCAGGAACGTCTCAAGTGGATGAGAAGGCGTTTGCTGGCATTCTGCTTGTTCCTGGCCGCTCTGTCGGTGATTGGCGTATTACGAGACCGTCAGCTTGCTCATCGATTGCCGGATGCGCTGAAAGCGTTTATTTGCGTGGGGGGCTATCTTTTCGTTCGACAAAGGCTTCGCCGGCCTTTGGACATCGTGCGCTACGGATTCTGGTTCATCTTCGTTACAGGCATGTTGGCCTTCTTTGTCGATCCGCTTTTCCAGAGAAATCTCCTTCGACGTCCGGGCGGCGCATTCGGAATAGTGATGTCGATGCATCTGATCGCATCTGTCTTTCTCCCGTGGTCCGTGCGGGAAGCGGCCAAGGTCTTGGGCCTGCTCTGCTTGTTGGGGATCACATCGGCCCTGGTCTATACGAAAGGATCCTGGACGGGATTTTTCGGTCTGATGTTCCTGCCTGCAGCCGGAGCGCCGGGACTGCTCTTCTGTTGGCTCAGACACGGTCGGCTTCATCGGCGCGTCGCGTTGAAGCACCTCACCGGACGATATGGGGCGCTCAAGGCTCAACTGAAACATGCGCGGAGCATCCACGAGATGCTCTTTCCATCAGCCATTCAGGATGGACCGATTCGAATGGCATACGCCTTCGAGCCCATGCTGGACATTGGTGGAGATTACCTCTATGTCCGATCTCATCCCGATGGACCGATCAGCCTGATCGTGATCGACGTGAACGGTCACGGCATTGGCGCGGCCCTGAGCGTCAATCGTGTTTATGGCGAACTCGAGCGCATTTTCGGCGAGAATGAGAACCTGACTCCCGATGTGGCGCTCTCCGCGCTCAATCATTACTTTTTTGTTTCGTTGGCGCGTGAAGGCATCTTTGCCACGGCTTTCTGCGCTCGTGTCGATCCGGGATTCGATGAGCTGGCGTGGGCCAACGCCGGCCATCCACATGCATTCTTGACCGACGATACGCGCGGCCTTCGCATGCTTGAGTCCCACGCGGTCATGCTGGGGGTCCTGGACGACGACGACTTCGATTGCGAGCTTCAGAAAACGCCTTGGGATAAGAATGCGCATCTTGTGATTTACACCGACGGAGTCACGGAGGCTCGGGATCGCGAGGGTCGCACGCTGGATATCGAAGGTTTCGCGGAGATCGTTCGGAAAATCCAAAGAGACTCGCATGGTTCGCCGAGCTCCGGCCGGCTGCTTCAAGAAGTGCAGGCGTATCGGGACGGCCCCGCGATGGACGACACTCTGATCGTCGAGGTCCATCGTGCTCCATGAGTCGTGAAGACTCGGACGTTGCGTCAACGTCGCCAGGCACTGAGACGACGATGAATCGATGCGCGCGACAATGATTGATGGATCGCGTCCTCGGCTCCTTAAAAAACCGTGGCTTCGCGCCTTCATTGTCGCGGCGATAGGCGCGCCTCGCCTCGCCTCTCCCGCCGCCCGCGACGTCGCGCAAGCGACGCCTCCAATTCTCGAAGGGGCCGCTCCGATCCAAGGGAGCATCGCCCTGTCGAACGGCAAGGCGCTGAATTACGCCTACCATTTCGATCACAATGCGCTTCGCGATGGCGTGATCGCGGGCGACAGCCTGATCGCCCTGGCATGGTCCGGCAACCTGCTGAGATTCAATCTTTCCGACCTCCGGCTGACCGCCCAGGCCGCGAGGCCGTTCCGCGCCACGAGCATCGCCGCAGACGGCGAAGGCCGAGTATTCGCCGGATTCGAAGACGGCAAAATTCTCGCCATCGATCCCGTGACGCTGAAGGTGCGTCCATTTGGCGAAATGGCCGGCAGGATCCTGTGGGTCGGGACACGTTCGCGTCGAACGGGAGCAAGCGTCGTCGTTGCCGTGGCCGATATGAGAGAGAAGACCGTCGCCTGGCCGGGGATGGCGATGGACGAGCACGCCCGTTTGTTTCGCGCATCGAAGCGATCCATGAGAGCGATTCTCGCGGCTGGCGTGCTCCCGGACGGTCCGACACATCGATTCAACACATTCAGTATCAGGGACGACTTCGACGACATGGCGCCGAACGCCTTTCTCGCGGACGGCGCCGGACGACTGTGGCTCGGCGTCGACGCCGGAGCGTTCGGCGGTCTATGCGCCTTCCTGGATTTACAGACGGGTCGCCTGACGCTGATAACCGAACGCTGCCCCGGCATTTCCGGATTCACCGCCGGCGCGGACGGCCGCGTGCTGGCCTACGGCGGCGTGCGGCACATGGGCGCGGGCAGCGGCGTCATCGCCCGGGTTGATCGAGGACAGTGGGAGGTTCTTCGAGAGTTCACGAGCGCGCCTGTCGATGAGGAGCCGATATCGCATCCTGGCGACATGGCACGGCGACCGAACGCCGGCAAGATTCCAGTGGAGCCGGCTGGCCCGATCGACGCTCTGGCGGCATCCACGGACGGCCGCCGGCATTTCGTTCTCTCCGATCACAGGCTGTTCGAGGCCGACATGGACCTGCAACGCTGGTCGGCGCGCCTCGATCTGCCGATTCGCTGGATACCGGGAAGGCGGTATTCGATCGGGAGCACGTCCGCCGTCACGACGCTGTTTCATGCCCCTAACGATCATGATTCCATGACCTTTCCGTCCGGCCGTGATGGATTCTTCCGCATATCCGGGCCGTCGATCCAGCACTTGCCGATGTCGGGACAACTGGCCGTGACGCCGCGCGCGGCCATCGCCGACATCTGGACGACTCCGCTCGGCACGATTCTGGCGGCGGATCGAAGAGGCTTCAATGAAAACGACGACCTCCTCTGGCGTTTGAGGGCGGATCTCTGGGAAGGGCTCAGTCTGACGCCGAGAAGGCCGTCTCGCATCACCAACCCTTGGGATTGGCGGGAAGTCCGACCTCTTCTGGCCGACGGCGAAGGCGTCTTGGCTCACTTTCGTGCCCGCCTGATTTCCCGCGGCGAACGACTCTGGGTTCGTCTCACGGGCAATGGCGTCGAGGAGTGGCCTCATTGGGACACGGTGGATCCAAACGAAGTCTTTCACGCGCCGGATGGCACGATATTTCGCGCGCACCAGCGCTCCGTGTTGCGTTGGCGGGACATGCGATGGCACGTCGCCGGTTTCGACAGACGCGCGCAACGGCATGGATTCCGCTTTCCGGGCGCCCATGGCCGAAAGACCATCATCCTCGGCGATCCAATTCCGCCCTGGATCTTCTACGATGTGGAATACGGCCGCCTTTATTGGATCTGGGATGGCGACGGCGTCTTGCGCCTCGATAATCTTCGCTTCATCGGCGCCACGTCGGATCCCGGCCCGGTTTTGGACGCCGTGTACGAAGGCGCGGGTATGGTGAGCTTGGCGACGCCCCGGGGCGCGTTTCGTCTGAATGTGGCGACCGGTCAGCTCGACGAAATCCGGAGTCCGGAACCGCCTTCACGCGTCCGTTCACTGTGCCGTGACGGTGTCGGACGACTCTGGCTCGTCGGCGACCGCTTGCATTTATCGGCGGCCAGCGGCCAGAGCTGGACGTCATTTGACGAACTGCCGATGGTCGGACCGACCGAGACCAAGCGTCTGCGTTCGAACCCCGACGATCCCCAGGGAGTCATCCTCGCTCTTCACGACCGCGGCGTGGCGTTCCTGACGACGCGTTGAAACCTCCGCGTCAACCGATCAGGCTCTCCAGGATTCTGGCCAGATCATTGCGGCGATAAGGCTTCGGGAGAATGGTGAGCGCCGGCTCGCTCGTCGCGTGATCCTGCTCGGACCAACCGCTCGTCAGCACCGCGGGCAAATCGTCGCGTACGGCCCGGAGCGCGCGCAGGCAAGCGCGTCCATCCATGTCCGGCATGGTGAGATCGAGGATTGCGCAAGAGATCCGTTCCGGTCCGGCGCTCAGGGTCGCGATTCCTTCCTGACCGCTCGCGACCGCCACGACGTCGTAGCCGAGACGCTCGATCATCCGCCGGGCCGCGTTACGCGCGGTCTCGTCGTCATCCACGAGCAGAATGGTGTTGCTGCGATTCATCGATCGCGTTCCTTCCGCGGGATTCCTGGTTCCGACGCGCATCAGTTTATCAGGAGATCGAGATGCCGTGGCGTCGGATCTTGTCGTAGAGGCTGCTTCGATGCAAACCGAGTCGCTTGGCCGTGGTTTCCACGCGGCCGCCTTCCTCGCGCAGGACGGCTTCGATCATCCGGCGCTCCATCTCCCGCAGCGTGAGACGAGTGTTCAAGGTCGTGTCCGATCGGGGCGCGGTTCCCGGCAAACCCAGGTCGGACGGCTCGATGCGGTTATGCGCGCCGAGAAGCGCGGCGCGTTCGAGAAGGTTGCGCAACTCTCGGATATTCCCCGGCCAGCGGTATTCCAGCAGGGCGGCGTCGGCGGCCCCGGAGAGAGTCAGATCCTTCCGGCCGAGGTGCGCGGCGAAGGCATTCAATAAATGATGGGCGAGCGGCAGGATGTCCTCGCCCCGTTCTCGCAACGGCGGAATGTCGAGAGGCAGTGTGTTGATCCGGTAGAAGAGGTCGCTCCGGAACGAGCCCCGCTCGACGAGGCTCTCGAGATCTTGATGCGTGGCGGCGATGAGACGCACGTCGATCTGAATGTCACGTATCCCGCCCATGCGGCGAAAACGGCGCTCTTCAAGCGCCTTGAGCAGCTTGGGTTGAACTTGCTGGTCGACGTCGCCGATCTCGTCCAGGAAAACCGTGCCTCGATCCGCGACCTCGAGCAATCCCGTCTTCACGCCGGCTGCGCCCGTGAAAGCGCCTTTCTCGTGCCCGAACAGCTCCGTTTCCAGGAATTCGCGGGAGAGCCCGGCGCAGTTCACGTCGACGAACGCTTCTTTTGCGCGCGGCCCGTTGTCGTGCAACCACCGGGCCAAGACGCCCTTGCCCGTCCCCGTCTCGCCTCGAATGAGGATGGGGCTGTCGCTTCCCAACACACGCCGCGCTCTTTCGGCGAGGCGTTGGATGGCCTGGGACGCGCCCAGGAACGGGTCGGCGTCGTCGCGTTCCTGAACGACCTGTCGCGCCCGCTCCATCCGCTGGCGCCGCCTGCCGTCGATGAGGCGCTCGAGGATGAGAAGAAGCGCGGCCAGTTCCACCGGCTTCGTCAGGAACTGATCGGCGCCCTCCTTGATGGCCCGTACCGCCAGCTCCACGGATCCGTGGCCCGTGAGAATGACGAATGGCAAGGACGAATCCGCCGCCTTAACGCGCGGAAGAAGATCGAGGGCCGTGCCGTCGGGAAGCGCGTAGTCGACGACCGCCAGATCCGGTCGCGTGTCGAGAGCGGCGCGCTCGGCTTCGTCGCAAGTGCCGGCGCCGACGACTTCATAGTCGTGTCGTTTCAGGTAGCGCAGGACGGCTTCGCGGACCGCGACATCGTCCTCGACGACGAGGATTCTCGCCTTCATCTTTCCTCCACGGCGCCGTCCATGACCGGCGGCAAGGATAGCGCGACCAGCAGGCCGCCGCGCATGCTCGGCCGCGCGCTCAACCTGCCGCCATGAAGCTCGACGACCCGCCGGGCGATGGCCAGGGCGAGGCCGGATTGGCCCGGGGGGCGGACGAAAAAGGGCTCGCAGAGGCGTTCGAGGATCTCCGGGCCGGGAGACTCTCCCCGGTCCTCGATCCAACACTCTACTCCGCCATTTCCCACGGTGACTCGTACGCCGCCGCCGCGCGGTGAACGACTGACGGCATGGGCGATCAGCCGCCGGATTGCATGGCACAGGCTAACCGCATGCGCCAGAATCCGCGTCGAGCACTTTTCCTCAAGGCCGTACTCGATGCGAACGTCCGCGTCACGCGCGTGAGGCCGTTCGTCGTCGACGGCCCGGCTCGCGATTTCCGCCAGCGTCGTGTACGCGCGGTTCTTGACGGCGGGATCAGCGTACTCGGCGAGATCGGACAGAAGCCCGTTCACTCGCTGAAGCTCGCCTCGAGCCGTTGCCAGGAACTCCGGCGCGTCTTTTTGATCGCCAAGATCCTCCTCGAGAAGATCGATCATGGCCGAGATTGTGAAGAGCGGATTGCGCGCCTGATGAACGATCATTATGAGCAGGCGCGAAACCTCGTCGTCGCGCTCCTTATCGCGCGCATCGGGCGTCGGGGGCACGTTTGTCTTCTCCGTTTTCGGCGCCTCCGGGACGCGGCCGGCTGACCGCGATCGAGGGGAGGCAGGACGCGCCTGGCTCTCCCGAAAGGCGTAGCGTAACAGAGAAACGACTCTGTCTTGGCGACCTGCCGTTCGCTTTTTCGGGCGCGCTTGTCGGTCTTGGACGCGCCGTCCTCGGCATGCCTTCCTGTTGATGATTGAAGCGTGAATCCGTCAAGAACTGGAGGGCGCGCCGTACGTTTGAGCGCAGTCAATCGTGATAAACTTCTCTCGAGTCAATGATGATTGGATGGCGCTCTTTGCAGTGAAGTCGCTTCGTTACGATCAACCGCGACAGTGACCGCGGATCATCAAGCGAGAACTCGGCGATCGGACAGGAGACGCCGGCGCGCCGTCGGCGAGCGATCCGTCAACGCAAGCGCCGAACGGTCCGCGATGGTGAGACGATGTTGACGCGATATCCCCGGGCGCGATCCGGCGCGTGACGAGTCAGGGAGCTTTCATGTACGATTTCGCCAAGTTCCGCGAAGCAGTGCTGACGGGCGACGCCGCGGCCGCCGTGTCCTTGACACGACAGGCTCTGGATGGGGGCGTCGAACCGGTCGATCTCATCAGCCAGGGAATCAGCCCGGCGATGAACGAAGTGGGCCGGTTGTTTGAGGAAGGCGAGTACTTCGTTCCCGAACTGCTGATCTCGGCGCGCGCGACCAAGGCGGTCTTCGAGATCCTGCGGCCGCTTCTCGCCAAGAAGGGCGTGCAGTCGGCGGGACGAATCGTGCTGGGGACGGTTCAGGGCGATTTGCACGACATCGGCAAGAACCTCGTCGCCGCGATGCTTGAGGGCGGCGGCTTTGAAGTCACGGACCTGGGCATCAACGTCGCGCCTGAACGGTTCATCGCGGCCGCGCGCGACACGCAGGCGCAGATCATCGGGCTGTCGGCGCTGCTCACGACGACCATGCCGGCCATGAAAACGGCGATCGACGCGTTTCGCGAGGCCGGAATTCGGGGACGCGTCAAGGTCATGATCGGCGGGGCGCCGATCACGCGAAGTTACGCCGAGTCCATCGGCGCCGATGGATACGGAGAGAACGCCGCCGTGTCGGTCGATCTGGCGCGCCAACTGATCGGCGCCTGAGAGGACGAGCATGCACAAAACCATGGAAGATCTCGTCCCGGGCCCCTCGATCTGCGACGGCGCATGGGGGACTGAGCTCCAGGCCCTGGGCCTTGCCGCCGGCGAATGTCCCGACGCATGGAACCTCTCCCATGCCGATCGAGTCGAGGCGGTGGCTCGTTCCTACGTCGAGGCCGGCAGCGAGATCATCCTGACCAATACTTTCGGGGCCAATCGCCTGCTTCTCGCCAGTCACGGTCTCGCGGATCAGGCCGCGGACATCAATCGCTCCGGCGCCCGCATCTCGCGCCGCGCCGCTTCGGACCGAGCCCGCGTCTTCGCCTCGATGGGACCGACGGGCAAGATGCTGGCCATGGGCGAGACGGACGAGGCCGAGCTGTACGCCGTCTACCAAGAGCAGGCGCAAGCTCTCGCTGGCGAAGGCGTCGACGGCCTGGTGCTCGAAACATTCACGGATCTGAACGAGTTGCGTCCCGCGCTTGGAGCGGCCAAGGCCACGGGACTGCCCGTGGTGGCGTGCATGGTGTTCGACTCGGGACCCGCGCGCGATCGCACCATGATGGGCACGACGCCCGAGCATGCCGCCGCCGCGCTCGTCGAGGCCGGCGCGGATGCGATCGGGGCCAATTGCGGTCGCGGCATCGCGGGCTACATCCCCGTCTGTGGAAGATTGCGCGCCGCGACCGATCTGCCGCTCTGGCTCAAACCCAACGCCGGCCTGCCGGAAGTCGTCGAGGGACGGAGCGTCTATCGGATGTCGCCGGGGGAGTTTGCCGAGAAAACACGGGATCTCGTTCAGGCCGGCGCCGTGTTCGTCGGCGGTTGCTGCGGCACAACCCCCGAATTCATCGCCGCGATCGTCAAGGCGATCAAGGGATGATCGCCCGGTCAGGAGCAACGCCATGAAACAGGAGCAATGGGAGACTCTCGTCGCCGTGATTCGCGGAGAGACGCTTCGTCCTCTGCCGACCGGCTTCATCATCGACTGTCCCTGGCTGCCCAACTGGGCCGGGCACGCCATCCTGGACTACTTCACTGACGATCGCGCCTATCTCGCGGACAACCTCAAGGCCATCGATGCGTTTCCATCGACCATCTTCTTGCCGGGTTTCTGGTCCGAATACGGCATGTGCACCGAGCCGTCGGCTTTCGGCGCCGTTCCCGTATGGGAAGAGAACGAGTTCCCCTTTGCCAAGAAAGTCATCCGCGCGCCCGCCGACGTCGAGCGGCTCGAAAAACCGAATCCGCGTAAAGAAGGGCTCCTGCCTTTCGTGATCAAGCGTCTCCAGCATCTCGAGCCCGAGATCGAGAAAGCCGGTCACAAGATCCGTTTTGCCGTGGCGCGCGGTCCGCTCAACATTGCGTCCTTCTTGATGGGCACGACCGAGTTCCTGACGGCGATCAAGACCGATCCCGAACGCATGCGCCAGTTGCTGGCGATCGTCACGGATTTCCTGGTCGACTGGATCGCCTTCCAGCGAGAGTGTTTTCCGTCGATCGACGGCGTCCTGCTGCTCGACGACATCGTCGGATTCGTGAGCAAGCGCGATTTCGAGACCTTCGGCCTGCCTTATCTCAAGCGCGCGTTCGACACGGACGTGACGATCAAGTTCTTCCACAACGACGCGCCGTGCAAGGTCTGCGCGCCGTTTCTCCCCGAGATCGGCGTCAATTTCCTCAACTTCGGCGTTCAGCACACTCTCAATGAAATGAAGGACTGGACCGGCGGCAAGGTCGCGTTGTTGGGCAACGTTCCGCCGCGAGACGTTCTGGCCGACGGCTCGCCCGAAGACGTCCGGCGCTGCGTCACGGATCTCTTGAGCGCCGTCGAGGATCGCTCGCGGCTCATCCTGTCGTGCGGCGGCGGCATGCCTCCCGGCGCGCCGACTCGGAACATCGAAACGTTCATCGCGACGGCGAGCGAGCTGACCCGATAGTCGTCGATTCACGGCGTGCGATGCAGACTGCGTTTGCCGACTTCATCTTGAACAGTCCGCGGCCGATCGCCATGCCGATCGGTTTGTACGCGGGGCTCGAGATCATCGGCGGCAGCGTGCGGGAAGCGGCGACTGATCCCGAAAAGCAACGAGACGCCGCCCTGGCCTTGCATGAACGATTCGACACGCCGGTGATGCTCACCGCCATGGATCTGAGCGTCGAAGCGGAAGCCTTCGGTTGCCGGCTTCACATGACCGACGATGAGACTCCCACGGTGATCGGCCGGCTGGCGGCCGCGCCGTCCGACGTCGATCGCCTGCCCGCCCCGTCCGCGGGCGACGGACGCACGCGCGTCTATTTGGAGGCCGCGCGTCTCATGGTCGCTCGATCGGGCGGAGCTCCCGTGCTCGGCGGGTTGACGGGCCCTCTCTCGCTGGCCGGACGCATCTTCGGAATGAGCGAGACTCTTGAGGGCACGCTGTCCATGCCCGAGACCGTCCTGTCGCTGCTTGAAAAAGCCACGGCATTCCTGACCGATTACGCTCTGGCGTTCCGCGCCGCCGGCGCGGCTGGAGTGATCGTCGCCGAACCCGCCGCTGGGCTGCTCTCTCCGCGTGGTATGGCGCGATTCTCGTCCGCCTTTTTGAGAAGAATCGTCGCGGACGTCCAGACCCGTGATTTCGCCGTCGTCCTGCACAACTGCGGCGCACGGAACGTTCATCTGAAAGAAATGCTCCAATCGGGACCTGAAATCGTCCATGTCGGCGCGCTGATGGACATGGCCGAAGCTCTTCGTCAGGCTGACGGCAGGGTCATCCTGTGCGGCAATCTCGATCCCATCGCTGTTTTCCATGACGGCCTGCCGGACGAGGTGTACGCGAGCACGATCCGCCTTCTTCGGATGGCCAAGGGTTATCCGGCATTCGTCCTGTCGTCGGGCTGCGACCTGCCTCCCAGGACTCCCCTGGTCAATCTGGAGTCTTTTTATCGAGCCGCCAGAGGAGAGTGACCCCATGTATCGAACAGCTCATTCCAGAGACGATCTGGAAACGATCAGCGGATTCAAGCCGGCCCTGTTCGCATTCCGCGGCGCTCGTTGGCGTGGCGCCGCCGTCCTTGCGACGATCTCAACCGCCGTGTTGGGAGTTGCTCCGGCCGGCGCGGTCGTCGGCGTCACGTCGCCGCCACCGAGCCTGCGCCGACAGGGCGCCGCCGTCCAACTCATCGTCGACGGACGGCCGTTCATTATCCGCGGCGGCGAGCTCGGCAACTCGACGGGGGAGCCGGACTATCTCCGGCAGTTTTGGCCCAAGCTGAAGGAACTGAACGTCAACACCGTCCTTGCGCCCGTGTACTGGGACGTCATCGAGCCTTCCGAAGGACGATTCGACTTCGCCACGGTGGACGGCCTCGTCCATGATGCTCGGTCGCACGGCATGCGTCTCGTTCTCTTGTGGTTCGCGAGCTGGAAGAACAGCATGTCGTGCTACGCGCCCGCATGGGTGAAAACCGATCTCGCGCGCTTCCCGCGCGCGCAAGATTCCGCCGGCCGCGGCCTGGAGATCCTTTCAACCTTCGGCGAAAACAACGTTCAGGCCGACGCGCGCGCCTTCGCCGCGCTCATGCGCCGCTTGCGCGAGATCGACGGCGCGGACCATACCGTGGTTATGGTCCAAGTAGAAAACGAGATCGGCATGATTCCCGAGGCGCGCGACCGAAGCGCCGTCGCCGACGAGCAGTTCGCGCGATCCGTGCCGCGCGAGCTTCTCGACGACCTTGTTTCTCGCCGAGAAACGCTGATTCCGGAGCTCCGCGAAATCTGGACGGCGCGAGGCCGAAAGACCGAAGGCGCCTGGGAGGAGGTCTTCGGCCCGGGACCTCACGCGGCCGAGATCTTCATGGCGTGGCATTTCGCGCGTTACGTGAACCGGGTGATCACGGCCGGAAGAGCCGAGTATTCACTGCCGATGTTCGTCAACGCCGCCCTCATTCGTCCGGGTTACTTGCCCGGCCAGTATCCGAGCGCGGGTCCGCTCCCGCACCTCATCGACGTGTGGCGCGCCGGCGCGCCTGAAGTCGACTTTCTCTCGCCCGACATCTATTTCCCGAACTTCGCCGAGTGGTGCCGGCGATACGCGCGCTCGGGCAATCCGCTCTTCATTCCCGAGGCGCGGCGCGACGCGGAAGCCGCGGTTCTCGCGCTGTACGCGATCGGCGCGCACGACGCCATCGGGTTCGCGCCCTTCGGCATCGAATCGATCGACGAGCCGGCGTCGTCGCTGCTTGC